>CALWQJ010000008.1 GCA_944383645.1 uncultured Merdimonas sp.
GAGTATGAAAAATCCCTCACGAAGAAATACTTTATCCAGTGGGATTATGTGATTCTGACTGCTTCCAACGAGGAGCAGGCGGCTGCCTACCGGGCGCAGATCGACGCGCGCCTGGCGGCGGGGCGGCTGCCCGCCGGGACTGTGTACGAGGTGCTTCCGGATCCGGACGGCAAACGGGTAGGCTCCGGCGGAGCGACCTTCCATGTGATGAAATATTTAAGCGAACAGGGAGGGGGAGAGCATTTCTTCCGGGGGAAACGGATCCTGGTGATCCATTCGGGCGGGGACTCCAAGCGGGTGCCCCAGTATTCGGCCTGCGGCAAGCTGTTCTCCCCGGTGCCAAGAGAGCTGCCGGACGGGCGGCGCTCCACGCTGTTCGATGAATTTATGATTGGAATGGCAGGGATGCCGGCCCGGTTCCGGGAGGGGATGCTGGTGCTGTCCGGGGATGTGCTGCTGCTGTTTAACCCGCTGCAGATCGATTTTACCTTCCGGGGAGCGGCGGCCATTTCCATCAAGGAGGATGTGGAGACCGGAAAGGATCACGGCGTCTTCCTGGGCGACGGAGAGGGCTATGTGGCGAACTTCCTCCACAAGCAGAGCGAGGAGCAGCTGCGGGCCCTGGGCGCGGTCAACGGGCAGGGAGCGGTAGATCTGGACACCGGCGCGATTATGCTGGACTGCGATCTGCTGGAGAGCCTGTTTTCCCTGATTGGAGAAAAGGGAAGGATTGTCCCGGAAAAATACGGGCGCTTTGTAAATGAGAAGGCACGGGTGAGCTTTTACGGGGACTTCCTGTATCCTCTGGCCTCCCGCTCTACCCTGGAGCAGTATCTTCTGGAAAAGCCGGAGGGAGATTTCTGTGAGGAGCTGGCACAGTGCCGGAGGGCGCTCTGGGAGGTCTTAAGCCCCTATTCCCTGAAGCTTCTCTGCCTGTCCCCGGCGCAGTTTATCCATTTTGGAACCACGAGGGAGCTTCTGCGTCTGGTGACAGACGAGATCGACAATTATGAGTTCCTGGACTGGAAGCGCCAGATCCTGGGCGTAGAGGAGGCTGGGGAGAGCTTCTGCGCCTGCAGCAACAGCTACATCGAGAGGGACACGAGGGTGGCCGCCTCTTCCTATATAGAAGACAGCTACATTTACAGCGGATCGTCTGTGGGAGAGCACTGTGTGGTTTCCGCGGTGACGCTGCGCGGGGAGAGCATCCCGGATCACACGGTCCTGCACGGCCTGAAGCAAAAGGACGGAAGCTTCGTGGTCCGCGTCTATGGGGTGAACGACAATCCCAAGGGGACATTGGAGGAGGACGCGGCCTTTTTAAACGGCACCCTGGGAAGCTTTCTTAAGAACGCTAGACTTTCCCCGGAGGAGGTCTGGGACAGGGAAGGCCATTTCCTGTGGACGGCGAAGCTTTACCCGGTCTGCGCTTCCATCGAGGAAGCGGTGCAGGCGGCGGTGGAGCTTCTTGCCCTGGCGGCAGGCGACGGAACGCGCGCGGCTTCCTGCCGCGCCAGAAAGCGCCTCAGCCTGCAGGAAAGCTTTGAGAACGCCGACGTAAAGGAGATCGTGGCCTGGCAGGCGAAGCTTGGCACCCAGGTGCGGATCGCCCGCTTCCTGCTGGCGCTGGAGGAGAAAAAGAGCGTGGAGGAGGCAGGAGCGGTCTTCGGAAGCCAGGGCGTCACGGCCTCCCAGGTGGAAAAGCTGCGGAAGATCGCGGAAGGCTCCGGGTTTGGCATCCGCATGCGGATTTATTATTACCTGTCCAGGCTTACGAAGGGACAGGTGAGCGAGGAGCTGGAGGATCAGTGCTTCCGCTACATCTGCGACAGCCTCTACGAGGCCAGCATTGGGGAGGCTTCCAAAGATGAGGCGTACCATATCGCAGAGCCGGAGGTGCGGGTGGAGCTTCCCATCCGGGTGAATTTCGGCGGCGGCTGGTCCGACACCCCGCCCTACTGCAATGAGCACGGCGGCACAGTGCTGAACGCGGCGGCGAAGCTGAACGGCATCTGCCCCGTGGTGGTGACGGTGAAGCGGATCGAGAAGGCCTGCATCGCGCTGGCAAGCACGGATTCGGGTGCCTACGATGAATTTACGGATCTGGAGCGGCTGCAGAGCTGCCGGGATCCCTTTGATACCTATGCCCTTCACAAGGCGGCCCTTCTGGCCTGCGGCATCCTTCCGCTGACAGAGCAGGTCCCCTTTGAGAGTATTCTGAAAAAGCTGGGCGGAGGCCTTTACCTGTCCACGGCGGTGATGGGAATTCCCCGGGGCTCCGGCCTTGGCACCAGCAGCATCCTGGCCGGGGCCTGTGTGAAGGCGATTTTCCAGTATATCGGAAAAGAAGTGACGGAAAACGAGCTTTACTCCTATGTGCTGTGCATGGAGCAGCTGATGAGCACCGGCGGTGGCTGGCAGGATCAGGTGGGCGGCCTGACGAATGGGATCAAGCTTGTCACCACGAAGCCGGGGCTTAGGCAGGATATCCGGGTACAGCATCTGAATATTCCGGAAGACGCCATCGAAGAGCTGAAAAGCCGGTTCGTGCTCATCTATACGGGACAGCGCCGCCTGGCCCGCAACCTGCTGCGGGAGGTCGTGGGCAGTTATATCGGCTCCAGCCCCAATTCCCTGGAGGTGCTCTACGAGATCCAGCGGGTAGCGGTCCTGATGAAATTTGAGCTGGAAAAGGGAAATATCGACGGCTTTGCAAGACTTCTGGATCAGCACTGGGAGCTCTCGAAGCGCCTGGACGGCGGCAGCACGAACACCTGCATCGACCAGATCTTTCTGGCTTGCGGGGATCTTCTGGCGGCCCGCATGATCTGCGGCGCCGGGGGAGGAGGCTTCCTGCAGGCGGTTCTGAAGAAGGGCTGCACGAAAGAAGAACTGCGGGAGAGGATCCGCAGCGTCTTCCAGGAGAGCGGCGTGGACGTCTGGGACTGCGAGCTGGTATTCTAAAGCTGTCGGCAGGCGCAGACCCCATCCAGGGATGGGGCAGGAGGAATTCGTTTTGAAGGTATTGCAGATTAACACAGTCTGCGGCAGCGGGAGCGTGGGCCGCATCACCGTGGACATCGTCCATGCCCTGGAGGAAGCCGGGGACGAGGGGCTGATCGCCTTTGGCAGAAGGCAGGCCCCGGAGGGCGTAAGGACGTATAAATTTGGCACCGATCTGGATATGGGGCTCCATGTGCTCTGCACCTTTTTCAAAGGGGAACATGGCTTTGCCTCATCGAAGCAGACAGGCAGGCTGATTGCGAAGATAAAGGAATACGATCCGGACATCATTCATCTCCATAACATTCATGGCTTTTACCTGGATGTGGAGCAGCTGTTCCGGTACCTGAAGGCTTCCGGGAAGCCGGTGGTCTGGACGCTTCACGACTGCTGGAGCTTCACGGGCCACTGTGCCCATTTCGACTATATCGGCTGCATGAAATGGAAGACGGGCTGCGGGAACTGCCCCCAGTACAGGAACGTCTACCCTTACGCGCTGTTTAGGGATAACTCGGCCCGGAATTACGAGAGAAAGAAAAAGGCCTTTACCGGAGCGCCGGATCTGACCGTGGTGACGCCCTCCCGGTGGCTGGCGGGCTACGCGCGGCAGTCCTATCTGGGGGAGTATCCGGTGGAGGTGATTCCAAACGGCATCGACCTTGGCAGATTCCGCCCGGTGGACAAGGGCCTGCGGGAATGGCTGGGCTTCCAGGACAAATACATTCTCCTGGGCGTGGCCGGTATGTGGGAGGAGCGCAAAGGCTACGCCTATTTCGAGCAGCTGGCGGACAGACTGGATGATTCGTACCAGATTATCCTCATCGGCCTCTCGAAGCGGAAAATGCGGTCGCTCCATCCGAAGATCCACGGCGTCATGCGGACGAACAGCATAGAAGAGCTGGCGGAATATTACTCCATGGCGGACGCCTATGTGAATACGACCCTGGAGGACACCTTCCCCACCACGAACCTGGAGGCTTTGGCCTGCGGGACCCCGGTCATCACCTTTGCCACCGGCGGCAGCGTGGAGTCGGTGGACGCTTCCTGCGGGAAAATTGTGCCCCGGGGCGATACGGAAGGCCTGATCCGGGCCATCGAGGAGCTGCGAAGAGAGCCGGACAAGAAAGACGAGTGCCTGAAAAAGGCTTCCGGCTACGATAAAAACGACAGGTTCCAGGATTATCTGAAGCTTTACAGACGCCTTCTTGAGAGAGAGGGAACGGACGGAAAATAGAATGAATGAGAGAAAACCAAAGGTCTCGGTGATCACCGCGACCTATAACGACAGGGAGAACCTGCGCCGGATTATCCGCCAGGTAGTCTCCCAGAGCTATGACAATATCGAGTATATCATCGTGGACGGCGGCTCCACGGACGGGACGCTGGAGGTGATCCGGGAGGCAAAAGAGCAGTTCGGGAACCGGCTTTCGTGGATTTCCGAGCCGGATGAAGGCATTTATGACGCGCTGAACAAGGGGATCCGCATGGCCACGGGAGAGATCTTAGGCTGCTGCTTCGACGAATATTCCGGCCCGGACGTGCTCGCGAAGATGGTAGATATCATGGAGCGGGAGGGGACGGACGGCGTTCACGGCGACCTCTATTATATGGATGGGGAGCGGATCGTGCGCCGCTGGCACCAGGGCCAGGGCAGGATCCGCTTTGGCTGGATGCCGGGACATCCGACCCTGTATCTTCGAAAAAGCGTCTACGATACTTTCGGACTTTATAAGACAGATTACCGGATTTCCGCGGATTATGAATTTATGATCCGGATCTTAAAGGACGGGAAGGTGCGCCTTTCCTATCTGCCGGAGGTTCTGATCTATATGTCCCACGGCGGCACCAGCACGAACAGCCTGGGGGCCTACCTGGCGGGCATGAAGGAGGGACACCGGGCGCTCCGGGAAAACGGCGTGCGCTTCGCCTGGTTTACGGATCTGTGCAGGACCCTAAGGGTACTTGCGCAGTTTGTGAAAAAGAAGTAAGATAGAGAGAATACAAAAAATGAAGGAGGACACAGATGAGGTGTCTGGTGATCATCCCTGCGTACAATGAGGAGGAGAATATTGTGCGCGTGGTGGAGAATCTGCAAACGAATTATCCCATGTACGATTATGTGGTGATTAACGACGGTTCATCCGACGACACGGCCCGGATCTGCAGGAAAAGAGGCTATGAGCTGGTGGATCTGCCCGTGAACCTGGGACTGGCCGGGGCCTTCCAGACGGGGCTTAAGTACGCCTACCGCAAGGGCTATGACTACGCGATCCAGTTTGACGCGGACGGACAGCACCGGGCGGAGTATATCGGCCCCATGCTGGAGAAAATAAAGGAAGGCTACGACATTGTCATCGGCTCCCGCTTTGTGACGGAGAAGAAGCCCCATTCCATGCGGATGATCGGCAGCAGGCTGATCGCCGTAGCCACAAGGCTGACGACGGGGAAGAAGGTCAAGGACCCCACCTCCGGCATGCGGATGTTCAATAAAAAGATGATCGCGGAATTCGCCCTGAACTTAAATTATGGTCCGGAGCCGGATACGATCTCCTACCTGCTCAAGCAGGGGGCCACCATCGCGGAGGTCCAGGTGCAGATGGACGAGCGCATCGCCGGCGAGAGCTATTTGAATGTGACGAAATCCATGATGTATATGCTGCGGATGCTGCTTTCGATCTTGTTTATTCAGAATTTCCGCAAGCGCAGGGAGGTGAAGGTTCGATGAGTCCCATATTCCGGGTGATTCTGATTGTAGTGTCGCTTCTGACGACCTTTTATATCCTGAAAAAAATCCGGCAGTCCAAGCTGCAGATCGAGTACGCGATCTTCTGGATCCTTTTCGCGGGCGTGCTGATCGTGTTCAGCCTGTTCCCGTGGCTGGTATCCATGTTTACGAGGCTGATCGGCATGCAGCTTCCCGTAAACTTCATCTTCATGTTCTTTATCTTTGTGCTGCTGGTGAAAATGTTCCTGATGACCATAGAATTGTCAGCCCTGGAGAATAAGGTCAAGGATCTGACCCAGGAGCTGGCGCTGGAGGAAAAGGAGCGGGCGGACGAGCTGAAAAGCCAGAGAGAAGCGGAAAATGGCAGCGCAGGAGACGGCTGTATCCATAACTGAGACACGAGAAAAGGAGAACGACATATCATGAAAAAGATTATTGTGACAGGCTGCAACGGCCAGCTGGGCCGGGCGGTAAATCAGCAGTATGCAGGAAGCACAGAGTATGAGCTGGTCAACACGGATGTGGGCGAGCTGGACATCACGAAGGTGGACGAGGTCCTGAAGCTGGCCCGGGAGGTGAAGCCCTGGGCGATCATCAACTGCGCCGCCTACACGAATGTGGACAAGTGTGAGACGGAGCCGGATCTGGCTTATAAGATCAACGCGGTGGGCGCCCGGAACCTGGCCATCGCCGCCTCGGACGTGGGAGCGAAGCTTGTGCACATTTCCACTGATTACGTGTTCCCGGGAGACGTATCTGCTCATCCGCTGACCGAGTTCGACCAGGTGAACCCCAAGAGCATGTACGGCGCGACGAAGCTTGCCGGAGAGAATTTTGTGCGGGATTTTGCGGATCGCTATTTCATGATCCGGACGGCCTGGCTCTATGGAGACGGCCATAATTTCGCGAAGACCATGCTGAAGCTTTCGGAGACCAACGATACCATCGGCGTGGTCATGGATCAGGTGGGAACGCCCACCAGCGCCGCAGAGCTGGCGAAGGCTGTCAAATATCTGCTTCCCACGGACAATTACGGTCTGTTCCATGGCACCTGCGAGGGCGACACGAACTGGGCGGAGTTCGCCGCCACGGTGCTGAAGCTTGCGGGAAAGAAGACAGTGATCGAGCCCATCACCTCTCAGGAATATAAGCGCCGCTTCCCGGCCTCCGCGGACCGGCCGGCTTATTCCATTCTGGAAAATTATATGCTGAAGCTGACCACGGACTTCTCCTTCGCGCCCTGGCAGGACGCCATCGAGATCTATATGAAGGAGCTGCTGGGGCAGTAAGACGCCGGCAGGAAATTTCTGACTGTACGAAAGGAGAGAAGCCAGATGGCTGGAACTGACATTTTATATCTGGTAATTCCCTGCTATAACGAAGAGGCTGTGCTCCCGGAGACGGCCAGGCAGCTGCTCGCCAAAATGAATTCCATGTTTGACCGGGGGATGATTTCCAGAGAGAGCCGGATCCTCTTTGTAAACGACGGATCGAAGGATAGGACCTGGGAAATCATCGAGGAACTGCACGCTTCCAACTCCATCTATTCCGGCGTGAAGCTGTCCCGCAATAAGGGGCATCAGAACGCCCTCCTGGCTGGCCTGATGACGGCGAAGGAGAAAGCGGATATGATGATTTCTCTGGACGCGGATCTGCAGGACGATGTGGATGTCATCGATCAGATGGTAGAAAAGTATTACGCGGGAAATGATATCGTCTACGGGGTGCGCAGCGCCCGCAAAACCGATACTTTTTTTAAGAAATTTACGGCCCAGGGCTTTTACAAAATCATGCAGGCTATGGGCGTGGAGATCGTCTACAATCACGCGGACTACAGGCTGATGAGTAAACGGGCGGTAGAGGGTCTGGCGCAGTTTAAGGAGGTCAATCTGTTCCTCCGGGGCATCGTGCCGCTGATTGGCTATAAATCAGACGTGGTGACCTATGAGCGCCACGAGCGCTTCGCAGGAGAGTCCAAGTATCCGCTGAAGAAGATGCTGGCCTTTGCCACGGACGGCATCACCTCCTTCAGCATCAAGCCGATCCGTCTGATTACAACCTGCGGCATCCTGATTTTTGCTGTCAGCATTCTGATGCTTCTGTATTCTCTGGCTGTGCATTTTATGGGACGCACCGTGGCGGGCTGGACCAGTATGATTATATCGATCTGGGCGATCGGCGGCCTTCAGCTGCTGGCCATCGGAATCGTGGGAGAATATATCGGCAAGATTTATCTGGAAACGAAGGCCCGTCCCAAATATATTATTGAAACGGTACTGGATGAGTAGGAGATTTGTATGGAACAGGCTATGAATAAGCGTGGAAGCATGAAATTTGACCGGATGGACCTTCTGTATCTGGCGGCCCTGACGGTCATCGGTCTGGCGATCCGTCTGATTCTGCGCGTGGTGACGACAGACGACTGGGCGATGTACTGGGATCCGTGGATCTCAGATTTGAAAGAGATGGGATTTTCCTATCTGGCGACGGATCGGTACGACTATACGCCTACCTTCGTCTATATTCTGTGGGTGATCAGTAAGCTGCCCGTCAATCCCATGACGGCCTACAAGGGGCTCCACATTGCCCTCGACTTTGTGGCGGCGGCGATTATGGGAAAGATTTCCTGGAAGGTGACGGGGAGTAAGACGAAAAGCATCGCGGCCTATGGACTGATGCTGCTGGTGCCAACGATCTGGGCCAACAGCGCGCTCTGGGCCCAGTGCGACATCATCTTTATGACCTTTCTGCTGCTGTGCTTTTATTACTTTTTTGAGGACAGGCCCTGCCTTGCCATGTTCTTTTTTGGCATGGCCTTTGTGTTCAAGCTGCAGTCCCTGTTCATATTCCCCTTCCTGGTGATCCTCTGGGTGAATAAAAGGGTGAAGCTCCAGCATTTCCTGTGGATTCCGGCCCTGTATTTCTTAAGCATCGTGCCGGCCTGGATCGCGGGGCGGCCGCTGCTGGAGCTGATCAATATCTATATGGCCCAGGGCGCGCAGGACGTGTGGTCCCTGTCGATCAAGTGGCCGAATATCTATCAGATCATTGGAAATCAGTTTTTCCTGCTGGAGTATGCTTCCTCGGGCACCTGGCTGATCCTGGGGATCCTGATGATCCTGATGTACGCCATGGCCCGGAAGCGCTATCGCATCACCAATGAGTTTATCGTGCAGATGGCGCTGTTTTTCGCGATCCTGACCCCGTATTTCCTGCCTCATATGCATGAGCGGTACGGCTGCGTGGCGGACATTCTCGCGATTATCTACGCACTGATGAACATAAAGAAATTTTATTTCCCGCTGGCGCATATTCTGATTTCCTTTAACTGCTATATGGCCTACCTGAGCCATCTGGGATCGGACGAGCCGCCCATTTACTATGGCGTGTGGGCGTTCGCAGAGCTGGGCCTTCTGATTCTCGTGGGCCTTGACGTCTGGAGGTATATGAAGGATCCGGAGAATCAGCTCCCGGATGCAGGAAAGGAGGCGGCGTGATGGACGATTTTTTAAGAGATTTTATCGTGAAAAAATGGAAAATCGGCAGATTCACCTTTACCTTCCTGGACGCGCTTTTGGCAGTCTGCATCACGGGTACGGGAATCTTTCTGCGGCTTCCGGTGATAAACCATACAGTGACAGGGCCGGAGAAAATCGGTGCTGTCGTGCTGGATTATGTGCTGGCTCTCCTGTGCGCAGCCATTGTGTACCGCTGCACGGCGGGCCGGAACCGGGCTTTCCTGACTTACGCGATCCTGGCCATCTATCCGACGGTGGCGGCGAATGCTGCCCTGTGGAATGTCAACGCAGTCTATTATGTGATTCTGTTTTTTGTTGGATTTTATCTGTATACTCGAGGATATAGGGCATTGGGAGGATTCAGTGTACTGGCAGGAGTCGGGATAGCGCTGTATAGGCTATATCGATGGCAGCTGGTTTTAAGCGTGGCTTATCCTGTAAGTCTGACCCGCGGTTGGCCGAATTTTTATGAAATTATCGGAAAGACAGCCTTTGTAGACCTGTTGGATAAGGTGTTTCTGCTCTGCCTGGCAGGACTTCTTCTGACGCTTGCCTACTGCTTTGCGAGAAAAAAGGTCCGGCTCACACAGGATCTGGCCCTGCAGCTCTTCCTCTTTCTGGCGGTGCTGATTCCGTATTTTGCGCCTTATATGCCTGCATGGGCGGGCTATACGGCAGACATCGCGGCCCTTCTGTACTTTATGCGCCGGAAGGAGCGGTTCTATCTGCCCATGCTGCACCTGATCGTGTCCTACAGCGCCTACGCTTATGATATCAACGGAGAGACGAAGCTTCCGATGGTAGTTTTCTCTGTGATTCTGCTGGGAATTCTGGTCAATGTGGGCGTGGATCTTTACAGAGAGGCTCTCGGACAGGAGCCTGAACGGAGTGCGAATTCATGACTTCCAATATCATGCTGACTCTGGCTTTTCTGGCCGGCGTGCTGGCAGTCTACTATCTGACGCCCAGGGCGGGCAGACGGTGGATTCTGCTGGCCGCCAGCCTGCTTTTTTATCTGAGCGCGGATCCGCGCCTGCTGCTTTTGGCGGCGGGAAGCGCGCTCTGGTCCTTCGCGGCAGGCATCGGCACGGAAGGGGCCGGAACAAGGGGACAGAAGAAAGCCTGGCTGCTGGCGGCGGTCCTGCCGGTTCTTCTCGTCCTGTTTGTATTGAAATATTTTGATTTCTTTGCGGAGTCGGTGGGCTCGCTTCTGGCGTATGCCGGGCTTTCGGTGAGCGCGCCGGTGCTGCGGCTGGCCCTGCCCCTGGGTATTTCCTATTATACCTTCAAGCTTATCAGCTACAATGCGGATATCTACCTGGGGAAGCGGGAGGCCGAAAAAGGAATCTCCGGCTGCGGCGCCTATCTGGCCTACGTTCTGTTCTTCCCGCAGATTGTGTCGGGGCCGATCCAGCGGTCGGAGGAATTCCTCTCCCAGCTGCACGCGGGTCCGGGCTATGACAGCGGGCTGTTCGCGGAAGGAATGCAGCGGATTGTGCTGGGCCTCTTTAAAAAAATGGTCATCGCGAACCGTCTGAGCGGCTATGTGGACGCGGTTTTCGGGGCGCCGGAGAGTTATCCGGGCCTGGCCTGCGTGCTGGCAGCTTTTTTCTATTCCTTCCAGCTCTACTGTGATTTTTCCGGCTACTCGGATATCGCCGTCGGCATGGGAAATCTGCTGGGAATCCGCTGCGGAAGGAATTTTGACTGTCCGTATTTTTCCCGGGGGATCAAGGAATTCTGGAGCCGCTGGCATATTTCCCTTTCCAGCTGGCTCCGGGATTACATCTATATCCCTCTGGGCGGAAACCGGGTATCGGCGGTCCGCCGGGGCGTCAATGTGCTGACCGTCTTTCTGATAAGCGGCCTCTGGCATGGAGCCGGCTGGACGTTTATCATCTGGGGCGGCATCCACGGTGTCTGGAATCTGTTTGCGCGGAAGAAGGCTCCCGGCTGCGGTCCGGTCAGAAAGATCTGGCAGACGCTTGTCACCTTTCTGGGCGTGACCCTTGGATGGGTCTTTTTCCGGGCGGAGAGCTTCGGGGCCGCGCTGACGTTTCTGAAGCGCGCCGTGACAGGCTTTTCCCTGTCCTATCTGGATATCCAGAATTCCATCCTGCCCTTTACGGGGGATAATACCTGCGCGGCCTATTTCCTGACGGCCTGCGGCTTCCTCTTCCTGCTGTTCCTGTATGAGAGGGGAAGAGTTTACGGGAAGACCCGGGACAGGGGAGAGACGTATCTGTCTGTGTTCTGGCTGGCGGTGATGACCGTGAGCACGGTTCTGTTCGGCGTGTTCGGCGTGTCGGGCTTTCTGTACGCGAATTTTTAGGCGCTTTTTAAGGAGACCTGAATGAAAAGAATTCTTCTGACCATCGCAGGGGCGCTGCTGGCGGCGCTTCTGCTGGTCCTGGTGAAAAATGAATACGCCCGGCTTCTGCCGGTATCCACCTACGGAATGCAGGCGGCTATCGCCCAGGGAGAGACGGAAAATCTTTTTATCGGCTCCTCCATGTTCCGCCAGGGACTTTCCATCGACGTGCTGGAGGAGGGACTGCCGGGAAGCTCCTACATCCTGTCCTACAACGGCAACCAGCCTGCCCTGATGGCCATGGAGCTGGAGTACATGCTGGAGGAAGGGCTTGAGGTGAAAAGCCTGTATATCGACCTCTATCCCTATACGGCGGCGGCGGATCCCTGGCTCAGCGATACGAAGCTTCTGCTGGATACGGATCTGGACTTCAAGCTCCGGGCCTGGGAACTGATGCGCAGAAGCAGCGGCGCGTCCTTTTCGGACTTTTATGAGTTTTTTGTGACGGCGAACAACGAGCAGCTTCTGACCTACCCGGTGAACAACGCGCTGGTATCCTCCCAGTTCCGAAACGGCGGGACGCTTCTTGAGCAGGCGGGAAGGACCAGAGAAGAGCTGTACGCTCTGGGAACGCTGGGAAGCCGGGACGGCCTGAATGAAGCTCAGGTGGAGGGATACCGGAGGCTTGCGGCTCTGGCGGAGGAATATGATCTGAACCTGTATTTTCTGGAGACGCCCAAATATGAGCGGATGTACGCGGATGAGGACTATCTGGAGCTTTACGGGCTCTGTCTGGAGACTGTCCGCGGGCTGGAGAAGGAGTGGAACGGGAAGGGAAGCTTTCGGATTATCTGCGCGGAGGACTTGGATTTTGACTCTTCTGACGCAGGGAATTTCCAGGATCTGATTCATCTGTCGGCCGCAGGCCGGACGGAGTACACCAGGCTGCTCTGCGGCGCGGTGAAATCTGAAGAATAAGGAGGAGCGGAAGCTTGAAAAAACTGGCTTATATCGACGGCCTGAAGGGAATCGGCGCATTGATGGTGTATTTCTGCCATTTCGTGTTCGCCTTTTATTACGCGGCCTACAGCCTGTCGCAGGAGGCTGCCCACACGGCGTCCGGGCTGGAGATCGCCATTGGGAAGACGCCTCTGAACCTGCTCTACAGCGGCAACGCGGCGGTCTGCCTCTTTCTGGTGTTCAGCGGTTTCGTGCTCTGCCTGTCCTATTTTTCCACAGGGGACAAAAGAAGGCTTGGAAAAAGCGCCTGCAGGCGCTATCTCCGGCTGATGCCCATGATTCTGATAGCGAATATTTTTATCTTCCTTCTGATGAGCCTGGGGCTGTACCGGAACGCGGAGACGGCGGTGCTTACGAAATCCGAGGCCTGGTTCGCGGGTTTTAACCAGTTTGCGCCGGATTTTCTGCGGATGCTTTATGAAAGCCTGATCGGCTGCTTCCTGCAGGGGAGCAATGATTACAACGGCGTGCTCTGGACGATTCCCTATCTTTTCTGGGGAGCGCTGGCAGTCTATCTGACGGCGTATCTGGCGGGAGGAAGACGCCTGCGCTATCTCGTCTATGGCGCGCTGATCCTCATCCTCCTGAAGGTCGATATTTATTTTGCAGGAGTGTTCCTGGGCTTTGCGGCCAGCGATTTTTTCTGCACCCAGGAAAAGGGGATGAAGCTCTGGAGACGCTTCTGGGTTCTTCCGCTCCTGGCCTTCGTGCTGGGCGTCTATCTGCTGTCCTATCCGTCCATCGGCGTGGATATGGCGGGGACGATCTATGCGTTCCTTCCGCCGGCCTATGCGGTGGTCTATCACATGGCCGGGGCTGTGGGGCTTCTGCTCGGCGTGCTGGGCCTTCCGGGGCTGCAGCGGTTTTTTGGAGCCGGAGCATTCCGGTTTCTGGGAGACGTCTCTTACTCCCTGTATCTTCTGCACTTTCCGGTGGTGGCGACGTTTTCCTGCTGGTTTTTCCTGGGGCTTCATGAGAAGCTCGGCTACCATCTGACGGTGGGACTGGACTTCCTCTGTACGACGGCCCTGGTGCTGCTCGCCGCCTGGCTTGGCAGGAGATATCTGGAGCCCCTGGGCGGAGCGCTGGAGAAGGGGCTTGGACGGATATTTCCGGGCGGAAAAAGCAGGCGGACAGAGACTGGATCAGAGGAGAAAAGATAATGGGAAAAAAACGCATACTCTGGATGGATATTGCCAAGGCAGCTGGGATCCTGATGGTGCTCCTGGTGCACACAGGGCGGTCCTTCGGGCCGGTGAGCTTTTTCGGCGGCATGTTTTATATGCCGATCTTCTTTGTGCTGGCGGGAATGACCTTTCATTACAGGCCGGAGGAGACCTTCGGAGCCTTCGTGAGGAAAAAGGCGAAGCGGCTGCTGCTTCCCTATTTCGGGTACAACCTCTTTCTCTTCCTGTTCTTTTTTGTAAAAAATGATCTGCTGGCCGGACGGGTGGGCGCACAGTCCCTGTTCCCGCTGCTGGGGATTCTCTATTCCCGGAACTGCCTGTTCCCGATGGAGGCGTCCTCAAATGTATACTTCATGCAGATCCTGAACGCGCCGACCTGGTTCCTGACCTGTATGTTCGTGAGCTATCTGCTGCTGTGGCTTCTGATGAGGACGGCGAAGGGCAGCTGGAAAAAAGCGCTTTCTCTGAATTTCGTCCTGCTGCTTCTGGCGGTCCTGCTCCATTACCTCTGCCCGGTGCTCCTTCCCTGGAGCCTGGACTGCGCCCTGTACGCAGTCTCCTTCCTGCTTTTTGGAATGTGGCTGTCCCGGGAGGACGCGGCGGAGCGGCTGTACCGGAGGCCCTGGGGGATCCTTCTGGCGGCGGCAGTCTTTGCCGGCCTGTCCTGGGTGAACGGCAGCGTAAATATGTCGGTGGCGGATTATGGACGTTCCATGCTTCTCTATCTGCCCGTGGGCGGCCTGGGCTCTCTGCTGGTCATGGAGCTGTCACTTTTTTTGGAGAAGCATACGGGGCTGCTGGCGAAGGCCTGTGGCTTTCTCGGACGGCACACCCTGCCGGTGCTCTGCCTGCACCTGTTCGTATATTCCCTGCTTGGAATGGCGCTGGGGCTTCTGGGGCTGTGATTTTCCGGTTGAGTATTTCAGGCGGAAGGAGTATGATGGAAAGAGATCACGGAGGTAAGACAGATGAAATATTACGTAGATGAGCATATTAAAAATACTGTGCGCGTGTTCCCGGAGCAGGGAAGATACGGATACCACCGCTACGATATGAATGAGAATCCGGAGGGGCTGCCGAAGGAATTCGTGGACAGCGTCCTTCAGGAGATCACGCCGGAATTTCTGGCCATTTATCCGGAGCCGGACCGCTTCCTTCATAAGTACGCGGATTTTATCGGAGCTGCCTATGAGAATGTGCTGACGACGAACGGCTCTGACATGGCGATCCGTTATCTGCTGGAGACCTTCGGAGAAGAGGGAAAGGAGGTCGTGACCGTTTCCCCCTCCTTTGAGATGTACTGGGTCAACTGCAGCATTCTGGGGCTGAAGCATGTGCCGGTGTCCTATGAGCCGGATCTTACGATACGAATCGAGAAGATACTGGAGGCCATCAGTGAGAATACGCGGGTGGTGGTTCTTCTAAATCCCAACAATCCGGTGGGAAATGTGTATACGGAGGAAGAGCTGGAGCGCGTGATTGAGCGGGCGAAGGAGGTGGGGGCCGTGGTCATTGTGGACGAGGCCTATCACTATTTCTATGACAGGACCTTCCTGCCCTACGCGCTGAACGGCGAAAACGTGATAGTGCTGCGCACCTTTTCCAAGCTGTTTTCCCTGGCGGCCTGCCGCCTGGGCGTCATCATCAGCAATCCGGAGATCATCCATTATGTGAAAAACGCCCGTCTGACCTTTGACGCCAATTCCATTGCTCTTCTGTTCGCGGAGCGGATCCTGGAACGGCCGGATCTGATTGAAGATCTGATCCGCACAGAGAAAGAAGGAAAGGCCTGGATCCTGAAGGAGCTGGAGAAGGCGGGCTATGAGTGCCGGGACTGCCGCGGCAATTTTATTTTTGTGAAACCGCGCCATGCTGCGAAGGAGACGGCGGACAGGCTTGCGAAGGAGAAGAAGGTGCTGGTTCATCCCTATGGAAACGAGCTTCTGAAGGATTATCTGCGTGTGTCCGTGGGCTCTGTGAACGCCATGAAGCTTTTCCTGGACGCGTTTCTGGAGATTGACGGACAGGCCTGAAAAAAGGAGAGAACCAAATGATAAGAGTCATCACATACGGCACCTTTGATTTACTGCATTACGGACATATCCGGCTGCTGGAGCGGGCCAGAGCCCTGGGAGACTATCTGATTGTGGGCGTGACCGGGGACGATTTTGACAAATCGCGCGGTAAAATCAACGTACAGCAGTCGCTGATGGAGCGTGTGGAGGCGGTCAGAGCCACCGGGCTGGCAGATGAGATTATCATAGAGGAGTATGAAGGCCAGAAGATTGATGATATCCGGCGCTACCACATCGATATTTTTACCGTGGGCTCGGACTGGAAGGGAAAATTCGATTATCTGAGCGCTTACTGTAAGGTGGTGTACCTGGACAGAACCGAGGGAATTTCCAGTTCCGAGATCCGCTCGCACCAGAGGGAGATCCGCCTGGGAATGGTGGGAATGCCGGAGGACCTCCTGAAATTCCACAAGGAAAGCAGCTTTGTAAATGGCGTGAAGACGGCGGGAATCTGCACAGAAGGTCCGGCGGAGGAACTGCCGGAGGCCTTCCGGGGACTGCCCTGTGTCACACAGTCCTATCAGGAGCTTCTGGAGCAGTCCGACGCTCTGTACATTCTTTCGCATCCGTCCAGGCATTACGAGCAGGTAAGGGCTGCTCTGGAGGCCGGAAGGCACGTGCTCTGCGAGGCGCCTGCCGCCCTCACGGCAAAGCAGTGCCGGGAGCTTTTCGCGCTTGCCCGTGAAAAGGGCTGTATCCTGATGGAAGGGATCAAGACGGCTTATTCCACGGCCTATTACCGGCTGCTCCTGCTGGCAAAAAGCGGACAGATTGGGAAGATTGTGTCTGTGGACGCGACCTGCACCCGGCTGGCTGAGGACAGGAGCAGCGGTCCGGAGCAGCTGAACCGCAGCTGGAATAGTCTCTGCGACTGGGGCCCGACGGCGATGCTGCCGGTCTTCCAGCTTCTGGGGACAGAATGGAAGGAAAAGCAGATTATCAGCCACTTTTCCGATGCGGATCCTGCCTACGACGTGTTTTCGAGAATTAATTTCGTCTACCCGGAGGCGACGGCCTCGATTAAGGTCGGAAAAGGCGTAAAAGCAGAGGGGGATTTGATTGTGTCCGGCACCAGGGGCTATATCTATGTGCCGGCGCCCTGGTGGAAGACAGATTATTTTGAGATACGCTATGAGAATCCGGCGGAGAACAGAAGGTACTTCTATCAGCTGGACGGCGAAGGGATCCGCTACGAGATCGTGGCTTTTCTCAAATCGATCGAAAAGGGCAGAAGCAGTTCTTATGTGGAAGAGGAGGTCTCTGAGGCCATAGCCGGCGTGATGGAGGATTTCTACAGCCGCAGGGACACGAGAACGATCTGAGGGGTGAAGGCTCACCCCTTTCCATCCATCCGCTCTATGATGATGTCTGCCACTGTCCCGGAGGCGTGGCCGTCGTCATAGAAGCCCAGCATGTCGCAGAATTCTTTGCATTTTCTGCGGTATTCTTTTTCATCAAAGGTCTCTATCTGCCGCATCAGTTCTTCATTGGAAAGAGCCAGAGTAAAGGGCAGGTCTTCAAGATTAAAATAATAATCTTTTGTTCGCTTCATCTCTTCGTAATCTTCCGCGTAAAGAAAACCTGGTTTCCCCAGCATCGGGAAATCGAAAGCACAGCCGGAGTAGTCGCTGATGATGACGTCGCTGGCCACCAGAAGCTCCTGCATGTTTTCGTAAGGGCTGGCGTTCAGAATGCGGTCCGTGTAGGTCAGCGGATAGTCCTTATAGCTTACGTTCGGGTGCATGCGCACCAGCAC
Organism: uncultured Merdimonas sp.; assembly: GCA_944383645.1. Lineage (GTDB taxonomy): Bacteria > Bacillota > Clostridia > Lachnospirales > Lachnospiraceae > Laedolimicola. The sequence continues at coordinate 17,596 of CALWQJ010000008.1, forward strand.
GGCCCAGCTCCCCCCGAAGCGCCTGGAAAGGGAGGTAAGAAGCTGGCTGTAATCCAGGTTGTACATGTCGGTCTTACGGCTGTCCCGGTAGGTGGGCGCGTAGAGGGCGAGCCTTGTCCCCTCTGGCAGTCCGAAATGCGAGAGCACCTTTCGGATATAGGGAGCGGGATCCTCAAAATAGATGTCGTTTTTGGGAATGCCCTTTTCGAGAATCGGCCCGTCGTACCAGAAGGCTTCCCGATAGGACTCGCTCTCCCAGCGGCAGCAGGCCAGCAGGAGATCCATGTTCTGGGAATCGATTTTCGCGTAGGCCACGTATTCCGGCGAGAGGGCGTCCTCGCAGTCTTTTTCCACCTTTTTCAGCCCCAGTCCGCCATGCCAGGTCTGGATATAGAACTGCTCCGGACGCTTTTTGAAATAATACAGCTTCCGGGTATCGTCTATCCAGGTGCCTGCAGTCGCCATATGCCAGGCGAAGGCGATGGTGTTGGGCCGGACGGGCCGGATCCCATCCGGCAGATCATAATTGGACGCGGACGTCCAATAGAGCTTCCAGCCAAGCTTCCGGCGCAGAAATTCCTGGGCGATGAATTTGGGATTGTCCCCGTAGCCGCCGCCGTTGAAATTGCTGAAGACGATCTTGTGGCGGTCCAGCGGAAAATGAACGAATAAATTCCAACACAGCTTCATCAGGAGCCGGTGGGCATTCAGATATATAGGCAGGATTATTTTTTTCAGCACAGCAAAAAACCTCCAGATAGAAAAGGTAAGCAGACTGGATTTTCCGGACCAAAAGAGCGAACCTTATTTCAGCAGGGAAGAAGGTACATAACCCTGGAGTTCCTGTCCATTCTGGGTAAACGCAATTTTGGTCCACTGCTGGCCGTCCTCTCCGGTGACCCGTTTGATGACAGAAACCTTGGTGCCATTTTCCAGGGTAGCCCGGATATCGGCGTAGGGAGAAGCGTAGCTTCGCACCTGGGCGACTGCAGCAGAAGAATTTCCAGAGGAAGAACTGCCGGAAGAAGAACTGCCGGAAGAGCTGCTTCCGGAGGTGCTGCCCACGTTCAGCAGATCGCCGCGGATATAACCGGTCAGGGAGGCGCCGCCAGAGGTGTAGGAGATCTTGTACCACTTTCTTCCGTCATCCGCTCCTGTCTTTTCTCCGATAATTGTGACATTCGTCCCCTGGGAAAGCTTGGAACGGATATCGCCGTTTGTGGAGGCCCAGGTACGGATATTGGCCACTGCGGGCCGCACTGTGGCGGGCGTGTTCATAGAAGAGCTTCCTGAAGAGCTTCCGGAGGAGCTGCCGCCGGGATTCGATTCAGACAGCAGGTCGCCGCGGATATAGCCGTTCATCTGATAGCCGTTGTCCGAATAGGATACTTTGTACCAGGTATATCCGTCGTCCCCTTTTTTGGAGGAAATCAGACTGACGGTGGTTCCTTTGTTCAGGCGGGAACGGATATCGGCGTCTGTAGACGCGTAGGTTCTGACGCGCACGACGCTGCCGCTTACATAACGGGTTCCGGATACGTCTGTGCTTCCGGAGGAGCTGCCGCCGGGATTGGATTCCACCAAGAGGTCGCCGCGGATATAACCCTGCACCTCAGAGCCATTCTGGGTGAAGGAGACCTTGTACCAGGTGCGTCCGTCGTCTGCGCCGGTCTTGGAGGAGATCAGGCTGACGGTGGTTCCCTTGGTGAGCCGAGTGCGGATGTCCGCGTTCGTGGAAGCGTAGGAGCGGACAATGGCTACGCTGGGCTTCACATAGCGGGTTCCGGAGGCGGAGCTTCCAGAGGAAGAGCTTCCGGAAGAACCGGATGAGGAAACGGTTCCGGATACATTGACCAGATCAGCCCGGACGAAGCCCTCCCGGGCCTCTCCGTTGTAGGCGAAATATACGTCGTACCATTTCAGCCCGTCGTCTCCGGTGGTGTCTGTAATGACGGTCACTTTAGTGCCCTGGGTGAGCTTGCAGACAATGGATGAATTGGTAGAGGGTGAGGAACGGACATTCAGAATCGGGTTCTTGACCGTTCCAGTGGGCCGGGCCGCTTGCGCGCGGAAGGCCGGCGTAAGAAGCAGAAGGCAGAGGGTAAATACCATCGTGAGCGCTGCCAGCGCCTGTCTTTTTCTGCTGGAATTCAGTACATTCATTGCGAAATTCCTCCCTTGTGTCTTTTGTATTATTCAGCTCTGGCGTCCCCCAAAAAAGGGTCCAGGGCTTCTCTCTTTTCTCTGTCAGATTTTTTTATACCATTCAGTATAATCGCCGGGCGTATAAAAAGCAAGAAAACCGGGCAAGTATTAAGAAAATTATAAAAAATCCGGTTCGATGGGAACGGGAAACCCTCCTGGTTTCTCAGTCCTCCGCCAGCGTAAGCCCTGAGATATCGGAATCAATCACCAGAGAATAATTGGTGTAGTACACCACGAAGCCGGGCCGGGCCCCGCCGGGCTTTTTCACATGCTTTTTCTCCACATAATCGATTTCCACCTTGTCGCCGCCCCGGCTTTTGGAGTAGTAGGCGGCCAGCCGGCCGGCTTCCTCAAAGGCCCTGTCCGGAATCTCGCGGCCCCCGCTTTTCAGGATCACGTGGGAGCCGGGCACGCCCTTGGCGTGGAACCACCAGTCGTTTCCGGAGGCGTACTGGAAGGTGAGCTCGTCGTTCTGGAAATTATTCTTTCCCACATAGAGATCGAAGCCGTCGCTGGAAATGTAATGGTAAGGCTTCGAGGAAAGCTTTGGTTTTTTCCCTCTGCCTTTTTGGTTTCTGCGGCGGATATAGCCGTATTCCACAAGCTCCTCCCGGACGGGAGCCAGATCCTCCTCTGTCAGGGCCATGTCGAGAGCGGCCTGGATGGATTCCAGATGGCGGATTTCGTTTTCCGTCTCTGTGAGGAGGCCTGTGACGGCCTCGAAGGTCCGTTTCAGCTTGCCGTATTTGTCGAAATAGCGGGCGGCGTTCTCCTGGGCGGAGAGAGTGGGATCCAGCGGGATCGTGATTTCCTCATTGGTATAGTAATTGAGGGCCTGCATGGAGCGGGAGCCTTCGGGCACGCCGTAGCCGTAGGTGTGGATCAGCTCGCCCCAGACCTTGTATTTATCCCGCTTTTCGGTATCTTTCAGCTGCCTGAGCTGAAGATCATATTTTTTCCGGCTGCGCTCCAGGGCCGTCTGCACGACGCGGCGCAGATCCGCGGACTTCTGGTGGATCCGCGTCAGGGTATTTTTCGCGGCGTAATAGGTCTCCAGAAGGGCGGAGACGCTTTCAAAGGCTTCACTTTTCAGATCCTCGTACATGGTGAGGGGAAGGGCGGAAAACTCCGCCGGTTCGTCTCCGTTATAATAGATCCGCGGCGTGAAGGCCTCCTCCCGAATGTCTTCGATCAGGCGCAGAAGCTGGTGCTCCAGCATGGCGCGCTCGTTATCCTCCAGGGCGGAAGCAGGGCGGCCGGAATCCAGGTAGGAGCGGTGGCAGAGCTCCTCGGCCATGGCCGGGGAGAAGCCGGTCAGCGTCGTGTAAACGGCTTTGCCAAGGGCGGCAGGCTTCGCGCAGATGGCGGCAGTCATTTCTGTGGGGGACGCCGTGAGAGGGTCAAGCTTGTCCTGGGTATGAGGGATGAAATATATCCGTCCCGGCAGGACCTCCCGGACAGAGCTCACCGCCAGGGAGACGTGTTTGATACTGTCGAGAATCGTTCCGTCCTCCCGGCAGAAAATCAGGTTGCTGTGTTTGCCCATCAGCTCCGCGATCAGGTATTTGCGGCAGAGATCGCCCATCTCGTCCAGGTGCTCGATCTCGAAGCGCAGAATCCGCTCCAGCGAGGGCTGGGTTATGGACACGATGCGGCCCCCGCCCAGATGCTTGCGCAGCAGCATGCAAAAGCCCGGGGCCGTCATGGGCGCCGGCTTGTTCTGCCCGGTCAGGTAGACCAGCGGGAGGCTGGCCGAGGCCGAGAGCAGCAGGCGGTACTGGGCCGCGTTATTTTTTATGGTAAGCAGAAGCTCGTCCGCTTCGGACTGGACGATCTTGGTGATGCGTCCGCCCACAAGCTTGTCGGAGAGCTCCTTTTTCAGACATGCAGTGGTGATTCCGTCAAATGCCATGGTGTTTTACTCCTGTTCTATATGATTTCAAAGCTTTTTCATAAAAGCTTTTTCAGAGGCCGGAGGTGTAGGCCGCGAAGTCCTCTTCGCTGCCGCGAAAGATGTTCATATCAATGAAGCGCTCCTCCCCCTGATAGCCCTCCAGCCGTTCACGGTTGGTATACTGCCAGAAGGTCCATTCCCGTCCATCAGACAAAGAAGGCTGGGAAACCACGTTCCGGATCCAGATATCGTAATCCTCATAAGCGCCAGCCAGAAGCAGATACAGAAGCCGCCGTTTCCTTTTGCAGCTTTTGGAAGATACAGGTTCCATATTTCTGGTTTCCTCCGGTTTGTTTCTTACAGTATACTTGAGCCCTTCTGCAATTTCAACTGTAAATGCGGTATGGGGGGAGCGGGAAAAGGGGGATTTTCGTTGTCATTCTCTGGAGCGGTTGCTATAATGGAATTAACAGCAGGGGCAGAGAAATGGAGCAGTTCACGGATCAGATTAGAGGAGGCGAATTTCAGATGCTGTTTGACAGTTTTGAGGCATATGATGTGCAGGAGACACGGAGAATAAGCAAGGCAGAAGATGTCCTGGAGCTGCTTACTGAGCTTGGCGCTGTTTCGGAAGAGCTGCGCCGGACAGTGATGGAGACGAAGGACTTGGAAAAGCTTAAGACCTGGCTGAAGCTGGCGGCGAAAACGGAGAGTGTGGAGCAGTTTCAGAGGCAGGCAGGGATCGCCCTGCCAGAGTGAAGCTATGATGAAAAACGGCCGGCGAAATCTGGCGCTGTGGAAGGCGTGGGAAAAATGAAAGCCTTGACACGCCCTGGAAATTCATCTACAATAAAATCCAAATGACCTGCCGGGGATCCGAGGCGCATGGCAGCGGTTCTGCGCGGCAGGAAATCTAAAGAAGAGAAGAGAATGCCGGTATGGTGAAAAGCATGACAGGATTCGGCCGCTGCGAGGTGTCGGAGGGCGACCGGAAGATGACGGTGGAGATGAAGTCCGTCAACCACAGATATCTGGATGTATCCATCAAGATGCCGAAGAAGCTGAATTATTTCGAGTCGGCCATCCGCAGCCTTCTGAAGAGTTATATTCAGAGGGGCAAGGTGGACGTCTTTATTACCTATGAGGATCTGTCGGAGAGTACGGTTTCCCTGCGTTATAATCACACGCTGGCCGCGGAATACCTGAAATATCTGAATCAGATGGCCTCTGAGTTCGGACTGGAGCAGGACGTGAAGGTCAGCGCCCTGTCCCGTTATCCGGAGGTGCTCGTCATGGAGGAGCTCCAGGACGACGAGGAAAAGCTGTGGGAGCTGCTGGAGAAAGCTGTACGGGGCGCCTGTGAGCAGTTTGTGGAGACCCGCGTCCGCGAGGGCGAGAACCTGAGACGGGACCTGCTGGCAAAGCTTGATGAGCTGCTGGAGCATGTGGCCTTTGTGGAGGAGCGTTCGCCGCAGATTGTGGCGGAGTACCGGGAAAGGCTGACGGATAAGGTGAAAGAGCTCCTTTCCGATACCCAGCTGGAGGAAAGCCGGATCGCCGCGGAGGTCACCATTTATGCTGACAAGATCTGCGTAGACGAAGAGATCGTGCGGCTGAAAAGCCATATCAAGGGGACCAGGGCCGCATTGGAAAAGGAAGAGGGCGTGGGCCGGAAGCTGGATTTCATCGCCCAGGAGATGAACCGGGAGGCGAACACGATTCTGTCCAAATCGAATGATCTGGAGGTCTCCAATCACGCGATTGAGCTGAAGACCGGCATCGAGAAGGTCCGCGAGCAGATTCAGAATATTGAATAAGGGGAAGAGAATGAAGAAAAAAGGAATTCTGGTAGTGGTGTCGGGCTTTTCCGGATCCGGCAAGGGAACCGTCATGAAGGAGCTGCTGCGCCGTTACGATAATTACGCGCTTTCTGTTTCCGCTACGACGCGGGAGCCGCGGGAGGATGAGGTAGACGGCAGGGAATATTTTTTCAAGACGCGGGAAGAGTTCGAAAGAATGATCGCGGAAGACGCCCTGCTTGAGCATGCCTGCTATGTGGAAAACTATTACGGGACGCCAAAGGCCTATGTGGAAGAGCAGTTGAGCCTTGGAAAGGACGTTATTCTGGAGATTGAGATTCAGGGAGCGCTGCAGATCAAGAAACGCTATCCGGACACCCTGCTTCTGTTCCTGTCGCCGCCAGACGCGCAGACGCTGAAACGCCGCCTGGTAGGCCGGGGGACGGAGAGCATGGATGTGATCGAGAGCCGCCTTTCCCGGGCGGTGGAGGAGGCCGAGGGCATCGAAAGCTACGACTATTTCGTGATCAACGACGACCTGGACGCCTGTGTGGAAGAGGTGCATGAACTGATCCAGGGAGAGCACCGGCGCGTGTCCCGCAGCATGGAGCTGATCGACGAGATACGGGAAGAGCTGAAGGAATTCAATAAATAATTTCATATAATTCACATTTATAGAAATCACAGAAAGGAACAGGTGAGATTATGTTACATCCCTCATACACAGATTTGATGAAAGTAGTAAACAGTGAGGTAGAGGAGGGTGAGACCCCCGTCGTCAACAGCCGCTATTCCATCGTGCTGGCGACTGCGAAGCGCGCCCGCCAGATCATCGCGGGAGAGACGCCGCTGGTAGAGGCGGACGGCAAGAAGCCGCTGTCCATCGCGATTCAGGAGCTCCAGAGCGGAAAGATTAAGATCCTCTCTGAGGAGGAGGCTGCCGCCCAGGAGGCGCTGGAGGCCCAGGCTGCCGCAGAGGCCGCCGCGAGGGCAGAGGCTGCAGAGGAAGAAAAAGAAGAGGAGACTGCGGAGGAAGAGGCCGCAGAGCAGGGGGAAGAGTAAGACTTCAGAAAAGCTGAATCAGGAAGAAATAGCAGGAGAGCAGGTTCGCCGGAGATGAGGGCAGCCTGCTCTCCTTCTCTGACATGCGATATCGTTGAGAGCTTATACCTAAAAGTGCAAATAAGTTGCACAATTCAGTAACCCCATTGACAGTTTTCGGATGATTTTGATAAGATAAGAATAACAAAAAAGGGAGAAGCCGCGTCCGGGGAACCGGGCGCGGCGCTTGGCGTGACCGGATACGGCACGCTTTAAGTTTCAGGAGGGAACTATGATGAGGATTATCAGAGCAAAAGACTACGACGACATGAGCAGAAAGGCTGCGGCTGTACTGGCAGCACAGGTGACAGTGAAGCCGGACTGCGTGCTGGGACTGGCTACAGGCTCCACGCCGATTGGAACCTATGACTGTCTGGCAAAATGGTGCAGCGAGGGAGTGTTGGACTTCTCCAGAGTATCCACAGTCAATCTGGATGAGTACCGGGGCCTTGATCACGCCAATGACCAGAGCTACTATTACTTCATGAACAAGAATCTGTTCAGCAGAATCAACATTGATCCGGAGCATACCCATGTGCCGAACGGCATGGAGCCGGATCCGGACAAGGAAAGCAAGCGGTATGAGGAGCTGATCCGTTCTCTGGGCGGCATCGATATCCAGCTTCTGGGCATCGGCCATGACGGCCATATCGGTTTCAACGAGCCGAACAGTTTTTTTGATAAATATACCCACTGCGTAGATCTGACCGAGATGACCATCGAGGCCAACAAGCGCTTCTTCGCTTCCGCGGATGAGGTGCCGAGACAGGCCTATACCATGGGAATCGGAACCATTATGCACGCGAGAAAGCTTCTGATGGTAGTCAGCGGAGCGGACAAGGCCGATATCGCGGCTGCAGCCTTCTGCGGAGAGGTGAAGCCGGAGGTGCCGGCGTCCATTATCCAGTTCCATCCGGATGTGACCATCATCGGAGACGAGGCCGCTCTGTCCAAGATTCCTGAATAATCCGGGTAATGGAGCCGGGACCGCAGGGAGGCTTCCAGGCTGGAAGCTATCTGTCCTCCGGGCGGGCGAAAAAGCGGAACAGATACAGGCCGCTTAAGCCCACGAGAGTATAGACGATTCTGGAAAGCAGACTCATGTTTCCGAAGAGAAAGTTCACCAGATCGAAACGGAAAATTCCGATGAGCCCCCAGTTCAAGGCGCCGATGATGGCGATGGTGAGGGCCGTACAGTCTAAGAATTTCATAAAGGGTATCTCCTTTCCACAGGGATCGCGGTATGCGGTCCCTGTGTGTTTTGTCAGTATGATAGACTGTACAGAAAAATGAAAATTATACAAAGCGGTTTGTCTCAGGGTCGTAATGGAAATCTACGGATGCGAGCGAGGCTTCGAGAGGATTCCGCTCCAGGTTCTGAGCCTGGCACAGCTCGTCAAGAGAGGGATAATAGTCCCTAAGCTGTGTATTTACCCAGCTTAAAAGCATAAAAGGATCTTTCGGCGCCATATGATGTTACCTCCTGGTCAGGCGTGAATACAGTTTCTACAGCTTTGTATGATAAGACATGGACGCGGAACTTGCAAGCAGGAATTTTTTCTGCTACACTGGAACTGTCAGCTTTCAGCTGTCTGCGCGGAGGCCTTCGGACAGCGCGCAAAGAGATAAAAAAGGAGAACGAAAATGGAAAATCATGAGACTTATGGAAATAGAAGAGAGCGCCAGAGAGAGGTTCAGAAGCTGACGCTGGCTGTACTGGCCGTAATGACCGTGATCATTATAGGCTATGTGGCCTGGGGAATTGCTTCGAAATCCATGAATATTATGGTGTTTGGCTTTTTGCTGGGCGCTTTTGTAATCATTTATCTTGTCATGTCTGATATTGTGGAGCCGTACAGGCTTGGGTTGTTCCAGGAACTGACGCAGGAGCGCCGCTCGGCCTTTCTGAAAATGATGCTGATGGATGTGATTGGCGGCGGCGCTCTGATCTACTGGATTGTCGGCCTGGATTCCGAATTTGGCGGAGATATCTTGATTCCTTTCCTGATTTATTTCCTGACGGCCCAGCTGAAACGGAAGTACCGCGCGGAGTTCGACGGCACCGCAGCTGAGGAGGCAGCTGGCGGGGAAGAGGCAGACGAAGAAATCTCCGACGGGGAAGTTTCCGATGAGGAAGTATCCGGCGGGGAGACGGCAGACGAGGAAGAGGAGTAAAAAAAGCCGGACGGCAGCCACCAAAAGCGGGTTCATCTGCCCGCTTTCTTTCGCATATAGTAAAAAGACAGAGCTTTTAAAATGTGGAGACTGGTGTGAGAGACGGCGGAAGGTCCAAGACTGCGGCGTGGAAACAGGGACTTCTGACTGCGGTGCTGGGAATCGGCATGGTTCTTGCCGCAGGACAGATACGGGAAAAATGGGAGGAGCAGAGCCTGGCGGAAGCGTCTGCCAGGACAATGGCAGGGAAGACAGAGGAAGCGGCGCAGCCCGGGGAAGCGGGGCGGGCGGGAGGAGCCGGCCATGCAGAGCAGCCTCCGGAGGAAAAGAAAAAAATCGCCCTGACCTTTGACGACGGCCCGCATCCCATTTATACAGAGAGGCTTCTGGACGGCCTTGCCGAGCGGGGCGTGAAGGCAGCCTTTTTTCTGCTTGGCTGCAATATCGAAGGAAATGAGGAGATCGTCCGGCGCATGGCAGAGGAGGGACACCTGGTAGGAAACCACACCTTTTACCATGTGGACATCACGACGCTCCCGCAGGAGGAGGCCTGCGTGGAGATCCAGGATACGAGCCGGAAAATCACGGAGATTACGGGAGAACCGGTGGAATATGTACGCCCGCCCTTTGGAAACTGGAATAAGGAGCTGGAATGCGAGCTTATGATGATTCCGGTCTTCTGGACGCTGGACACCCTGGACTGGAGCACCAGAAATACGGATCTTCTGGTGGAGCAGGTGGTGTCGGAGGCAGAGGAAAACGATATTATCCTGATGCACGATTCCTACGACAGCACGGTAAAGGCGGCCCTTCGGATCATCGATCTTCTACAGGCAGAGGGCTTTGAGTTTGTGCGGGCCGACGAGCTGATCCTGGAGTAAAGGCCGGCTGCCGGCGCTGCTATTTATAGTAATCCTGCGGCGCAGAAGGCTTCAGGCTGTACAGACGAAAGAAGGAGAAAGAGATGGATTTATTTGACTATATGCGGGAGAGCCGGATGAAGGACGAGGCGCCGCTGGCCTCCCGCCTGCGTCCGCGCACCCTGGACGAGATCGTGGGCCAGAAGCATATTCTGGGGAAGGACAGGCTTTTGTACCGGGCCATCCGGGCGGACAAGCTAAGCTCCGTCATTTTCTACGGGCCGCCGGGTACGGGCAAGACGACCATCGCCCGGGTCATCGCCAATACCACGAAGGCGGATTTTACCCAGCTGAACGCCACGGTGGCGGGAAAGAAGGATATGGAAGCCGTGGTGGCGAAGGCGAAGGACAACCTGGGCATGTACGGCAGGAAGACGATCCTCTTTGTGGACGAGATCCACCGCTTTAACAAGGGACAGCAGGACTACCTTCTCCCCTTCGTGGAGGACGGCACGCTGATTCTCATCGGCGCTACCACGGAGAATCCCTATTTTGAGGTAAACGGGGCCCTTCTGTCCCGCTCGGTGGTCTTTGAGCTGAAGCCTCTGGAAAAGGAGGACATCCTGGAGCTGATCCGGCGGGCGGTCACGGACCCGGAGCGCGGCATGGGGGCCTATCAGCCGGAGATTACGCCGGAGGCGGCGGATTTCCTGGCGGATATCTCAGGAGGCGACGCCCGCCTGGCGCTGAACGCCATAGAGCTGGGCGTGCTGACCACGGAAAAGGGGGAGGATGGGAAAATCCATCTGACCCTGGAGGTTATCTCGGAATGCATCCAGAAGCGGACCGTGCGCTACGACAAGACAGGGGACAACCATTACGACACCATCTCCGCCTTTATCAAGAGCATGCGGGGCTCCGATCCGGACGCGGCGGTCTATTATCTGGCGAAAATGATTTACGCCGGGGAGGACGAGCGCTTCATCGCCCGCAGGATCATGATCTGCGCTTCCGAGGATGTGGGAAACGCAGATCCCATGGCGCTGACGGTGGCGGTGTCCGCGGCCCAGGCTGTGGAGCGCATCGGTTTTCCGGAGTCGCAGATCATCCTGGCCCAGGCGGCGGCCTACGTGGCCTGCGCCCCCAAGAGCAATTCCGCCGTCATGGCCATCAGCAGGGCCATGGAGTCGGTAAAGACGAAGCGGACCAGCGTGCCCGCCCATCTGCAGGACGCCCACTACGGCGGGGCCGGAAAGCTGGGGCACGGGATTGGCTATAAATATGCCCACGATTACCCGAATCACTATGTGGAGCAGCAGTATCTGCCCACAGAGCTTCAGGGAGAACGGTTTTACGAGCCGTCTGACAACGGCTATGAGCGTCAGATCCGGGAACATTTCCGAAGGATTAAAAAAGACGGGGGGAGGAAGCTAAGCTCTTAAGCTTTGCTCCTCCGCCCGCCGGGGATCCTTTTGTGCCGATATCTATACGGCGTCCTATATGACCTTTTATACAGTCTCCGGCTCCGGGTACTCGGTTCCGAAGGTCTCGACTGTGACCGCCTTCATCACCTGGGGCGTCATGGGACGATCCCGGAAATCGGTGGGCGTCTGGGCGATTTTATCTACCACATCCAGCCCTTCCGTGACCTTGCCGAAGGCGGCGTAAGCGCCGTCCAGATGGGGGCTTGTCTTGTGCATGATGAAAAACTGGGAGCCTGCGGAGTCCGGGTGCATGGCGCGGGCCATGGAGAGGACGCCGGGCGTGTGCCGAAGAGCGTTGTCGAAGCCGTTCTGGGCGAACTCGCCGCGGATGGAATAGCCGGGGCCTCCCATGCCGTTTCCGTCGGGGCAGCCGCCCTGAATCATGAAGCCGGCGATGACCCGGTGGAAATGAAGGCCGTTGTAGAAGCCCTTCTTCACAAGGCTGATGAAATTGTTCACCGTGTTGGGCGCGATTTCGGGATAAAGCTCCGCCTTGATGATGTCGCCGTTTTCCATTTCAAATGTAACTACTGGATTTGCCATATTCATTCTCCTTTTTCGTGCGCAGGACATCGTGCATAGCGCTGCCTGCGGATGAGTCATTTTTTAGCCACTCTTTATAGTAACGGAAAAGAAGGAAGACGTAAAGGAGTTTTTGAAAAATGCTCAAAGGGCTTTTGATAGCCTCTTCCGGGGCCGGGCTTCTGGAGGAGGAGCTGGACAGAAATCACTTTCCCTGGGCAGAGGTCCCAAAGAAGGACGGAGAAGCCTTCCGGGACGCGGCAGCCTTTCGGGAGGCGGCCTTACGTCTTTCGGAGCGGGCGGACGAGCTTTTGTGCCTGGTGGAGACGGATCGGGAGGAGGAGACGGCCCGCTCCCTGGGGCTTATCTGCGTCGGCTATGTGAACCCTTCCCTGAAGGAGCAGAGGCTTTCCGGCTGCCGGATCCTGCTGGAGGGCTTCCAGGAGATCGATCTGCCCTTCCTTCGGAATATCCACACCAGGGCCCTGGGGCTTCCGGTGCAGATCGCGGAGACGAAGCGCCTCCTTATCCGGGAGATGACCCTGGCGGATCTGGACGACATCAACGCCCTGTACCGGGAGGGGGAGTTCACTGGCTTCCAGGAAAGGCTCCCGGATCTGGACCGGGGGGAGGAGGAAGAAAAAATCCGGGCCTACATTGCCTATATGTACGGCATGTACCAGTTCGGCATGTGGGTGGTGATTGAAAAGGAGAGCAGAAAGCTCATCGGCCGGGTGGGCTTTGGCATTGCGGACTACCTGGATTTTTCGGAGATTGACATGGGATACCTGATCGGGGAGAAATACCGCAGGCGCGGCTACGCGGAGGAAGCGGGCCGGGCGGCCCTCCAGTATGCGGCAAAGACCCTGGAGCTTCCCCAGGTGGGAGCCTACGTGGAAAGGGAGAACCGGGTGTCCCTGCACCTTTTGGAAAAGCTGGGCTTTCGGCGGGTGAAGGAATTCACCTACCAGGGCAGGAGGCTGTACCGGTACCTGCTCCAGCTAAACTGAAAGAGGATACAGATCAAACCGGGGCTGTGCTCCCGCTGGTTTTTCCAGCGGAGGCACAGCCCCGGCGTCTTTCTACCTGGCGCAGGCTTCCTGATTCCACGGCCCGCGTCCAATCAATTAGTGGCTCTGCACGTAGGCAGCTACGGCCTTGTCCTGCACCTGGATGTGGTTCAGAAGCCAGTCGGTGATATTCTTATTCACCGCGTCCACGAAAGCGTCCGTGGGGCCTTCCTCCTCCTCCAGCATGTCCAGAAGCTCATGCACAGCCTTTACAAAGGTCTGGTGCTGCTCCCTGTGCGCCTCAAGGCCCGGATAGCCTGCGTCCTCCTGCAGCTTTTCCTCTGCCTTGAAGTGGAATTCCGTATAGTCCAAAAGGAAGTTCAGCGTCTGGATGGCGGTCCGTTTTTCCGTTCCCATATAGCAGCTTTCCAGAAGCTTGTTTACACGGTCAATCAGTTCCTGATGCTGCTGGTCGATCAGCTCGTTTCCGGTTTCGAGAGATTTATCAAAGGTTACGCTCATGAGATATTCCTCCTTATCGTTTTTGGATGGCGCCGGCGCTGCGGCGCAGCCTGTCTATCTGTCAATAAGTATATGCAGAAACAGGAAAATAAGCTGTTGCAAATGCAACTTAACGAAAAATTCCTTCTCTTGCCGTCCTGCCGGGCTGTATGATACAATGATAAAAAGCATGATACCTGGAGAAAGGACCTGCTCACTATGATAATCAAGAAAAAAATGCAGCTTATGGCGGTGATTTTCTTCTGCCTGTCAGCGGCTGCCGGAACAGCAGCCTGTACAGGAACAGAGGAACCAGACGCGGCAGAGACGAATACAGAAAGCATAGAGCGTACAGAAAATACAGAGCATATAGACACGGCTGTGGGGCTGATCTTAACCAGCCGGGACGATGAAGAAAACGAAGCGGTTCTCGCGTCTATGGAAGAACTGGCGGTAGAGAAGGATTTCCGGCTTGTGGTCTATACGCCGGACGTCTCTGCGGAAGAGGCAGAGGAAGCGGCAAAGCTGGAGCAGGGAAGCTTTGCGAGCTGCGACGTGGATCCGATCGAATACCAGATGCTGGGCGTGAATGAGCTTGTGGCGGAGGATGTGGACGTGATCGCCCTCCACCCCAACCACAGCGGGGCGCTGGAAAGCGTGCTTGGCGCAGCCAGGGGCGTAGGTATCCAGGTCTGTGCCTGGGCGCGTATGCCGTCAGGAGAAAGCTTTGATGTGTACGTGGAAGGCGCCGCAGAAGTGCCCGCAGCCGTGCAGGAGCTGCTGGAGAAATTATAGAGTACGTTGGGCAGGGGGAAGAAGTATGAAGGTGAAGAAAGCGCGAAAATTCTGTCAGTTTTGTGGAAAGCCTTTGGAGTGACGGCGGCTCTGTATGGAAAAAACCGGCCTGCCCGGACAACTGCGCAAGCTTGTGTCCGGGAGGCCGGTTTTTTCCATATTTACTCGAGATTCAATTTCTTTGTCATAAAATAATTTGCCAGCAGATAGCTGATAACGCCTGTGGCCAGAGAGAGCAGCAGGCTGAAAATCCAGCTCATCCAGAAGTAGGCAGGACCGTTTACTGTGCTTTCTGCAGCGACTGTCAGGGACATGCTGGTGTAGCTTACCATTCCTGTGATGGCAGAAAAGATCATGCTCAGGATGCTGTTGATCATCGTGACGCCCACGTAGATGCCCACAGAAGAAAGGATTTTGTGGGTATTAAAGCTGTGTCCCACGGCGATGCACATGTAGATCACCAGGATGCCGCTGACAGAATCCACCAGAATCAGCAGAAGGTAGAGCGGGATCCCCAGGCCTGCCGAAACCCCGAAGGCTTCCGGAAAGCTGCTGAACATCAGGGACAGGCCTTCCGGCAGCGCCCGCAGGATGTCCATGTTGACGAACAGGCCAAACACGGAAAGGACCACAAGAATGACGTCGACAATTACCCAGACCAGGCAGACGATTAGCTTGCTCCAGATATGGGCCGAGGCCGTCACCGGAAGGGTGTGCATCAGATAGCCCTCGTCTGTGAACAGGTTTTTGCGGAACCGGATGATTTCCAGGTAGATTCCGGTAATCAGGGCCGCCGCGAACAGGGCCAGGATATAAAACACGATCAGCGTGGCGTTCAGGAGGCCGAACCAGATATTATCCGACATGACGACTGCACGTCCGGGATTGTTAAATACGGTAAACTGCAGATAAAAGCGCCCGATAATCGTGACGGCGATGAGGCCGAGATGAAGGGGGATCATCAGCCGGTTCACAGCCTTGAATTCATTTTTAATCAGCTTTCCTAACATCTGAACACCTCCCGGAACAGCGCGTCCACAGATTTGCCTTCCTGCTCGCGGATCTCATCCACGGACGCGTGAAGACGGATATGCCCGTTCTCGATAAAGATTACGTCGTCCAGCACATTTTCGATATCCGCGATCAGGTGGGTGGAAATGAGCACGGACGCGTTTTCATTATAATTGGTAATGATGGTCTGCAGGATGTAATCCCGGGCAGCGGGGTCCACGCCGCCGATGGGTTCGTCCAGGCAGTAGAGCTGGGCGTCCCGGCTCATGACCATGATGAGCTGTACCTTTTCCTTGGTGCCCTTCGACATGGAGCCCAGGCGCTCATTTTCATCGATGCCCAGGCGGCGCAGCATATCGCTGGCCCGGTTCCGGTCGAAATCCTCGTAAAAGTCGCAGAAGAAATTCAGGATGTCCGTGACCTTCATCCAGCTGTTGAAATAGGTCCGCTCCGGCAGATAGGACACGATCTTCTTTGTCTCCGGTCCAGGCGCGGAGCCATTGATGGAAATGGTGCCGGAGGTGGGGGCAAGAAGGCCGTTCAGCAGCTTGATCAGCGTCGTCTTGCCGCTTCCGTTGGGGCCCAGAAGACCGATGATGCGCCCGCGCTCCAGGGTCAGATTGACGCCGTCGAGGGCTGTCTTGTAGCCGAAACGCTTGGTCAGTCCCTGGCAGTTCATAAGCTGTTCCATTACGATTCCTCCTTCCATTCTTTTTCCAGAAGGCGCCGGATGTCATCTCTGGTAAGCCCGAGCTGTTCCATATTTTTCAGAAACAACTGAATCTGTTCTCTGGCGATCTGTTCTTTCAGTTCTGTCATTTTCGATACGTCCTCCGTGATAAATCTGCCGCTGGTGCGCTGGGTATAGACGAGTCCGCTGCGCTCAAGCTCTGTGAGAGCTTTCTGCATGGTATTGGGGTTTACAGCCGCTTCCGCGGCCAGATCCCGTACAGACGGAAGCTTCTGTCCCGGCTGGTAGACACCGGCGATGATGTTGGCTTTGATGAGGTCCTCTATCTGGAGATAGATGGGACGGGAATCATCAAGAATCCATGCCATATCGTCACTCCTTTCAAAATACAGCTTTGGCTGAATCAATGATAGAGCCAAATTTTTCCGGGGGGGGGTATTTTCAGATATCAGGATAACCGGGACGAAAGGCTGAACCTTCTGTCCCGGCCCGGATCCCATACAGACGGTTTCCGAAAGGCCGCTCCCCGCATCCCGCTCCGGCAGGGGAGTCAGGATATGCTTTTGTATTATTGTATTACTTTATTAATACAATAGACCGGGGCGGGCAAAATGTCAAGAGAAGAAAAAGAATATTCAGAAATTCTTAAGAGTTCTATTTATCCTGCTGTTTCTCTTTCCAGGTCAGCAGGAGGGCGGAATGCAGGATGACCACGATGGATCCGGCGTTATGCACCAGAGCGCCGGCCACTGGCCCAAGAATTCCGCTGATGGCCAGAATGATGGCCAGGAAATTCAGGCCCATGGAGAAGGAGAGATTGCATTTGATGGTGGTCATCATGCGCCTGGACAGGGCCAGAAGATAGGGCAGCTCCTGTACCTGGTCGTCTATCAGGGCGATGTCGGCGGCGTCTACGGCGATGTCGCTTCCGACTCCGCCCATGGCGATGCCTACGTTTGCTTTTTTCAGGGCGGGGGCGTCGTTGATGCCGTCACCGATCATGCAGACGGCTTCCCCGCGCTTCTGAAGGTCCCCAATGAGGGTCAGCTTGTCTTCCGGCAGACAGTCCGCGCGGACGTCGTCGATGCCAAGCTCTCCCGCGATGGTCCGGGCCGCGTTTTCATGATCTCCGGTGAGCAGCACGGGCTGTACGCCCAGGGCTTTCAGGCGGGAGATCATCCGGGCGCTTTCCGGGCGGACTGTGTCTGAGAGAGCCAGGAAGCCGGCGGCCCGGCCATCGAGGGCAAGCCAGATAAGCGTGCAGCCCCGGTCCAGATATGCGCTGGCTGCCTGGAGAAAAGAGGCCGGCGGCATCCCGCAGTCTTCCTCCAGCATTTTCAGGTTGCCGGCCAGGACGTGCCGCCCTTCGATCCGGGCGGAGACGCCGCGGCCCGGGATCATAGAGAATTCTTCTGCCGGGGGAAGCTCTGTCTTCTGACGCGCCCGGAAATCCCGGACGACAGCCTTTCCAAGAGGATGCTCGGAAAGCTGTTCGGCGCTGGCGGCCAGGGCGAAGAGATGGTCGCTGCTGATCTCCGGGAGAAAGCTTTTTACGGCGGCCACCTCCGGTTTTCCGTAGGTCAGAGTGCCGGTTTTGTCAAAGGCGATCCGCCGGACGGCGGCGAGGCGCTCCAGAGCGTCCCCCTCCCGCACCAGGAAGCCGTGGCGGGTGGCGCCTCCGATGGCGGCCATAATGGCGGTGGGAGTGGCCAGAACCAGGGCGCAG
>CALWQJ010000009.1 GCA_944383645.1 uncultured Merdimonas sp.
GTCACTATCGTCGGGGCCATGCCCGAGACCCATGTGGGCTCTGTCCTGTCCCTGGAGGGTTTCTGGAAAATGGACGCCAAGTATGGCCGGCAGTTCTCCGTCGAAAAGTTCGAGGAGACCCTTCCGGCCACTGTCTACGGTATCGAGAAATACCTGGGCTCCGGTCTGGTGAAGGGCGTGGGGCCGAAATTCGCGAAGCGCATCGTCCAGAAATTCGGCAAAGACACGCTGGACGTGATAGAGGAGCATCCGGATTCTCTGCTGGAGGTGGAGGGCATCGGGAAGGTCCGGGTGGAGCGCATCAAAAAGAGCTGGCAGGAGCAAAAGGAGATCAAGAATATCATACTTTTTCTCCAGGGCCATGAGGTCAGCACCGCCCACGCCACGAAGATTTTTAAGACCTACGGCAGCGACAGTATCAGCATTGTCCAGGAAAATCCCTACCGGCTGGCGGATGATATCTGGGGCATCGGCTTCAAGACAGCCGACCAGATCGCGGAAAAGCTGGGAATCGGCAAAGAGAAATTTGTGCGGCTGCGAAGCGGAATCCTGTACACGCTGAACAAGCTTTCGGAAGAAGGACACTGCTATGCGCTCCGGGAGCAGCTGATTGGCAAAGCCGAGGAGCTTCTGGAGGTAGAGGCGCCGGAGCTTGAGATGACCCTGGACGAGATGCTGCGGACCCAGG
Organism: uncultured Merdimonas sp.; assembly: GCA_944383645.1. Classification (GTDB taxonomy): domain Bacteria; phylum Bacillota; class Clostridia; order Lachnospirales; family Lachnospiraceae; genus Laedolimicola. The sequence continues at coordinate 689 of CALWQJ010000009.1, forward strand.
ATGTCATCCAGGACGAGGAGGCGATTTACCTTCCGCCCTTTTATTTCTCGGAGGCGGGCTGCGCCAGGAGGCTGACCCGCCTGCTTTTGGCAGAGCGCGCGGTGCAGCTGGACGCGGACAGGATTCTGGGGCAGATTAGGCAGCGTTCCCGGATTTCCTATGACGAGATACAGCTGGAGGCGATCCGCACGGCAGTCTCCTCGAAGGTCATGGCGCTGACCGGAGGGCCGGGCACGGGAAAGACCACCACGGTAAAAGGCATCATTTCCGCTTATCAGCTGGCGGGCTGCCGGGTGCTGCTGGCTGCGCCCACGGGACGGGCGGCGAAACGAATGTCCGAGGCCGCCGGGATGGAGGCGAAGACCATTCACCGGCTGCTGGAATACAAGCCGCCGGAGGGCTATCAGAAGAACGGGGAAAATCCTCTGGAGGGCGACGTGCTGATTCTGGACGAGTGCTCCATGATAGATATCATGCTCATGTACAATCTCCTGAAGGCCCTGCCGGATTCCATGACGCTCATCCTGGTGGGAGACACGGACCAGCTGCCCAGCGTGGGCGCGGGAAACGTGCTGAAGGATATCATTGCCTCTGGGCGGATTCCGGTGGTCCGGCTGACCCGGATTTTCCGGCAGGCAGAGGGCAGCAGGATTATCATGAACGCCCACCGGATCAACCGGGGAGAGGCCATCGACATGCGGGGCGGGAAGGATTCCGATTTCTTTTTCGCCTCCAGGGACACCAATGAAGAGGTGGTGGAGACGCTGGTGCGCTGGTGCACGAAGAACCTTCCCCAGTATTATCACGTGGACGCCCTCCAGGACATCCAGGTGCTCACCCCCATGCAGCGGGGCGTCTGCGGGGCCGCGAACCTGAACCAGGTGCTGCAGGCGGCCATGAATCCCTCGAAAATATTTCTGCAGCGGGGCGGGATCCAGTACCGTCTCCGGGACAAGGTCATGCAGATCCGAAACGACTACGACAAGGAAGTATTTAACGGGGATATCGGCGTCATTTCAAAGGTGGATATGGAGGAACGGGAGCTGACCGTGGATTTCGACGGACGGGCCGTGGTCTACGACGCCAGCGAGCTGGACGAGCTGACACTGGCTTACGCCACGACCATACATAAGGCTCAGGGAAGCGAGTACCCCATCGTGGTCATGCCCTTTACCATGAGCCATTTCGTCATGCTTCAGAGAAATCTTCTCTACACCGGCGTGACCCGGGCGAAGAAGATCCTGGTGCTCATCGGGGAGCGGCGGGCCGTATATTACGCCATCCATCATGTGACCACGGACGCCCGGAACACGAAGCTGGCACAGCGTCTTCAGGAGGCGCTGGCAGAATGAAAGAGACCTGGCGGGAAACGGCGCAGGAAAGAGAGTAAGAAAAAGAAGGTGCGGACAATGAGACTGTTTATCGCGATTCCCCTTTCAACGGAAATGCAGAAGGCGCTGGTGGCCTGTATGCACGATTTGAAGAAACAGGGGGTGGAGGGAAATTATGTCCCGGCGGCAAATCTCCATATGACCCTGGCGTTTATCGGGGAGTATGACGATCCGAAGAAGGTAAAACAGGTGATTGCGAGGGTTCCGGTTCCGAAATTCCGCCTGGCGCTTTCAGAAAAAGGGAATTTTGGAAACATCCTCTGGGCCGGGGTAAAAGGGAACCAGAAGCTGAGCGCGTATGTGAAGGAGCTGCGGGCCGCGTTGAAGGAAGAAGGGGTTCCCTTTGAAAACGACAAATTTATCCCCCATATTACCCTGATCCGAAAGGCTTGTGCGAAGAAGCCCTATCAGGTCCATCTTCCTAAAGCCGATATGATGGTCGCGAAGGCGTCCCTCATGAAGTCCGAGTTCCGGAACGGGAAAACCGTCTACCAGGAGCTGTAGAGGCTCTTGACATCCTGCGGGAATCAGGATAATAATAGGAAGGAAACAGTGCCGCAGGCGCAGAACAAATGGAGGATTTGGGAAATGAAGATAGCAGTAACCTACGACAATGGAAATATTTTTCAGCATTTTGGAAAGACAGAATTTTTTAAAGTATATGAGGTGGAGGACGGCAAAGTCGTCTCCAGCGAGGTGATCGGCTCAAACGGCGTGGGCCACGGCGCTCTGGCCGGGCTTTTGGCAGACAGGGCCGTGGATGTACTCATCTGCGGCGGCATCGGCGGCGGAGCCCAGGCGGCCCTGGAGGAAGCGGGCGTGGAGCTGTGCGCCGGAGCCGAAGGGGACGCGGACAGAGCGGTGGAGGCTTATCTGAAGGGCGAGCTGGTTTCCTCCGGAGCGAACTGCGACCACCACCATCACGAGGAAGGCCATTCCTGCGGGGATCACGAGGAGGATCACGGCTGCGGCAGCCATGAGGAGGGCCATTCCTGCGGCGCGGGCGGCTGCGGTTCTGGCTGCGGCGGCTGCGGAAGCGCCCGTCCGGCCCTGACCGGGCGCAACGTGGGCAAGACCTGCCGCACCCATTACCGGGGAACCTTCAACGACGGAACCCAGTTCGATTCTTCCTACGACCGGGGCGAGCCGCTGGAGTTCATCTGCGGCGCGGGCCAGATGATCCGGGGCTTCGACGCTGCCGTGGCAGACATGGAGGTCGGCCAGGTAGTGGACGTTCATCTGATGCCGGAGGAGGCCTACGGTATGCCGGATCCGAACGCTGTTTTCACCCTGGAGATCGCGGATCTTCCCGGTTCCGAAGATCTGGAGGCAGGCCAGCAGGTATGGCTTACCAACCAGTACGGCCAGCCCTTCCCGGTGAAGGTGGCGGCGAAGGAGGAGAAGACGATCACCTTTGACGCCAATCACGAGATGGCGGGAAAGGAGCTGAATTTCCGCATCGAGCTGGTCGAGGTGAAATAGGCGCATGAAGAGCGTATATTTTGTACGGCACGGCCAGACTCTTTGGAATGTGGAAAATAAAATCTGCGGGGCCACGGATATCCCGCTGACAGAGCTTGGCCACAGCCAGGCGGTGGAAACTGGAAAACGGATTCTGGAGGAGGGAATACAGGCGGACGAGATCCTGTATTCCCCTCTTGTGCGCGCGGCGGAGACGGCCCGGCACATCTCGGAGATCACCGGCATCCCCGCCCGGGAGGAGCCAAGGCTTAAGGAGCAGTGCTTTGGGAAATGGGAGGCCACGCCCCGGGACAGCCGGGAATTCTTCGAGGCAAAGGGAGAATTCTGCTGCCGGTACGAGGGCGGCGAATCCATGCTGCAGCTGGCCCAGAGAATCTACAATCTGCTGGACGAGATCCGGGAGGATCCGGAGGATAAGACCTATATTCTTGTGGCCCATAATGGAATCTCCCGGGTCGTGCATTCGTATTTTTATGAAATGACCAACGCGGAGTTCGCGGTCTTCGGGGTGGAAAACTGCGCGGTTCTGCGGTATGAGTTCAAATAAAGGACGAAGATAAACTTTCAGGAAAGAGGCGGCGGAAGAAAATGAAAAAGAATACGGAAGCGGATCGGGAGCGGGTATTCCGGGAATACCCCGTGGCGAAGGCTCTGCGGGTCATGGTGGTTCCGGCGGTGGTCAGCCAGCTGATTGTGCTGATTTACAACATGGCGGATACCTTTTACGTGGGTCTGACGGACAATCCCTATATGATTGCGGGCACGTCGCTGATCCTGCCGGTGTTCAATATTTCGCTCTGTCTGGCGGGGCTGGCCGGCGTGGGCGGCGGGGCCCTGATTTCGCGGCTGCTGGGCCAGGGAAGAGAGGATGAGGCCCGCAGGGCCAGCGTATTTTCTCTGTACCTGGCGGCTTTTATCGCGGCGGTGTTTGCCGTGGGCACGGGCGTGTTTATGGATCCGCTCCTGAAGCTTCTGGGCGCGGGCGAGAATACCTATGAATACGCCAGGCAGTACGCGCTTTGCGTCATTGTCTTCGGAGGCGTCCCCACGGTTCTCTCCAACGCTCTGGCCAATGTGGTCCGCAGCGTCGGCCGCTCGAAGGAGGCGGGAGCGGGAATCGTCCTGGGCGGACTTCTGAATATCGCCCTGGATCCGCTGTTCATGTTCGTGATCCTGCCTCCGGGCCAGGAGGTGCTGGGGGCGGGAATCGCCACGGCGCTCTCCAACGGCATCGCCTGCCTTTTCTTTATCACGGTAGTGCTCCGGATGGGAAAGGGTTCTGTAGTAACCTTCAATCCCCGGGCCGGCCTTGCGTCGAAGGAGAGCGTGATCGCCGTGTTCGCGGTGGGCGTGCCCTCGGCGGTGGCGACCTTCCTGTTTGATCTGGATTACGTCATCATTGATAAGCTGATGGTGTCCTACCACGACCTGGCGCTGGCGGCTGTGGGAATCGTGCTGAAGGTGGAGCGCTTCCCGCTGAATGTGGGCGTCGGGATCTGCCAGGGTATGCTGCCCCTGGTGGCGTACAGCTACGGGGCCGGCAATCACAGGCGGATGAACGATACGATCCGCCTGGCCCGGAGGGTGGGCCTTCTGATCGCCGCCGTCAGCATTGTCCTGTATGAAATATTCGCGGGCCCGCTGGTGCGCATTTTCCTTTCGGACGCGCAGGCGGTAGAGATGGCCTCCGGCTTCCTGCGGATCCGGGTGCTGGCCACGCCGCTGATGTTCTTAAGCTTTTTTACCGTCTACCTGTTCCAGGCCTTCGGAAGGGGAAGAATCTCCCTGTTCCTGGGCGTGATGCGGTGGCTGGTGTTCAATATTCCCATGCTGTTCATCCTGAATCATTTCTTTGGGATGTACGGGATCGTCTGGTCCCAGGTCGTGGCGGATTCGCTGACCGTGCTGCTGTCGTTCTATGTGCTGTGCCGTTTTGGGCCGAAGAAGGAAGCAGTCTCATGAGGAGGAAAGGAAGATTATGAGAAAATATAAGCATATCGTTCAGTATTACGAGACGGACCGGATGGGCATCACCCACCATTCCAATTACATCCGCTGGATGGAGGAGGCGCGCATCGATTTTCTGGATCAGATCGGCTGGAACTACGCGAGGCTGGAGGAGCTGGGCGTCATTTCTCCGGTGACGGAGGCCTCCTGCCGCTATAAGCACAGCACGACCTTCGCGGACGAGATCCTGATTTCGGTCAGCGTGGAGGAATTCAAGGGCGTGAGGCTGAAGCTGCGCTATCGGATGGAGAAGGCGGACGGCTCTCTGGCCGCGGAAGGCCATTCCGAGCACTGCTTCCTGGATCCGGACGGAAAAATCGTTCGGCTGGACAAGCGGTTTCCGGATTTTTTCCGCACGCTGACAGAGCTGGCGCAGGCTAATGAACCACAGGCTGGGGGACACAGACTGTAGGTCAGCAGGCCGGAGAATACGAAGACAGATACTAATCGAGACAAAAGGAAACGAAGATGGAGATACTGTTGATTATGCTTGCGGGAGTGGGAGCCGGGCGCTTCTTTCCCGTGAAATATAAAGAAAAAAATGAGAAGGTGCAGCTTTTCTGCACTCTGCTTTTGATTTTTTCCATGGGCGTCAGCCTGGGGCGAAGAGAGGGATTTTTCGCGGAGCTGGGAACGCTGGGCGTCCAGAGCTTCCTGTTTTTTCTCATTCCTGCCGTTTTTTCTGTGGCTGCCGTCTATCTTCTGACCAGGCGGTTTATGGGCGGGAAGCAGCGGGAGGATGGCGGACGTGCCGCCGGGAACCGGCAGGGGAAGGGAGATCCTATGGTATTCCTGGCGCTGGGGGCCCTCCTTCTGGGGACAGGCAGCAACGTGGTTCCGGCTCTGGCGGATTTTTTTAAACCGCTGGCCTCCCACAGCGACTGGATTCTCTGGGTGCTGATGTTTTCCGTGGGGATCAGTGTGGGGCTTCACAGGGGGCTTCTGTCCAGGCTCTGCCAGTACCATGTGAAGATTCTGGTGATTCCTCTGGGAATCATTCTGGGCTCCCTGGCCGGGGGCGTCCTGTGCGGCCTGCTTCTTCAGTACCCGCTGAACGAGGCGGTCTCTGTGGCCGGAGGCCTGGGCTGGTACAGCCTGGCAGGCGTGTACGTGGGAAACATGGCGGGGGCCAGGCTGGGAAGCATCGCCTTTCTGAGCAATCTCTTACGGGAAATCGGATCCTTTTTTATGATCCCCTGCATCACCCGCTACCTGAACGCCTACACCTGCATCGCCCCGGCGGGAGCCACCAGCGAGGACACCACCCTTCCCATGCTGATCCGCTATACGAATGAGGAGACCGTTGTCTTCGCCGTGCTCAACGGAATCATCTGCTCCACCTTCGTGCCGGTGCTGCTTTCATTCTGCTATTCCTTTTAGGTCCGCCAGATCCCCGATGGCCTCTGCGGTCCGCCTTATCTGTTCTTCATTGGTAATCCCTGGCGTGCCGTCGCCCTTCTGCGCTCCGTAGCAGCCGAAATAGGCGTGGCAGCCCCCGGGGATGACGACCTCTGTAAAGTCTGCCGGGAGATTCTCCCGGTATTTTTCATAAGAGTCCATGTTCAGGACCTGATCCTCCGAACCATAGACAGACAGAACCTGCAGGCCGCTGCCGCTTAAGTCCGAGGTGGAGTAGGCAGCCAGAAGGACGAGACCCTCGAACTCCTCCGTGTGGCTGCTCAGATAGGAAGCCGCCATGGAGCCGCCCAGGGAGTGGCCGCCGATATACCAGGCGCCGATCTCAGGATACTGTTCCGGGACGCCTTCAGCCGCGTCCATATCCAGCACCGCCAGATTTCCCGGCATGTGCAGGAGGACGCAGAAGAAGCCCTGCCGGGCACAGGCTTCCATCAGCGGGGCGTAGGCCTCGTACTGCACCTTGCCTCCAGGGTAGAAGATAAGCCCGGCCTGTGGGTTCTCAGGCGCGAAGGTGATCTGCCCGTCTTGCCGGGAGACGGTGATTCCGCCTGCGGGCTGCTCGATGGTATTCAGAGCAAGACTGTCTGCGTGGTAATAGTCGTTTACATAGAGGCCGCAGGCGAGTCCTGCGAGCAGCAGGACCGCCGCGGCGGCGAGCAGGAACTTCCTGCGAAGCAGCGTTCGTTTTTCCTGAGTCAAGATGATTTCTCCTTTTGCAAAATCCGCGGGAATAAAAAAGCTGCCATATCAGGCGATACGACAGTTTTTATGCTGCATCCGCAGCTCTTCTTAAAAAGAAGTGGGTTCGAAAAAATTCTTATTTGAACTTATAGTGTAAATTTGTATATTTATACTATAGCGTATGGAAGGGGCGGGTGTCAATCCTGATTCAAAAAATGCTTGCAATTTCCAGCAAAATATGATAATTTAATTATGGAGAACAAAGAACTTAATTTTGTTTTTCTGTTTAAACTCCTGTTGGAGAACAAGTTTGAGAATAGCGTAGATTTCAAAGAACAGACTGCGGATGCAGCGTGGGACGGACATAAGGTCTTTACTGCATCCGCAGTCTGTTCTTTTATACAATGGAGGATCTCTATATGAAAAAACATCAGGATTACTTTTTGGGACTGGATCTGGGAACCGGGTCGGTAGGATGGTGCGTGACGGACACAGAGTATCGAATCCTGAAAGCCAACCGGAAGCGGACGATCGGAACTGTGCTGTTTTCCACAGCGGAGACGGCAAAAGAAAGGAGAACGCTTCGCTGTGCCAGGCGGCGGCTGAGACGGCAGAAGGAAAGGCTTCGCTGCCTGCAGGAATTGTTTCGTGAAGAGATTGAGAAGGTGGATCCGGGGTTCTTTTTCCGGCTGCAGGAAAGTCCCTATGCGGTGGAAGAAAAGCAGAATCCCGACGGGAGCAGGGCGGAGCTTCCCTATGCGCTGTTCGTGGATAAGGATTATACGGATAAGGAATTTCACGCGCAGTACCCTACGATTTATCATCTGCGGAAAGAACTGATGGACAATCCGCTGCCCCATGATGCCAGGCTGGTATATCTGGCGGCAGCGCATATCATAAAGCACCGCGGCCATTTCCTGTCTTCTATAAGCGCGGAGGGAAAGGAAGCTTCTTTTGAAGAGCTTCTGTCCCAGTTCACCCAGCTCTGGAACGAATATATGGATCATACACTGACGCTCTCAGAGGGAGAAAAAGGGAAACTGAAGGAGACGCTGCTGGATGCTGGTATGACAAAATCAGGGAAAAAGACGGCGATCATCCGGCTTTTGGGGACAAAAGAGCCTCAGTTGAAAGAAATGGCAGCGCTTCTGACCGGCGCCTCCGCTTCCATAGAAAAGTTATTTGACAAGGAAGAGTATAAAAATCTGGAAGAAAATAAAATCCAGTTTGACGCCTCGTCCTACGAAGAGAAGGAAGAATATTACCGCGAAGCGCTGGGAGATGATTTTGAGATCGTCGCGCGGGCACGGGCCATTTACAACTGGTGCGCCCTTTCCAAAATCCTGAAAAATAATCCCGGCGGCAGAATCTCCGATGCCAGAGTGGAGGATTACGAGCGGCACAGGACAGATTTGCAGCTTCTAAAAAAGCTGCTGAGCGAGAACTTTCCGAAAGAGACGCAGGAAAGAATTTTGAAGGTTTCAGAAAAAGGACTTGCGAATTACCCTGCCTATATCGGGATGACGAAAAAGAACGGAAAGAAAGTGCCGGTCGTGGAACGGTGCTCAAAGGAAGATTTTTATAAGCTGCTGGATAAGGAAATCCTGAAGAACCTGGGAGACAGCGAAGAAAAGGCATATATGGAGCAGCAGATCCGATTGGGCGGTTTTCTGCCGAAGCAGAAGGGAAATGGGAATTCCGTAGTGCCGTATCAGCTGCATGAAAAAGAGCTGAAATTGATTTTGAAAAACGCGGAAGGCTACCTGCCTTTCCTGAAGGAAAAGGATGAAAGCGGCTATACGGTATCGGAGAAAATCCTTCAGCTGCTCACATTCCGCATCCCGTATTATGTCGGCCCTCTGTATGGCGGAGGCGGGGGACACAGCTATGCCTGGGTGAAACGGCTGGAAGATGGAAAGGTATATCCTTGGAATTTCGAGCAGAAGATCGATGTGGAAAAGTCAGCGGAGGAATTCATCCGGCGGGCAGTCAGCACATGCAGCTGGTTGAAGAATGAGAAGGTGCTTCCGGCAGGCTCACTTTTGTTTGAAAAATTTAAGGTGCTGAACGAACTGAACAATGTCAGAATTTATGGCGAAAGGCTGGAGGTAGACATAAAGCAGAGAATCTATCAGGAGCTTTTCTGCCGCCATCTGCGGATCACAAAGAAAAGACTGATCCAGTATCTGAAAAAGGAAGGTATTTACGCAAAGGTGGAACCGGAAGACATCTCTGGGCTCGATGAGAACTTCCAGTCCTCACTGAAATCCCTGCTGGCCTTTAAGCAGATACATTTTGACTCTCCCGTTCCAGAGCAGGCCATGGAGGATATGATAAAGGACATTACTTTGTTTGGAGAGGATCCGAAGCTTTTGAAAAAGAGGCTGCTCGTCAAATACCCTGAGTATGGGAAGCAGATCCCTGCCATTATCAAGACGGTAAAATGTGACGGCTGGGCCTCTCTTTCTGAAAAGCTGCTGACAGGACTGGCAGTGGACATCCCAGGCGAGGGGCCTGTGGGAACCATCCTGTATTTTCTCTGGAATACCCGGCAGAATTTGATGGAGATTCTCTATAACCCCGAGTATGCCTTTCAGGATCTGATCAAAACCGAAAATGGAGATACCGGAAGAAAAGATGGGAAAATAAGCTATGAGCTGGTGGATGAGCTGTATGTATCTCCTTCCGTCAAGCGGCAGATCTGGATGGCCCTGAAGGTGATCGAAGAGGTGCGCCATTTCATGGGCTGCGAACCGAAGAGGATTTTCGTAGAGATGGCCCGGGAAAAGCAGGAATCCAAGCGGACCTCGGACAGGAAAGCACAGATCATGCAGCTGTATTCTGCCATTCGGACAGACAAGGATTATAAGGAACTGCTAAAAGAACTGAACGGATGCTCCAATGATGAGCTTCGTAAGGATAAGCTGTTTTTGTATTTTATGCAGATGGGCCGCTGCGCGTATACAGGGAAAAGGATCCCATTTTCAGATTTGAAATATGACAGCCTCTATGATATCGACCATATCTATCCCCGCTCCCAGACGGCGGACGACAGCCTGGACAACCGGGTACTGGTAGACGCAGAGTATAACCGGGAGGAAAAGCAGGATCTGTATCCGATCAAAAAGGAGACACGCGACGAGCGGGAAGCCCTCTGGCGCTTCTGGCGTGAGAAAAAATTTATCAGTGATGAAAAATATCGCAGGCTGACCCGCGCTGCAAAGTTGACAAATGAGGAATTGATCGGTTTTGTAAACCGCCAGCTTGTGGAGACCAGGCAGAGTACAAAAGCCCTCGCGGAAGTGCTGAACCAGACGAAAACCGAACAGACAGAGGTGGTGTATGTAAAAGCGAAAAACGTGACTGAGTTCCGGCACAGGTACAAGCTTCTGAAGGTAAGGGCGCTGAACGATTTCCATCACGCCCAGGACGCCTACCTGAATATCGTGGTGGGGAACGTCTATCATCTGAAATTTACCAAGGATGTCCGCAGATATTTCCTGGACAAAGGGACCTATCGTACCTATAACCTTACGAAAATGTTTGACGAGACGGTAAAATGCGGGGAAGAGACGGCCTGGATCAAGGGCGTAAGCATCGGCACAGTCAAAGAAATGATGAAAAATGAAAAGATTCTTGTGTCCCGGCAGACCTATGAGGAAAAAGGCAAGCTGTATGACGTCCAGCGGCTGAAAAAGAGCCAGGGCCAGGTGCCGGTGAAGGAAAGCGGGCGAATGTCCGATATCAGCAGGTACGGCGGATACGGAAGCGCGAAAAATACATATTTTATGCTTGTGGAAGCAGAAGATAAAAAGAAAAAGGAAAGCCTCTGGATTCTGCCCGTGCCGCTTTATCTGAAGCAGAAGATAGAAAGTTCCGAAGAATATGCCCGGAGTTATTTTGAGCAGGAATACAGCCTTTGCCATGTCAGAGTGCTGAAAAAAATCAGGATACAGACATTGTTTGTATACGAAGGCTTCCGGATGCGGCTGGCCGGGAGAAGCGGCAGCCAGCTGGTATTCCACAATGCCAACGAGCTGTGCCTTCCGGCACGTCATCACAACACCATCCGGCAGATCAGCAAGCATATACAGGAGCTCCAGTACGATAAAGACGCCGCGGTATCTGATAACGGCCTGCTCACGGAGCAGGATTTAGACGCCCTGTATGCAGAGCTGTGTGAAAAGCTTAAAGGCTCCGTATACCAGACGATGCTCGGAGGATATATCGAAAAATATGAATCAGGATATGAAAAATATCAGAAGCTGACGCTGGAAAAGAAAGCGCAGGCTTTGTGGCAGATGCTGAAAATCTTCCAGTGTACCCCGGAAATGCCGGATCTGACGCTGATAGGAGGCAGCAAGAGCCAGGGGGCCATCCGCATGGGCATGAACGTGACGGGCAGAAAGAGCCTGGCGCTCATCCATCAGTCAGTAACCGGAATCTATGAACGGGTAGAGAAAATCAGAGGATAAGAAAATGGGTTGGAGGACGGTAGTCATCACCAGAAGAGCCAAGCTGGATCTGCAGCTGGGAAGCCTTGTGGTCAGAAATGAAAACGTCATAAAAATCAATATTGATGAAATTTCCGTGCTGCTCATTGAATGCACGGCGGTTTCGCTGACCGCGGCCCTGCTTGCCGAGCTCACAAGAAAAAAAGTGAAGGTAATTTTCTGCGACGAGAAGAGGCTGCCGTCTTCCGAGCTGGTACCCTGCTATGGCAGCCACGACACCAGCCTGAAATACAAGAGACAGGCCCTCTGGCAGACCGAGATGAAAGAACGGATCTGGACGGAAATCATCAGGGAAAAGATATCTCAGCAGGCGCTTTTCCTGCGGCATAAAGGGAAGAAAGAAGCGCGGCTGCTGGAGCAGTACCTGACAGAAATCGCCCCCGGGGATTCGTCAAACCGGGAAGGACATGCGGCAAAGGTGTATTTTAATGCCCTGTTTGGCGTGAATTATTCCCGAACCCAGGATAATGTGCTAAATGCGGCGCTGAATTACGGCTACAGCATTCTGCTTTCCGCAGTGGCAAGGGAGATTGTCGCGCTGGGCTACTGCACCCAGCTGGGGCTTGGCCACATAAACCAGTTTAACTCCTTTAATTTCGCCTGTGATTTGATGGAGCCGTTCCGCATCCTGATTGACAGGCTGGTATGCAGTCTGGAGCTCTGTGAGTTCGATGCCTCTGTCCGGCATCAGCTGGTAAATATTTTGAATCACGAGGTTATAATCGGCGGGAACAGAGAATATGTGGGGAAAGCCATACGGATCTATGTAAAGAGCGTCTGCGACGCCCTGGAGGAAGGGAATCCGGAGCTTTTAAAATTTTACAGGTATGAAGAATGAGCTATCGATATATGAGAGTGATCGTATTATTTGACTTGCCGGTAGTGACGGCGGAAGACAGGCGGGAATATACAAAGTTCAGAAAATATCTGCTGAAAAGCGGTTTCCTGATGATGCAGGAATCTGTCTACTGCAAGATGGCTTTAAACCAGACCTCGGCCAGTTCTATTATGGATGGAGTAAGGAAGAACAGTCCTGCGGAGGGTCTCGTTCAGATGCTTTGCATTACAGAAAAACAGTATAATAAAATGGAATGTGTCTGCGGGAAGATTACTAAAACAGTTCTGGATACAGATGAAAGGCTGGTAATCCTGTGAGGGCGATGAGGATGCAGACAGGCACAATCAGGCACAGGCAGGTTTCTGGCCTGCAGAAAAGGAGAATGTATGAAATTAGTAAACTGCAGCAGGCAGCTCAGTCTGGAGCTGCGTCTGGGAGAGCCCTGCTATCTGGTGCTGGAGTCTCCGCGCGAATTCAGAACAGCCGTCACAGAACTTGACGCCTCGGTAAAGGAAGATACCGAAGACTGGATTCTGTCGGAGGGCGAAGAGATCCTGGAAAAGAGTTCGACAGCCGAGGTGATATTTTCTCCATGGACGATAGAACTGGACGGCAGGAAGATACAAAAAGCCTTACTGAAACGCGTCCTGCAGGTAATAGGCCAGGATGAAAACTTTCGCATCCAGAAAATCCTGAGCGAGCTGCAGCTTCTGCTGGATGAAGCGGGTGAAGAGATGGGCTGCAGCTTCGATTATGAGGCAGAAGACATTTCAGAAATAATCAAAGAATGTAACATACATTTTTCAAAAGAAGGAGATGTGCTGGCGGATCTGCATCAGTATTTCAGAGTCTGCGCAGAATTTTTAAAGATAAAGCTGTTTATCTTGATCGGCATGAGAAATTATTTTACGAATGGGGAGATAGAAACGCTGTCCAGGGAAGCCGGCTACGCAGGCAGCAGTCTCCTGTTCCTTGAAAACTTCAGCGATGGAACAGAAAAAAATATAATTTTAATAGACAGAGATCTATGCCGGGTTGTATAATAATATCGGTACCTGCAAATTTATAATGCGGATAGGGCATTTATTCCCGGACATTTGAGGTTTGAGAATAGTGTAAATTTGTAGGTTACTTACTACTTTATGCAAGGCTATGGGACAGGATTGGGTTTGAGAATAGTGTAAATTTGTAGGTTACTTACTACCCCGTCCTGAAGGTTCAGAATCAGCTCTTGTTTGAGAATAGTGTAAATTTGTAGGTTACTTACTACTATGACCTTTGCAAGAATGGGTTATCATCAGTTTGAGAATAGTGTAAATTTGTAGGTTACTTACTACTTGAAAACCTTACGTTCCTGCTCGGCTTTTGTTTGAGAATAGTGTAAATTTGTAGGTTACTTACTATCGTGGCTCTTACAATCTCACTGCTTACCTGTTTGAGAATAGTGTAAATTTGTAGGTTACTTACTAGCTGGTTCGCCGTGATATCCTTTTCCTCCTGTTTGAGAATAGTGTAAATTTGTAGGTTACTTACTACTGCATCATTCAACGCATACTTCATTTTCAGTTTGAGAATAGTGTAAATTTGTAGGTTACTTACTAATCAGCTCCCAATACGTAACAATTTCACTTGTTTGAGAATAGTGTAAATTTGTAGGTTACTTACTAATTAAATTACTCTGATAAAGTGTTATGGGTTTGAGAATAGTGTAAATTTGTAGGTTACTTACTGCTTCGATAATGTTTGCAGACTGTGCCTGCTGTTTGAGAATAGTGTAAATTTGTAGGTTACTTACTGCATGCAAGACAAAGGCTTGTTGGGTATATAGTTTGAGAATAGTGTAAATTTGTAGGTTACTTACTGTCCCCTTGTAGTAGAATCCTATAAGGTTAGTTTGAGAATAGTGTAAATTTGTAGGTTACTTACTCCATTACTATCCGGTTAAAGTAATAGCTTCTGTTTGAGAATAGTGTAAATTTGTAGGTTACTTACTCGGCCGTAGGGATTGAGACCCTTCCGCCTGCGTTTGAGAATAGTGTAAATTTGTAGATTACTTACTCCTGCATTGCATAACAAAGTACCCCGAAACACGTTTGAGAATAGTGAAAATTTGTAGGTTACTTAAGTTCACCATAACAGCCACCTTTCCGCCCGCAGGTTTGAGAATAGTGAAAATTTGTAGAGTACTTAAACAGTCCACCTGTGTTCCGCCCGGATAGCCCGTTTGAGAATAGTGTAAACTCATAGCTCGGCATAAAGAATGGTTATGTAGATGAGCATATTTGGCTGGTGATATTCTAAAAGTAAGAAGAAACCTATAAAAATTGAAAAGTTAAACCTCTAATGAAATAAATTGGATAGACACTGTCTACCCAATTTTAATTTTGTAAACACACTGATAAAGAAAGGAACCGTCATGACACAGGAAACGATTTCACAGGTATTAAAATTCCGGGATGACCGTGATTGGAGGCAGTTTCACAACCCAAAGGATTTGGCCATCTCTATTTCGCTGGAGGCGGCTGAGCTGCTGGAGGTTTTCCAGTGGAGCGCAGAGGATACAGGCTGTGAAGAAAGGCTGGAGAAAATACGGGAGGAGCTGGCGGATGTGCTGAATTACTGTATTTTGACGGCGGACGCCTGCGGCCTGGATATGGACGAGATTATCCGGGAAAAGCTGAAAAGAAATGCGGAAAAGTATCCGGTGGAGAAGGCTTATGGCAGTAAAAAGAAATATACCGAGCTGAAATACGGGATGCAGAATAAAGAATCAAAATAACGAATCAAAATAACGGATCAAATAAAGAAGCGAAATAAAGACGAGGAGCAAAATAAGGCAAATGAGTATTTTGACTGTAGAACACCTGACCCACGGCTTTGGAGACCGGGCTATTTTTCATGATGTGTCATTCCGGCTGCTGAAGGGAGAGCATATCGGGCTGGTGGGGGCCAATGGGGAAGGAAAGTCCACATTTATGAATATTATTACCGGGAAGCTGCAGCCGGACGAGGGACGGATCGAATGGGCGAAAAATGTCCGGGTGGGCTATTTGGATCAGCATACCGCTTTGGAGAAAGGCATGACCATCCGGGACGTGCTGGCGTCTGCTTTTGAGTTCCTGTTTACTTTGGAAGCGCAGATGAATGAGATGTATGAGAAGATGGCGGAGGCTTCCGATGAGGAAATGGCCTATTATATGGAAGAGACTGGAGTGATCCAGGAGCTTCTGTCCGCCCATGATTTCTATCTGATCGACGCGAAGGTCGAGGAGGTGGGCCGGGCCCTGGGGCTGGCGGAGGTGGGCCTCGACCGGGATGTGTCGGAGCTGTCCGGAGGCCAGCGCACCAGGGTGCTTCTTGGAAAACTTCTTCTGGAGAAGCCGGACATTTTGCTTTTGGACGAGCCGACGAACTATCTGGACGAGGTTCATATCGAGTGGCTGAAACGGTACCTGAACGATTATGAAAACGCGTTTATCCTGATTTCCCATGACATACCGTTTCTCAACAGCGTCATCAATCTGGTCTATCATATGGACAACCAGGAGCTGAACCGCTATGTGGGTGATTATGACAGGTTCCAGGAGGTCTACGCGGTGAAAAAGGCCCAGCTGGAGGCGGCCTATAACCGGCAGCAGAAGGAGATCGCGGAGCTTAAAGACTTTGTGGCGAGAAATAAGGCCCGGGTCGCCACGCGGAATATGGCCATGTCCCGGCAGAAAAAGCTGGATAAGATGGAGCTGATTGAACTGGCGGCGGAGAAGCCGAAGCCGGAATTTCATTTTCTGGAGGCTCGGGCGCCTGGGCGTTATCTGGTGGAAGCCCACGAGCTGGTCATAGGCTACGACGAGCCGCTGTCGGCCCCGCTGAATTTCCAGATGGAGAGGGGGGAACGGATCGTCCTGACCGGGGCTAACGGCATCGGAAAGACGACCCTGCTTCGGAGCATCCTGGGGCTTATCCCGCCCCTTTCCGGAAGCGTGGAGCTGGGAGATTATCTGGAAATCGGTTATTTTGAGCAGGAGATGAGCCAGGATATCGAGACGACGACATTGGAGGAGCTGTGGAAGGAATTCCCGGGCTTCACCCAGTTCGAGATCCGTGCTGCGCTGGCAAAATGCGGCCTGACCACGAAGCATATCGAAAGCCGCGTGAAGGTGTTAAGCGGCGGCGAGCAGGCCAAGCTGCGCCTCTGCAAGCTGATCAACCGCGCCAGCAATCTGCTGGTGCTGGACGAGCCGACGAACCACCTGGATGTGGACGCCAAGGAAGAGCTCAAAAGGGCGCTTCAGGCCTATAAGGGCAGTATTTTGATGGTGTGCCATGAGCCGGAGTTCTACGAGGGCCTTGCCACGCGGGTCTGGGACTGCGGCCAGTGGACGACGAGAGTGTAGGAACAGGTGTAGAAACTTTCCCTGTTTTGCCCATTCTGTTTTTCTAGTAAACTCAGAATACTAAATAAATGGTGCTGGAAAGAAAGGAAAATCATGTAAACACCTGATTTTGTACTAAATACACAAAAATCAAAAAAGGATTTTGTGAATAATATAAAAAATAGATTAGGATATTGACATTTGAGATTAGTGAGTATATGATATTTATAAGTTAGTTAGTAAGGCGAATGCACTAAAGGTTTTGTGAGGTGCAGCCAATCTGAATGAGGAGACAGACACAGATGAATGAAAATGTGTGGAAGAAATCCTGCCATGTATCGCCGTCTATGATTACCCTGGATCTCTGCAACCTGGAGCAGCAGTGCCGGCTTGTGGAAGAAGCCGGGCTTACGATGATCCATGTGGATATTCTGGACGGTCATTTTAGTCCCAGCATGCCGCTGGGGCTTGACACAGTGAAGCAGATCGCGAAGAGAACGGGGCTTGAGCTGGAAGCCCATGTGATGGTGAAAGACCCTCAGTTTTTTGTGGACGAGCTGATCGAAGCCGGCGTTTCCCAGATCGTGTTCCATCTGGAGACCTGCGACCATGTGGACGGCATGCTGAACTACATCCACAGCAAGGGAATCAGGGCGGGAGTGGCGTTAAAGCCGGCCACGCCGCTGTATGAACTGGAGTACATCCTGGATAAATGTGACGCGGTGCTCCTGATGCTGATTAATCCGGGCTTTGCCCAGATGAAGGGCGAGTCGCAGACGCCGTATTCCGCCAGGAAGATTCATGATCTTCACGAGATGATCAAGGCAAGAGGCCTGGATACGAAGGTGATTCTTGATGGACGTATTTCTCCGGAAAATATTGAGACTTACGGAAAAGCAGGAGAGGCCAATATTTTTGTGGCGGGAAGCACCTGCATCAAAAAAGACGACCAGCTGGGAAGCTTAAAGAAGCTGAAAGCGATGGAGGATGAAATCAATGGGATATTACAGTGAGCATTACAGCCAGAATGTAAAAGATGTTCTGGCAGAGATTGATAAAGCTTTATGCGCGGTAGATCCGGAATCCGTGGAGCGGTTTGTGGACGCGGTGCTGAAAGCGGATCAGGTTTATTTTGTGGGAGTAGGAAGAGTGCTTCTTTCCCTGCAGGCCATCTGCAAGAGACTGGCCCATTTGGGAATTAAGACCCATTATGTAGGCGAGATCACGGAGCCGGCTATCACGGATAAGGATCTGCTGGTGGTGGGATCCGGAAGCGGCGGCTCTCTGTTCCCGCTGGGAATCGCAAAGAAGGCCCACAGCATCGGGGCGAAGATTGTACATATCGGTTCCAACCCCCACAGCGAGATGAAGGATCTCTGCGAGTTCATGGTCCGGATTCCGGTGAGAACGAAGAATTATCTGGAGGATGAGATTGATTCCATTCAGCCCATGACTTCTCTGTTTGAGCAGAGCCTTCTGCTTTTCGGAGACGTGGTGGCGAAGATGATCATCGACGAGCGCGGGCTGGACATGAAGAGCCTGTGGAGATATCACGCGAATCTTGAGTAAAAAAGGACTGACAGCGATGGACAGAAAGCTTATGAAATACTGTGGGAGCCTTCAGCAGCTGGTATACGCGAGGCCCGTCACCTACAAAGAGGGACGCGCGGAGCATATGAACGCTATCGAAGCCAAATGTGGGGATTTGTTTTTCCATTCCGCGGCGGATAAGGCTCTTGACATTACGGATTTAACCTATAAGGGAATGAATATGACATTCCTGGCCAAGCCGGGACTGGAGGGAAGGAACCAGTACGACACCAACGGCCAGGAGGCCCAGAGAAGCATCATGGGCGGCCTGTTTTTCACCTGCGGCCTTGAGAATATCTGCGCTCCCTGCACGATAGATGGAAAAGATTATCCGATGCATGGCAGGATGCGCACGACTCCGGCGGAGCATGTGTGTACGGATGTGCTGACAGACGGAGATGAGGTGCGGCTCGTGATTTCTGGCGAGATGCGGGAAGCAGAGCTTTTCGGCGAGAATCTGGTTCTCCGCAGAAAGATAGAGAGCGTGCTTGGGGAGAACAGCATCACTGTGACAGATGAGATTGAGAACCAGGCGTTCCGGCCGGAGCCTTTGATGCTTCTGTACCACTGCAATATGGGGTATCCTTTCCTGGATGAAAACTGCCGGCTCTATGTGCCCTCTGTGAAGGTGACGGGCAGGGAAGAGTTTTCAGAAGAGCATGTGGACGGCTGGGATCGGATCGATTCTCCGAAGGACAACGAGCCGGAGTACGTATTCATCCACGAGATGAAGACGGATGAAAATCTGGACACCATGGTTCTTGTGGCCAACCACGAGCAGAATATCGGCCTTGTGATTGAGTTTAATCAGAAGAACCTGCCTTATTTTATGGAGTGGAAGTCCATGGCTTCCGGGGACTATGTCCTGGGCCTGGAGCCCTCGAATTCCAGCGTATATGGAAAGCCCTATCATGTGGAGCATGACAGCGTGCATTACCTTCAGCCTTTTGAGAAAGAGACGAATGTGCTTAAGTTCTCCGTAGTGGAAGGAAAAGAAAAGCTGGATGAGATTATTGCGAAAATTAACGCGCTGAAAGCGCAGGAGGAGTAGAAAAAGATGAAAAGATCTGAGATTAACGCAGTTATCAAAAAATTTGAAGCGCTGTTGGCGGAGTATAAATTCGCCCTGCCGCCTTACTTAAGCTTCACTCCGGAGGAGTGGGCAGAGAAAGGCCATGAGTACGACGAGATCCGCGACAACGCCCTTGGCTGGGACGTGACGGATTACGGCGAGGGACATTTCGACACCCTGGGCCTTGCCCTGATCACCATCCGCAACGGAAACGTACATAATCCCAAGTACAAGAAGCCCTACGCAGAGAAGATTATGATGTGTGATTCTGGCCAGGTATCCCCGATGCACTTCCACTGGAACAAGATGGAGGATATCATTAACCGGGGCGGAAACGATATCATATTTACCTTCTACAACGCGGATCCGGAGACGGGCGAGTATCTGGATACAGACGTTCTGATCTGTCAGGACGGAAGGCAGTACACCATGCCTGCGGGAAGCAAGGTAACTCTTCACCCGGGCGAGAGCATGACTCTTTATCCTTATCTGTATCATGAGTTCATCATTCCGGAAGGCGGCCCCTCTCTGATTGGCGAGGTGTCCATGACGAATGATGACAATACGGACAACCGGTTCAAAAACCCGCTGGGAAGATATCCGTCCATCGAGGAGGATGAACCGCCCTACCGTCTGCTCTGCACCGAGTATCCGCCCGCGAAGGACTGAATCTTTCAGGAAAAGGAGGATTCCGGGAGGAATCCGTAAGGGAGAGAAAGTGTATGCTTCGTAAGAAGGAGCATTAAAAATACACTCAAAAAATTCATTTAGGAGGATGAAAAAGATGAAAAAGAAAATTCTGGCTGCTCTGCTGGCAGCAGCAATGGTTGTTTCTCTGACCGCATGCGGCGGCGGAAACGATGCCGAGACCGCAGACACAGCGGCTGAGACAACCGAGGAGACCACCGAGGACGCAGCACCCGCTGAGGACGCGGCTGAGGAGACTGCAGACGCTGCAGGAGAGACCAAAGCTCTTTCTGAGCTGAAGCTGGCGTTCATCGTAGGTACCGAGAACGACGCTTTCTATCAGAGCGTTGAGGAAGGTATCGTTGCACAGTGCGAAGCTCTTGGAATTCCGGAGCCGACCCTGGCTGACCAGCAGCTGGATGGAAACATCTGCTCTGACCTGATCAACAACTATGTTGCAGCTGGCTATGACGCAATCGCTCTTTCCGCAAATGACCCGGCAGGAACGATGCCCGCTATCCAGGCAGCTAACGAGCAGGGCGTGAAGATCTTCACCTTCGACTGCACGCTGGATGACGAGTATCTGGATCAGTATGTTGCATTCGTAGGATCCAACAACTACGCAGGCGGCGTTACCGCTGGCGAGTACATTGCTGAGCATGCTCCGGAAGGATCTACAGTAGGCTGCATCACCTACGCTTCCGCACAGTCCACAAGAGACCGTCAGGCTGGTTTCGAGGAGACCATTCAGGCTGCTATCGACGGCGGCAAGGATCTGACCCTCATCGAGTCTCAGGATGCTGATAACGACCAGTCCAAGGCTTCTGATATCATGCAGAACCTGATCACCCAGTACGGCGAAGATCTTTCCTACATCTTCGTAGTAGGTGACCCGACCGGTTACGGCGCTCTGGCTTCCATCCAGTCCGCTGGCGCTTCCACCAAGATCGTTGGTTTCGACGCTGGACAGACTGCCTGCGAGTACATTGCAGATCCGGAAGTTGGACAGATTTGGGAGGCTGAGGTTGCACAGAATCCGGTAGGTATCGGTTCTGGTATCGTAGACAAGATCGCTGAGTACTTCGAGACTGGCGCAGTAGCCGGAGAGCAGAAGGACCTGATCGAGTGCGAGCTTGTAACTGCTGAAAACGTAGCAGATTACCTGCCTGCAGAATAAGAGATAAGACAGACGGACTAAGTGTTAGATTGGTCTGAAGAAGGGAGGGCCGGATACAGGAAATCCGGTCCTCTTTTTAATAAAAAATAAAGGAAATGGAGGACAGATATGGAACCGGTCTTACAGGTAAAGAATATTGCCAAGGAATTTCCGGGCGTAAAGGCGCTGGAGGATATCAGCATTGACTTTTATCCCGGCGAGTGCCATGCTCTGGTCGGTGAGAACGGCGCCGGAAAATCCACGCTGATTAAAATCATTGCCTCGATTTACAAGCCTACGAAGGGCAAGGTGTTCCTGGACGGAAAGGAATGTAATTTCAAGACTCCGAAGGACGCCCTGGACGCCGGAATCGCTGTTATTCAGCAGGAGACTTCCATCGCTCCTCATCTGACCGTGGCCGAGAATATTTATCTTGGATGCGAGCCGAGACTGAAGAACGGACTGCTGGACCGCAAAAAAATGGAGGCCGATGCGCAGGCCGTGCTGGACGAGATGGGACTTGAAATTGATGCGCATACCCTTTGCTCTACCCTGACTGCCGCCCAGCTGCAGATGGTGGAGATCGCAAAGGTTATCTCAAAACATGCAAAGGTAGTCGTACTGGACGAGCCAACCTCGTCGCTTTCTGAGAAAGAGATCGATTCTCTTTTTGAGCAGGTGCGCAAGATGAAGGCTGCCAAGACTACCATGATTTATGTAACCCATCGTATGGCCGAGCTGTCCATTATCTGTGAGCGCTGCTCCATCTTCCGCGACGGCCTGAAAGTCGCGGAGTATATGATCAAGGATGTGGACGAGCAGACCATCGTAAACAGTATGGTTGGACGTGAGCTGGGCGCATTTGTGAAGCCCGATCATACGGCGAAAGAAGAAGTGCTCCGCGTGGAAAACCTTTGCCAGAAGGGCAAATTTGAGAACGTGAGCTTCCACGCGAACGCAGGCGAGATCGTTGCCTTCTCCGGTCTGGTAGGCGCGGGCCGTACAGAAGTTATGGAAGCTATTTTTGGAGCGACGAAGCTGACCTCCGGAAAAGTCTTCCTGAACGGTGAGGAAGTACATATCAAGAGTCCGTGGGATGCCATCAGCAGAGGCATCGGCCTGGCGACAGAAGACCGCCGCCGTACCGGACTACTTCTGAAAAAAGATATTGAGGAGAATATCGCGCTTCCCAACCTTCCGTTCCATGCGAAAAATGGTTTTGTAAATGTCCCCTGGGAGAAAAAGGTCAGCGAAGAGTACATGGAAAAGCTGAAAATCAAAGCGCCTAACATTCAGGCTCTCTGCCGGAACCTTTCCGGAGGAAACCAGCAGAAGGTTATCCTTTCCAAATGGCTGGCGGCTGGCGTCAAGCTTCTGATTCTTGACGAGCCGACCAAGGGTATCGACGTAAACGCAAGGGCAGAGTTCTACGCGCTGATGGATCAGTTCGTGGAAGCCGGCGGTGCCATTATCATGGTATCTTCGGATATGCCGGAGATCATCAAGGTGGCCGACAGAGCGTATGTCATGTCGGAAGGCCGTCTGACCGGCGAGCTGAACCGTGCTGAGATCACCGAGCTGAATCTGATTTCTCTTGCGAACCCCGTCTCTGACGGCTCGGATCAGAAGAAGAAAAACTGACATCAGGACAGACCATTGTAATAGAATCTTTATTTTTAGAGAGAGGAAAAGAAGGAAATGAAAAAAGGGAATGCGAAGGAGTTAATCACTAATAATATCGTTGTAGTGGTTCTGGTACTTCTTGTTATTGGTTTCTCCATCGGAAACAGTACGTTCTTAAAGATGGCAAACGTTATTAACCTGTTCGGCCAGATGTGTCTGAACGCGATTCTGGCCTGCGGTCTTACCTATGTAATCATCCTGGGCGGCATCGATATCAGCGTTGGTTCCACCATGGCTATCACCGGTATTCTGGCGGCACAGGCAGTTCTGGCCCTGGGCGTAGAGTCCACCTTTGCGTGTATGGCGATTTCCATCCTGGTAGGTCTGGCAGCCGGCGCTGTGATCGGACTTTTCATCGGCTGGCTGATTGCTTACCGCGGACTGGTTCCCATGATTTGTACCCTGGCTCTGATGCAGGCCTTCCGTGGACTTGCCTACATCATCTCCGGCGGCGGTCCGGTTTACGGTCTTCCGAACGGATTCTCCGTACTGGGCGCAGGCCGTCTGATCAAGACTGAGAGCTTTAAGACAGGTATCATTCCGGTTATCGTTATCTTCACGGTAATTGTAGTAGTTATTTTCCACATCATCCTGACCAAGACCGTCTTTGGCCGTCACGTATTCGCGGTAGGCTCCAACGCTTCCGTAGCTCATATGTGCGGTATCAATACGAAGATGGTAACCCTGAAGTGCCACATGATCTGCGGCATCACAGCGGGTCTGGCAGGTATCGTGGCTGCTTCCAAGGTAAACAATGGTCATCCGAACACCGGTGACGGATACGAGATGTTCGCTATCGCGGCTACCGTACTTGGCGGAACTTCTCTTTCCGGCGGTACCGGATCGGTAGCGAGAGCTATGTTCGGATGCGCTATCATCGCAGTTATCAACAACGGCATGACCCTGATGGAGATCTCCGCTTACTGGCAGAAGGTCGTAATCGGCGCCATCATCATTCTGGCAGTTATGCTTGACATGGCTCAGAAGGGAAAAGCTGACGAATAAAACAGCGGGTTAAGGCATATGAGACACTTTTTGATTATCGATATTGGCGGAACAAAGACGACAGCAGTGGTATTCAATGATCAGGGAGAGCCTATCACAGATTTTATCGTAAAAAGCTCCAGAACCTATGAAGGAGAGGACGCGGTATTCCAGAACACCGTGGAGCTGGCCTATGAGGTGCTGGAGGCGGCAGGAATGAAGAAAGAGGATATCGCGGGCGTGGGCGTAGCCGCGCCCGGTCCTCTGGATTACCGGACAGGCCTGATTCTGGATGTTCCCATGATGGGATGGAGGAATTTCCCGCTCGGGGATCGTCTGAAGGCGGAATTCGGCGCTCCTGTCTATGTGGAAAACGATGGAAATCTGGGGGCCCTTGCTGAGGCGAACGTGGGCGTGGCAAAAGGGGAGAATGTGGTTCTGTATCAGACCATCAGCACCGGCTGCGGCGGCGGTATCGCCATCGGGGGAGAGATTTTCCACGGTCATTCCGGTTTTGCCGGGGAATTTGGCCATGTGTCCATTAATTTTTCGGGACCCAAATGCGGTTGCGGAGGAAGCGGCTGCTTCGAGCTGTATGCGTCAGGGACGGCAGTAAACAACCGCATGAAACGGGATATGAAGTGCGGCATCAAGTCGCTGGCCTTTGAGGCCGTCGGCTATGATCCGGACAAAGTAAACGGAAAAATCCTGAGCGATGCGGCGGAGAAGGGTGATCCCTACGCCATCAATATGCTGCAGCAGGAGGGCTACTATATCGGAGTCGGATTGTCGAATTTGTTTAACATGTTCGACCCGGATGTGGTAGTACTGGCAGGCGGGATGGTAAAAGCGGATAAATATTTCTGGTATAACATGATAAACGAGATTCGCAGACATACCTGCTTCCATGTAGAGGAAGACAGAATCCGGATTTCCAAGCTCAATGACAAGGTCGTGGCCTATGGGGCATATGTCATGGTAAAGAAGGCCATCGACGGAAAGCTGTAGCCAGCTGGCCGCCGATGGGGGACAGTGGCTTATGTATTGGGGATTATCAGAGAAAGTGATTGAAAAAGGAGAAAAGATATGCCATTATTAACGATGAAACAGATCATGGCTGACTCTGTCAGACTTGCTACGTCTGCAGATGCGAAGCCGGAAGAAAGGTACGCGGTAGGAGCATTTAATTTCAGCACGATCCCGGAGATGGTCGGCATTGTGGAAGGCGCCAGATCCAAGAACGCGCCGGTTATCCTGATGGCTTCCCTGGGGGCAATTAAGTATATTGGCTCTCTGGAGCTGATCGCGGAGACGGCAAAGGGAATCGCTAAGACTTATCCGGAAGTTCCGTTCTGCCTTCATCTTGACCATGCTACAGATCTGGAACAGATCAAGCAGGCGGTGGTAGCAGGCTTTACCAATGTCATGATTGACGCTTCCCAGGAGGATTTTGAGACCAATATCGCAAAGTCCAAGGAGATTGCAGACTTTGCCCATAAGCACAGCCCCTACGGCGTGAATGGCTGTTCTGTGGAGGCTGAGCTGGGAATGCTGGCAGGTCATGAGGACAATATTCATGTAGAGGAGTCCGGAAAAGCTTACACAGATCCGAATCTGGTTGCGGAATTCGTAGAGAAAACCGGAATCGACGCGCTTGCCGTCGCCATCGGAACCGCCCATGGCTTCTATAAGGCGGCTCCGGAGATTCGTTTTGATCTTCTGGAGGAAATCCGCACGAAGACAGATATCGCTCTGGTGCTTCACGGAGGAACCGGCGTACCGGAGGATGATTTCCGCAGATGTGTGGCTATGGGCATGAGTAAGATCAATGTGGGAACAGGTCTTAAGAAAGTCTATACGGATGCTGTGAGAGAGGCGATCCGCACGCTTCCTGAGACTGAGTATGATCCCCGCAAGATCGCTGGACCGGGACGTCATGCGATTGCCGCAGAGATTGCTTCCAAGAGCGATCTGTTCAACTGTTCCGGAAAGGCTCCGGCAGTATTGAGAAGTATTTATCAGTAAAAGGAAAGCTGGGGCAGATAGTTTCAGGGCCATAGGATAATGGAACAGGAAATTATCTGCCCTTTGTACATTTTTATAAAGGAGGTAGTGACTTATGCTTACGCAGTATGTGGACGGGTATCAGCACATTGGAATTCCGACAGACGATATTAATAAGACTGCGGAATTCTATCTGGGACTGGGCTTCAAACTGAAATGGGAAACCGTTTACGGAGGAAATCCGGTCAAGTTTTTTGAGTGGGGAAATATTATCATCGAGACATACGAAAAGGATGGCGGAGCGTCAAACACTATCGGAGCTATCGATCACATCGCCCTGAACTGTACGGACATCGTGGCCTGTGTAAAGGAACTGAAGGAAGAGGGCTATGAGTTCCGTGAGGGACCGGCCTTCCTGCCTTACTGGGAGCATGGCGTAGAGTATGTGACGATTCTGGGCCCGAATCAGGAGATTGTAGAGTTCATCCAGAAATTTAACTCTGAGGAAGAAAAAGAAAAGGCGGTGAAGGCTCTTGGCTGAAATTTGGACAATGGGCGAGACCCTGGTGGAGATTATGCGGACAGAGGTGGACAAGCCCCTGAATGAGACAGGGCTGTTTTCAGGTCCCTATCCGTCAGGATCTTCTGCGATTATGATTTCTACAGTGGCCCGCATGGGACACAGCTGCGGTATTATTTCTGGAGTGGGAAATGACGGATTCGGAGAGTGTATGCTGAACCGGCTGAAGAAGGACGGCGTAGACGTATCCAAGGTACTGGTAGATCCGGACGGCTCCACGGCCTGCGCTTTTGTGGCTTATGACAGCCAGGGCGACCGCAGATATCTGTTTCACTGGGATGAGACGCCGGCTACCAAAGCTGTGATGCCGGACGTGACGGAACCTTCCCTGAAGGAAGCGAAATACTTCCATGTAATGGGCTGTGCGCTGACTGCGAAGCTGAGCTATGGCTGGGAGATTGTGAAGACAGCCAGAGCTATGAAGGCCCAAGGAACGAAAATCAGCTTTGATCCCAATGTTCGTACGGAGCACCTGACGAATCCGAAGAAGAGCAAGGAATCCTTTGAGATTATCAACGCCATGCTGGAGATCACGAATCTCTTTGCGCCGGGCCTTGATGAGCTGAAGCTGGTGACGGGCATTGATGATGTGGAAGAAGCGGTAAAGAAGTGCTTCGAAAATCCGAACCTGGAAATTCTGATGCTGAAAATGGGCTCCAAAGGCTCCAGAATCTATACAAGAGACGGACAAGTGGTGGATCAGGGACTGTACAAGGTGGAATCAGTGGATCCCACCGGCGCAGGCGACACTTCTCTGGGCGCTTTCCTCTGCGCGCTTCTGGAGGGAAAGAATATGAAGGAATGCGCGGAGATTGCCGCGGCGGCGGGAGCTCTCAATGTGGCGGCCTTCGGCCCCATGGAAGGAAAGATCAGTCCTGAGAACGTACAGGCTATGCGCGACGGGACCTTTCAGTTCTAGGTGCAGGCGATGAAAAGAAAATTTCCCAATCCCAGAACTCTGATTATTTTCACTGGCGGACCGGGAACCGGAAAAAGCGGCACGGCTCAGAGATTTCTTGACTATCTGGGAGATGATGAGATTGTAAAAATCAGTTATGACCAGATTAAGGAAAAAAACTGGGATATTTTCGGCTTTGACAATGAGAAGCAGAAAGACCGGCTCAACTGGTTCAGTCTGGAGGAGTTTTACCTGACCATCCAGAAGCGGATGTGGGAAAACAAGACCATTCTGATTGAATATCCGTTTTATCAGCGCCATAAGCCGAAGCTCCAGGAGCTGCTGGACGAGTCCGGTTACGACGCGGTGACCATCTGTCTTTACACGGATATGGAGACGGTGTACCGCAGAGGGGCTCTGCGGGATGAGACAGACAGCCGTCATCCGGGGCATTTGCTGACCTGTTACCATCGGGAAACCTACCAACCGGAGCAGCTCAAATCTGTGAACCGGATTGCCCCGACTTTCGAGGAATTTACGGCGGGCATTGCCCACAAAGAATACAATATCGGTCTGGGACTTGATATCCTGGTGGATGTGACAGATTTTTCTGCCATCAGCTATGAAGAAATATATCAGCAGATCGCAGAATATCAGAGCAGGAAGCTGGAAGCTGCGCCGCAGTAAAAGCGAGGCGGATACCGGCTGCAGAGAATAAAAAACAGAGGGTTTCTTTTCCATAGGGGAAAAAGAGATCCTCTGTTTTATGTGGAAACGAAAAATGCTTACAGCAGATTGATGCCGTACCGCGCTGCTTTCTCACGCACCTCATCCGGCCAGATAGACACCTGGACCTCGCCGATGTGGGCTTTTCTGAGGTAGAACATACAGATACGGGACTGGCCGATGCCGCCGCCTACGGTGTAGGGCAGCTTCTTTTCCAGAATCGCTTTCTGGAAGGGAAGCTCCGCGCGTTCCTCGCAGCCTGCAGCCTTCAGCTGGCGTGCCAGGGAGTCCTCGTCCACGCGGATACCCATGGAGGACAGCTCCAGAGCATGGCCCAGAACCGGATACCAGACCAGGATGTCGCCGTTTAAGTGCCAGTCGTCATAGTCCGGCGCGCGGCCGTCATGGGGCTTGCCGTCCGCCAGCTTGTCGCCGATTTCCATCAGGAAGACGGCGCCCTTTTCCTGGGCGATCAGATCCTCCCGCTCCTTGGGAGACTTGTCGGGATAGAGATCTGCCAGCTCCTGGGTGGTAATGAAGAAAATGTCCTTTGGCAGAATTTCTTCAATATAATCATACTGGATAGCCATGTATTTTTCCGTCTTTTTCAGCGCCTTGTAGACCTTGCGTACGGTATCCTTCAGGTAGTCCACATTGCGGTCTTCTTTGAGAAGAATTTTCTCCCAGTCCCACTGATCCACATAGATGGAATGAATATTGTCGGTGTCCTCATCCCGGCGGATGGCGCTCATGTCCGTGTAAAGGCCTTCGCCGATGTGAAAGCCGTACTGCTTCAGGGCGTAGCGCTTCCATTTTGCCAGGGAATGCACGATTTCAGCCGGGCGCTCATTCTGCTCCCGGATGCCGAAGGTGACGGGACGCTCTACGCCGTTCAGGTTGTCGTTGAGGCCGGATTCCGGGGTCACGAAAAGCGGAGCGGAGACGCGCAGCAGGTAGAGCTGCTCTGCCAGAGCCTTCTGAAAAAAGTCCTTGACGGTCTTGATAGCGACCTGGGTGTCATAGAGACTGAGTTCAGATTTGTAGTCAGGCGGTATATACAGATGTTCCATAATAGTTCACTCCTGTTCCTTATAGTGTAACGGGCGACGCTGTTTCCCGCATATGGAAAATATTATACTATAAGTAAAGACAAAGAACAAGGGGCGGATGGCATTGACTTTTTCCACCGTTGTCATTACACTGGGAATATCGGAAGCTGCCGGCGGCGGTCTGGGACGGACAGACGTCTGGGACAGACCCTTCGGGCAGCCGGACAGGAAATGGAGCTGATAGAGATGTTTGGAGAGTGCCACGCCCATATCATTATGGATGGGAAGAATTATAAGGCGGCTGTGGGACTGCACAGGGACGGAGTGGCAGACGGGCCGATTCGGGAGCATTTTGCGGCCTGGCAGCAGGCGGACGTCACCTTTGTACGGGACGGCGGAGACGCCCGGGGAGTCTCCGCGAGAGCCCGGGAAATCGCGCCGGAATATGGCATAGATTATAGAACGCCGCTTTTCGCGATCCATAAAAAAGGACACTATGGCGGAATCGTGGGTCTTGCGTTCAACGGCAGAGAGGAATACCGGGAGCTGGTCCGGCGCGCGAAAAGAGAGGGCGCTGATTTTATCAAAATTATGGTGAGCGGCCTGATGGAATTTGACCGGTATGGCGTGCTGACGGAGGAGGGCCTGTCCGCAGAGGAGATTCGGGAAATGATAGAGACTGCCCACGATATGGGCATGAAGGTTATGGCCCACTGCAATGGAGACGGCCCTGCGCGGGCGGCCATCCGGGCGGGGCTGGATACGCTGGAGCACGGGGATTACCTGGAGAGGGATACGTTGGATATGCTGGCGGAAAGCCGCACGATCTGGGTGCCCACCCTTGCGCCGACCGGGAACCTTCTGGGCTGCGGACGCTATCCGGACGAGCAGGTGGAGCAGATCCTGCGGCGCCAGATGAAATGTGTCCGGTATGTCTTTGACCGGGGAGGCAGGCTCGGTCTGGGAAGCGACGCGGGGGCTTACCTGGTTCCCCACGGACAAGGGCTTTTGGACGAGTATGCTTTGATGAAGCAGGCGGTGGGACCGGAGCGTGTGCCAGAGCTGAACGAAAGGCTGAGAGAGTCGGAGAGCTGGATCAAAAAAGAGATGAAGCGCGGTTAGGCGCCCCATCTCAGAACGGAACATTTCGCAGTGATAAGCTATAATTCCTCCCGGCAGAAATAGCAGGTAAAATTTTTCGGATCCGAGTGCTTGGGAATGAGGTTATCCGCCCCGCAGTAGCCGCAGTGGCAGACCCGTTTCCCTTCCGGGACCGGCATCCATTCCTCGTACCGTTCGCCTGCGTTGTAAGCGGGACGGTAGGGCTTGGCAGGTTCGATGAAGGTACGGCTTTCCAGAGGCTCGTCAGCCTTTGAAGAAGCCGGCAGCGGCGCTTCCGGCTTCTGGCGCCGGAGCGGCTTTTTCTGCCCGGCGGTAAAGGGCGGAGTCTGGCGGGGCTGGCTCTTCTTTTTACTGTTTTTTATAACGACTGCGATAATAATGATAAAGACAATAATTTCAATCATAGCGGTAATCTGCTCCTTGCATATGGACTCATGGAATCAACAAAAGCTGTCCGTCAAGTCTATGATACACGAAAATTCAGGAAAGGGAAAGTAAAATTTATGAGAAACATAAGGCTGGTGCTTCAGTATGACGGAAGCCGGTACAGCGGCTGGCAGAGTCAGAAGCATGAAGAAAATACCATACAGGGGCGGGTGACTGCCGTTCTGGAGAGGCTGCTTGGGGAAAGCATCGAGCTGGCCGGATCCGGGCGTACGGACGCTGGCGTCCACGCCCTGGGGCAGGTGGCTAATTTCAGGACAGAGTCCGAGCTTGGCTGCGCGGAGCTGGTAAAGGAGCTGAACCGTTATCTGCCGGAGGATATCGCCGTTCTCTCTGCCCAGGAGGCGCCGCCTCGGTTTCACAGCAGGCTGAACGCGGCGCGCAAAACCTATCTCTATCGGATCTGGAACAGCCCGGTTCACAATGTGTTTGAAAGGAAATACGTCTATGCCCTGGAGCAGGAGCTGGATGAAGAGGCTATGAGGCGGGCGGCTGATCGGCTGCTGGGCACGCACGATTTCCGCGCCTTCAGCTCTTACCGGAGGACAAAAAAATCTACCGTGCGCACTCTAGAACGGATCGGGATAGAACGAAGGGGAGAGGAGCTGCAGCTGTCCTTTACCGGAGACGGCTTCCTTTATCATATGGTGCGGATTCTCGCAGGCACGCTGATCGAGGTGGGCCTGCACAGGAGGGAGCCGGAAGAGATGGAAAGGATCCTGGCTTCCCTGGACCGTGAGCAGGCCGGATTTACGGCGCCTGCTCAGGGGCTCTGTCTGGTGAGCGTGGAGTATGAGTGAGCAGGCGTTTATGGGATACAGCCTGCGGTTTGAGATATGATACGAGGAGGAAGGATTATGAAAAGAGAGAAGAAGATTTCGAAAAGAATTTTGATTTCTGCCGCCGTTCTGCTGATTCTGGCGATCCTGGCGGCCGGAAAGGCGGCAGGCATGCTCAAAGAGGAAGCAGGGGATCCTGCTGCCGCTCAGGAGCAGAGTACGGACGCCCTGGAGGCGGCCCCCGACGCTCAGACGGAAGAACAGCGGCCCGAAGAGCAGCCGGATGCCGGCACAGAACAAGAGGCTTTGAACGGGCAGGAAAACGGCGGCTCCGAAGAGACGGCAGGCGGGGACGGCGGGCTGACGGAGGAGGAGCAGAAGGCGGCGTTTCTGCCGGATTATACAAGCGCGCCCCTTCTGAACACTACGGTGATCCGGGATCTTTCCATGGAGGTGGGGACGTCTGAGACAGAGCTTCGTTTCAACTGGCTGTCTCCGAGCGCCCGAAAGGGACAGGTGCGTCTGACGGATACGGAATCCGGCGAAACAAAGGTCTTCGACGCGGACTGCTCCGCGTCTGCCACAGTACCGGGATATTATGTAAACAAAGCGTCTGCTGACGGTCTGACACCAGGAGCGTCCTACAGGTACCAGGTGGGAAATGAGGAGGGCTGGTCCCCGGAATATACGTACCGCTGCCCGGAGGAGAACCTGGACAGCCTGACCTTTCTCGTCACGGCAGACGCTCAGATCGGGCAGTCAGATATGGAAGACCCTTCCGTGACAGCGGAACGCTGGGACAGCGTTCTTACGCGCCTGGCGGCTTATGTGCCGGAAGCTTCGTTTCTCTTTCATCTGGGAGATCAGGTGGCTGATTTTGGAAGCGAGGAGCATTACGGCCTGTTTCTGGACCACCTGGCTCTGTACAGCATGCCTCTTGCGCCCGCTGTAGGCAACCACGATGTGGCGAATGAGACGTCCATAGAAGAAAACGGACATCCGGGAGGCCCCTATTTCTATGAGCATTTCAACGTGCCGAACCGCTCTGCTGTCGGGCAGAGCCAGTACGGGCAGGATGGAAATTATTATTTTATCCGGAAAAACGTACTCTTCATCGTGCTGAACAGCAGCACCAGCCAGGGAAGCGAAGCTCAGGAGCAGTATGTGACCCAGATAGTGGCGGAGCATCCCGATACGAAATGGCGCGTGCTCGCCCAGCATTATCCGGCCTACCCGGGAGCGGAGCGTTCCCACACGGACTGCAAGGAGTACCTGGCGCGCATTGCCGATGCCAATGACATCGATCTGATTCTGGGCGCGCACGACCACGTCTATTCCCGGACGGCATTTGTCAACGGACTTTGCGAGACCCTGAATGATTATCCCTATTCCTCCGGTTCCGTAGTCTCCAATCCGGAGGGGACGCTTTATATTACCTGCAGCACCTCCAGCGGCTGCCTGTACCATGAGCCGGACAGCGAGATTCGGATTGTGAAGCAGGGACCGCCCTATACGCCCCTGGCGCTGCGGTTCGACGTGACGGATACAGAGCTCCGCCTGCGCGCTTATCTGGTGGATAGCTGGACAGTGTATGACGAGTATACCATCCGGAAGGAATAGGGAAAGGACTGTCAAAGCTGCGTCCGGGCACAGGAAACAGAGGGACGCCGGACGAATCGGCCGGAGGCAGAAATATGAGCTGCCTCCGGCTGAATTTTATGCGATACGTCCGGCGGAAAGAAAGCGGCTCTCCTCAGCGCCTCAGTCCGATCGCTTTTACGCTTCTTGCTCTTATTGTCCGGCGGCCTTCACTGCAAATTCTGTATTGACCAGGTCCTCATAGGGCACCCGCTGCTCCAGCTCGCCGGCTTCGTCCAGGATATCCTGCAGAAGCGTGAAGCTGTCTTCTTCAAAAATCAGATCCGCTTTCCAGGTATTCTGTTCGTAATAGCGGGTCACGATCGCAGTGATGTCCTCAAGCTCTGTCTCCGGGAACTGCGGCTCGATGCTTTCGGCGATCTCTTCCGGCGTATGCTTCTGCACGAAATCCATACCCTTCTGGAGCGCGTTTACAAAGCCCTGGATCAGCTCCGGATTTTCTGCGATAAAGCTCTGCCTGGCGCTGAAGGCGGTGTAAGGCACATAGCCGGAATCTACGCCAAGGGAAGCGACGACATAACCGGCTCCTTCTTTCTCCAGGGTCGTCGCGCCAGGCTCGAATTCGACAGTAAAATCCCCCTGGCCGCCGGAAAACGCCGCGGCGGTGGAGCCAAAATCAATGCTCTGGTCGATGTCCATATCCACAGTGGGATCCAGGTTATTCTTTTTTAAGATGTACTCGAAGACCATCTGGGGCATTCCGCCTTTGCGTCCGCCCAATATGGAGCTGCCGCGTAGATCAGACCACTGAAAATCGTCCATCGGCTCCCGGGAGACCAGAAAATTTCCGGCCCTCTGGGTGAGCTGCGCGAAATTGACGATGTAATCGTCCGGGTTCTGGCTGTAGACATAGATGGAGGATTCTGACCCCATAAAGCCGATGTCAGCCTCGCCGGAGAGGACGGCGGTCATCGTCTTGTCGGCGCCAAATCCCGTCACCAGATCCAGAGCAATGCCCTCGTCCTCAAAATACCCCTCTTCGATGGCCACATACATGGGCGCGTAAAATATGGAGTGCGCCACCTCATTCAGCGTTACTTTTGTCAGCTCTCCGCCGGAGCCGGATTCCCTGCCGCAGCCGGTCAGGCCCGTGCAGATCACGGCTGCGGCAAGCATGGCTGCCAGCAGAACAGACGGTTTCTTTTTCATCATTAAAATCCTCCTGATTTTCCGAATACTATATGATACACAGCAAAGAGAAAAAGGTGACT
>CALWQJ010000010.1 GCA_944383645.1 uncultured Merdimonas sp.
AAGAGACAGATCTTCCCCTGGTAAGTGCCGGGGGATTTTTTATTTTGTCAAGGTACGGATGATTACCTACTTACTTTCTAAGCTATTCTGCATTCCTCTTTTCAGGAATACGCCTGCTGCTTCTCCTTGTAATGATGCGCCTCCTCCAGCATCATATCCTTCACCTTCATCAGCCGGATCTGCGTGCTTCTCTCATTCTCATCCAGCTTCATGGTGATATATTTGATATTCTGCTGGGCCTCTGGGATGATCACGTGCTCCAGCGCGTTCACCCGGCGGCGGGTCTTCTCGATCTCAGCCGCCATGAGCTGGCAAGCCTTCTCACGCTCTGCCAAAAGCAGCATATCCGGCAGAATGTCGGCCAGCGACTTCACCGCCGCGTCCAGATCCCCGGACGTAAACGCATAGCCATAGGAATAAATGTCATTGCTGTCCGCCGTCCTGGTCTTGTACTCGAAGACAGGAATATCCACGCTCATCACGTTCCGGGTGGAGGTCTCAAGATATACCTCCTGCCTGGGAGCCATAAAGGCCACCCGCAGGCTTTCCTCCGACATGCCGGCCTTGGCGATCACAAAGTTCGCGTTGGCCGCCTGGATGCCTGCCTCCACCTTCTCGCGCAGCGCCATATTCTCCCGCACCAGATCCATGAACTGGCGCATCAGCTCATCCCGCTTATCCTTCAGAAGCTTATGCCCTCTCACAGCCGTCGCCAGCCGCTTCTTCTGCCTCGTAAGCTCCATCCGGGTAGGCGTCACCGCCGCAGATGCCATAGTCTCACCTCGATTTCAATACCTCGGAGCCTTCAAAAATATTCTATCATTTTCAGGTTCCTCGCAATTTATATTCTTCGCCTTACCAAGGGTATATTTACTGCGGAAACTGACAGCGGTTTTCTGATATCCTAGTGCTCCACCCCAGGGTGCCTTCTCTTGCCGCTACGCGGCAATTCACCTTGCGCCTCTTCCCGGACAGCTGTATGATTCAGGCGGACTGTTTTTTAGTCCGTCCGGAAGCATACAGCTGTCCGGGAAGCGCGCAGACACAGGATACATAAAACCGCGTTATTTCCCGTAGTACATATCCAGATACTTATCGTCGATTCTCTTCAGCTCGCTCCTGGGCAGGATCGACAGAAGCTTCCAGCCGATATTCAAGGTCTCCTCGATATCCCGGTTGGTCTGGTAGCCCTGGTTTACGTATTCCTCCTCGAAGGCGTCCGCGAACTTGGCGTAAATCAGGTCGATATCGGACAGGGCGGCCTCTCCTAAGATGACCATCAGCTCCTTGGCCTCCTTGCCCCGGGCGTAGGCCGCGAAGAGCTGGTTCATGGTGTTGGAATGATCGGCCCTGGTCCTTCCCTCGCCGATTCCCTTGTCTTTCAGACGGGACAGGGAGGGCAGTACGTCGATGGGGGGCTTTAAGCCCTTGCGGTACAGCTCGCGGCTTAAAATGATCTGGCCCTCCGTGATGTAGCCGGTCAGGTCCGGAATCGGGTGGGTCTTGTCGTCCTCGGGCATGGTCAGGATCGGGATCAGCGTGATGCTGCCCTTCTTTCCCTTCTGCCGGCCGGCGCGCTCGTACATGGTCGCAAGATCCGTGTACAGGTAGCCCGGATAACCCCGGCGTCCCGGCACCTCCTTGCGGGCGGCGGATACCTCTCGGAGGGAATCCGCGTAGTTGGTGATATCCGTAAGGATGACCAGCACGTGCATATCCTGCTCAAAGGCCAGGTATTCGGCGGCGGTCAGGGCCATACGCGGCGTGGCGATACGCTCTACCGCCGGGTCGTTTGCCAGGTTGATGAAGAGGACGGTGCGGTCGATGGCCCCCGTCTCCTTAAAGCTCTCGGTGAAGAAGTTCGCCTCCTCAAAGGTGATTCCCATGGCCGCGAAGACCACGGCGAAGGGCTCCTCCGTTCCCCGCACCTTGGCCTGGCGGGCGATCTGCGCCCCCAGCTGGGCGTGGGGCAGACCGGAAGCGGAGAAAATCGGCAGCTTCTGGCCCCGGACCAGGGTGTTCAGTCCATCGATGGCGGAGACGCCCGTCTGGATGAACTCATTGGGGTAGTCCCGGGCCGCCGGGTTCATAGGCAGGCCGTTGATGTCCCGGCGCTCCTCCGGCAGGATCTCCGGCCCCTTGTCGATGGGCCGTCCCAGGCCGTCGAAGACGCGGCCCAGCATGTCGGTGGAGACGCCCAGCTCCATGGTTCTTCCCAGGAAGCGCACCTTGCTGTTGGACAGGTTGATGCCCGCGGCGCTCTCATAGAGCTGCACCAGGGCGTTGGTGCCGTCCACCTCCAGCACCTTGCAGCGGCGGGTCTCGCCATTTGCCAGCTCGATCTCGCCAATCTCGTCGTAGGTCACATGGTCCACGCCCTGGACCAGCATCAGCGGGCCGGCAACTTCCTGTATGGTTCTGTATTCCTTTGGCATTTAGAAGTCCTCCTTCCCGGCAGTCTCCGCGATCTCGGCGGCAAGCTCCGCCTTCACCGCCTCATACTCTGTCTCAATCTTCTCGTCCGGCGTGTATTTGTAACGGCCAATCCGCTCGCGGACAGCCATTTTCAGCAGATCGTTGATCGAGGATCCGTTTTTCAGGGCCTCGCTGCACTGGTCGTAGAAGGCCAGCACCAGCCGCATCATCAGGTACTGCTTGCGAAGCGGCGTATAGGTGTCGATCTCATGGAAGGAATTCTGGTGAAGGAAGTCCTCGCGGATCGACCGGGCCGCCTCCATCTTCAGCCGGTCGGGGGCGGACAGAGCGTCCATACCCACCATCTTCACAATCTCCTCCAGCTGGGCCTCGTCCTGCAGAAGGGACATCAGTCTCTGGCGAAGCTCCATCCAGTCAGGCGCCACGTTTTCGTCAAACCAGCGGCCCATGTTGTCCACATACAGGGAATAGCTGGTCAGCCAGTTGATGGCCGGGAAATGGCGCTTGTAGGCCAGGGCGGAATCCAGTCCCCAGTACACCTTCACGATACGCAGGGTCGCCTGGGACACCGGCTCGGAAATGTCGCCTCCGGGCGGGGATACGGCCCCGATGACCGACAGCGCTCCCATGCGTCCATCCTTTCCCAGGGAAATCACCCGGCCCGCGCGCTCGTAGAACTGCGCCAGGCGGGAGCCCAGGTAAGCCGGATAGCCCTCCTCGCCGGGCATCTCCTCCAGGCGGCCGGACATCTCCCGAAGCGCCTCGGCCCACCGGGAGGTGGAATCCGCCATCAGCGCCACCGAATATCCCATGTCGCGGAAATACTCCGCAATCGTAATACCTGTGTAAATCGAAGCCTCACGGGCAGCCACCGGCATGTCCGAGGTGTTGGCAATCAGCACGGTGCGCTCCATCAGGGAACGGCCCGTCTTCGGATCTTTCAGCTCCGGGAACTCGTTCAGTACGTCCGTCATCTCGTTGCCGCGCTCGCCGCAGCCGATGTAGACCACGATATCCGCCTCCGCCCATTTCGCCAGCTGGTGCTGGATCACGGTCTTGCCGGATCCAAAGGGCCCAGGCACGGCGGCCACGCCGCCCTTGGCGATGGGGAAGAGGGCGTCGATAACCCGCTGTCCTGTGATGAGCGGCATCTCGGGCGGCAGCTTCTCCGCGTAGGGACGGCCCTTGCGGACCGGCCAGCGCTGCATCATGGTCAGCTCCTGGTCGCCGTCTTTCGTGGAAAGGACCGCGATGGGCTCCTCCACCGTATACTCGCCCCTGGAAATGGACTTGACGGTTCCGGCCATATTCGGCGGAACCATAATCTTCTGCACCACGCTCTCTGTCTCCTGCACGGTGCCCAGCACGTCGCCGGCCTCCAGCTCGTCGCCTACCGCCACCGAGGGCACGAAGCTCCACTTCTTCTCCCGGTTCAGGGAGGGCACCTCCACGCCGCGCTTTAAATTATTGCCGGTAAGCCTTCGGATCTCGTCCAGCGGACGCTGGATTCCATCGAAAATGCTGCCGATAAGGCCCGGCCCCAGCTCCACGGACAGAGGCACATTGATAGACTCCACCGGCTCGCCCGGCCCCAGGCCCGAGGTCTCCTCGTAGACCTGGATGGACGCCTCGTCCCCGTGCATCTCTATGATCTCGCCAATCAGACGCTCGGAGCTTACGCGGACCACGTCAAACATATTCGCGTCCCGCATCCCCGTCGCGATGACCAGCGGTCCTGCTACTTTCTTAATCGTTCCTGTACTCATTTAGAGGAATCTCCACCTTTCTGCCCCTTTCGGGCGCGCCGCCCGCAAAAAGGCTTACTCTTTCACCCGCGCCGGGCCTTTGCCTTTGGGCCCGGCGCAGGCGGCTCTTCGGGCCCGGCGGCCGCATTTTCCGGCCGCCCGCCTTACTTTGAAAACAGAATATCCGATCCGACCGCCTGCTCCACCGACTTTCGGACGCTCTCCACGCCCCGGCCCGTATTGCCGGACACGCCCGGGATCAGAATGATGGCGGGAAAGACCCGCTCTCTGTATTTTTCTATAACAGCGGAAAGCTCCGCCGCCAGCTTTTCTGTAATATACACCACCGCATAGCCGCCGCCCGCCAGCTCATGGAGCTTTCTGGCAGCTTCCTCCGGGTCCTCCTCCGGAAAGGTGTCAAGGCCCAGAGCGGCAAAGCCGTAGATACTGTCGTAGTCTCCCAGCACTGCTATCTTATACATACATTTCCCTTACCCTTTCCCGGATCGAAGCCTCCGGCATCCCCGTCCGCTTTCCGGAAAGGATGATGCGCACGGTCTTGATCTCATTTTCACGGGCCAGCGCGTAGGCCACCAGCGGCCCCACGGAGAACGGATTGTGCTTCTGGGGCTTCATGGCTTCGATCACCTGGTTGTCGCACCAGCGCTCGAACTCGGACATGGACTTGTCCAGGGCGTCCGCGGCTCCCCCGTAGGAAGCGCTCCTTAAATACGCCTGAAGCTCTGCCCCGCCGCCTGCCGCCGCCCGGGCCAGGGCTTCGGTATCCAGCGTGCCGCAGGGGGCCAGGGCCCTCCGGACAAACTCCTCGGATTTCCCCGTCTTCTGGCAGCGGGCCGCGATGCGGATATCCGCCGAGGCCACAACCGCCTCCGCGTAGTCCCGCAGCACCGGGGCCTCTGCCTTCTGCCCTGCCTGCCAGAGCGCGGTAAGAGCCGCCCTGTCTATCATCACATCACAGAGCTGCCCGTCCTTCGTGTGAAGGAGAGTCTCGAAGGCCTCCCTCGCCACCCCAGCCATGTATTCCGGCAGGGCGTCGAAATCCTTCTCCCTGACAGCCCTCCGGATTTCCTCCGGGGAAGGCTTCGTGTTCTTATAATAAATGTGATCCACCGCCGCGCCGGTGCAGACCTCCTTGACCGCCGCCTTCAGGTTATGGAAGACATTCGTGTAATCCAGAAGCTCAAAGACAGACATATCCGGCATAAGCTCCCGGATTTCCTCCCAGGTCTTCTCCCGCTCTCTTGTGAGGATCGCGTCCCCGTCCCGGGGGGTATCCGGACCGCCCCAGCCCTTTTCCGCCAGAAAGCTCACGCAGGCGTCATAGTCAGGCCGGGCCAGCAGCTGCTCGATCACTGCCGCCGAAAAAAGCTTCAGCTCCTTGCAGCGGATCCGCGCGACCGCGTACACGTAATCCATATCAGACATTCCGGTAACCTCCTTTTCGGCTGTCAGGAAAACAGCACTTTGCGCGCCGCATCCTGCAGGGCCTCCTTCCTGCTGTCAAACATGGCCCGGAAGGTGCAGTTTTCTTCGACGCCGCCGTAGGCCAGGATAAAGCCGTTGTCAATGGCCGCGTTTTCCCCCAGACGCAGGGAACCGCCCCGCTCCGCGGCGATTTTCCCGATCTCCTTTTCAAAGCCGGCGGGAAATCTCTTCCGGTCTCTTTCGGAAAAACGGATTTCTCCGTCCAGAGGCTGGGCGCATTCCCGCAGCAGACGGCGGATCAGGTCAAAATAGGCGCCGTCCTCCAGGCTGTCCATTTTCTCATAAGCCTTCTTCAGCACTTCGGCGATGACCTCCTGCTTCGCCTGCAGAAGAATCATCCGGCGCTTCCTGTCCGCCGAGGACCGGGTCCGCTCCAGATGGCGGGCGGCCTCCTCCTCTGCCTGGCGAGCGATAAGCTCCGCGCCGCTTTCCGCCTCCGCATCCGCCTGGGCCAGAAGCTGATCCGCTTCCTCCCTGGCGGCCGCCAGACGGCTGTCCGCCTCCGCCTTCGCCTCCGCCTGAAGCTGGCTTAACATTATATCAAGACCTGTCATAATTTACAGTTCTCCTTTACCATACCTTTGCCATTACGCTTACCGGAAATCCCGTTTATACCGGGATTCCGTTTACCGCCAGAATCGAAATCAGCAGAGCCAGAATCGCGTAGGTCTCTACCATGGCTGGGAACAGCATGGCCTTACCGAACTGATCCGGTCTCTTTGCCACCAGGCCGATGCTGGCGATGGAGGTATTTCCCTGATGGATGGCGGAAATCAGGCCCACGATGGCCATCGGCAGGCAGGCGAAGAAAATCATCAGGCCCGTCGCTCCGTTTACCGCCGCCAGATTGCCGCTCAGGGCGCCGATCTTGTTCAGGGTTACGAAGGCAACCAGAAGTCCGTAGATACCCTGGGTGCCGGGAAGCAGCTGCAGAAGCAGTACCTTGGAGAAGGTGCTGGGATCCTCCGTCACCACGCCTGCGGCGGCCTGTCCTGCCGCTCCTACTCCCTTTGCGGAGCCGATGCCTGCCATCAGGGCCGCCAGAGCCGCTCCTACTACCGCGAAAACAATTCCAAGCTGATCAAACATAATTAATTTTCCTCCTTGAATTCCACATAGTTTGTAT
This sequence comes from uncultured Merdimonas sp., assembly GCA_944383645.1. Classification (GTDB taxonomy): domain Bacteria; phylum Bacillota; class Clostridia; order Lachnospirales; family Lachnospiraceae; genus Laedolimicola. The sequence goes on from CALWQJ010000010.1 coordinate 6,814, forward strand.
GAATGCTAAACGGGTTGAAGGGCCGTCCTCCGCCCTCGTAAAATTTCCCGAAAAACTCCACGTACTGGAGACGGTTCGTGTGTACGTACGCGCCCAGCAGGTTGATGCCGATGTTCACCGAATGGCCGATGAGGAAGACCAGGGTAAAGCCGATGGCTCCCACGATGCCTCCGCCCAGCATGGCTCCCATGGAGTTGATGACCGATCCGATGACGCCCGTGGCCAGTCCCAGGGCCAGAAGCCGGGAGTAGGACAGGACGTCGCTCAGCCAGCTGGTCACCCCGTACAGATCGTAGGCTCCCAGGGCCACCCGCAGGAACCAGTTCTTCCTGCCCCGGCCCGACATCAGAAGGATGCCGGCCGCTCCGACGACAGCCATGAGCTTCGCCGCCTGGTTCAGGACCGGCGGGAAGTTGAACTGCATCTGGGAGATGGATTCAAACATTCCGCTGGGAAGCAGAATCAAAATCAGGCCGATAAGGAGCAGGTACCAGAACACCACGTCGCACACAAAATCCAGGTATTTCTTATCCCGAAGCAGCATATAGCCCTTCATGCCAAGCCCCAGGAACAGGTGAATCACGCCAAACAGCATGGAGAACACCAGCATCTTCATGGGGTCGTTTAAGGGCACGAACCAGAGGGCCGGAATCGTCACCTGGTGCCCGAAGAAGGTCCGGGACACCACGTCCACCACGTCTCCAAAATAGCTGCCGAACATGACGCCCCAGAACATGGTAGAGATGCCGCAGTACATGAACATCCGCAGGGATTTGCGCATGCCCTCCTGCATCCTGGGGAATTTCAGCAGAGCCGCCAGGCAGGCCGCGAATACCACGAAGCCGTAGGCCGCGTCCGACAGCATCAGGCCAAACAGGAAGATATAGCAGGCCGACATGATCGTCGTCGGGTCGATCTCTCCCTTTCCAGGAAGGCCGAAGGCCGCCACCACTCCCTCGAAGGAAGCGGGCACCGTCTTATTGGCCAGCAGCACCGGAGGCTCGTCCTCCTCCGCCGGATCCGCCAGCTCCAGGGCCAGCGTGAACTCTTCCGAAAGCTCCCGGGCGAGATCTGCCGCTGCCCTCTCGGGCACATAGCCCGTCACCAGGAAGGTCTTCTTCGACTGAAGAAGGCTTCCCAGAAGCTCATACTTCTCCAGGCGCATCCGGTAATAATCCGCCGCCAGCTTCAGCTCCTCCCGGCTTTCCGCGAAGGCCCGGATCTGCTCCTCCAGGGCTTCCTTTTTTTCCTTCAGGGCTTCCAGCTCTCTGGCAAGCTCCTCCTGCCGGGCCGCGGGCCGCGTCCCTTCCGTCCGGGAGGGCCTTGCGAAGCCTTCCGTCCGAAGAGCCTCCTCCAGCCGCCCTGCGTCCTCCTTCTTTACCAGGATGAACACGCAGCTCTGGTCGGCGTCTGCGGACACCACCTCGGCGTAATAGCCGGGAGCCTCCGGCGCCCCGGAAGCTGCCGGCCCGTCTGCGGTTCTCTCTCCGGCGTCCCGCGCCAGAGCCGCCTCCACCACTTCACAGAGCTGCTCCGTGGACAGAGCTCCCGGAAATGTCCCGATGAGGGCCGCCGTCCGCTTCGTCCCCGCAAAATCCATGGGAACCGCCAGGGCCTTCCAGGGCTCCAGGGCCTCCCGCTCATTTTCCAGCTTCCTGCTCTCGGTCTCGCATTCCGCCGCTTTCCTGGAAAGCTCTTCGATTTTCCGGGCCTTATGAAGCACCGTCTCCCGGGCCGCCTCCATGCGGCGGCAGCTTTCCAGATCCACCAGCTTTTTTCCCTCCAGAGAGGAAAGCATTCCTTTATGTTCCGGAACGTATCGCTGCAGTATCTCCAGAGCATGCTCGGCCAGCTGGATCTCTTTTTCAAAATCCGCCCGCGCCTTTGAGGTATCCGTCCTCTGGAACACCTCGTCCTCCGCGGCGTCCGTATCGATATCCAGGACGCCCCGGCGCTGCAGAAGCTCCAGAATCTCCTTCCGGTTCTTCTTAAGCGCGCAGAGCCCCAGCCGCTGCATCTTAAGAACTGCCATATACATCCCTCCTTTCGTCGTCTCGTCTTATCTGTCTGCGGTCTGGCGCTGCGCCCGCCGGGCGCGCCGCCAGACCGCAGGCTCCTGCGCCGCAGCTTGCGGCTCTCTCTATACCAGCGCCGCCAGCACGGCCTCCACAGCCTTGTCCTCGCTGCGGGCCGCCAGGGATTTGAGAGCGGCCGCCTCGCGGACCGCCTTGTCCTCTTCTTCCGCCAGAAGCCTCTCGCCTTCGGCCTTTGCCTCAGCCATCCGGGCCGCCGCCTGTTCCCGGGCCGCCTCCAGGGCCTGGGCCTTCCGCGTCTCTGCCTGCGCTTTTGCTTCCTTCAGAAGCTCCGCGCCGTCCTGCCCTGCCTGGCGCAGCAGCTCGTCCGCCTGGCCTTCCGTCTCCTTCACAGCCGCCACCGCTTCTTCTATCATCGTCTCACCGCCTTATTTACTCTGTCTGCGGCCCTCCAAAAGAAGGCCGCTCCTCAAGTTATAACTGTATTTATACCCCAACAATTTCTCAGCGTCAAGCTAATTTTGCGTTAAAAATTCCGATGCAAAACTGTCTCTTCCTATCTAAATAGCATGCCCTCACGACGCCCTTTTCAACCGTTTTTCTTTCCCCTTCTGCATCAGCAGATAGATAATCAGGAACACCAGGGCCATCTGCAGGCTCATCATGGAATAGTCCATGTCCAGAAGCACCAAAAGGGCGATCCAGGTTCCGGCCAGCAGAAAGCTCCTGCCCTTCACCAGGGTGTAAATGACGATGCCCAGGAAGAGAAGGATGAAGCAGATTCCCACCGGGATGGAGAAGCGCAGCAGCTGGTTCAGGAAGACGTTGTGGGCGTTGTTCACCAGGAGTCCCGTCTCCGTCGCAATCATGGAAGTGCCAAAGCGCATGCCCCAGCCCTCTGGATGCTCCACGATCACCTGCCAGACTGCTTTCCAGATATGGGTGCGCCCTCCCAGCGACAGAATGTCCCTTTCCTTTAAGAGCTCATACGCGGCAGCCCCCGCCACGGCCAGAAAGCCCGCGCCCGCAGCGAAATGCCACGCTCTCGGCCGGAAGCTTTTCCAGTCGATCTGATCCAGCGCGCCTCCTGCGATAATCAGGAAGACGCCTGCGATGCCGGTCCAGGAATGGGTCAGACAAAGGCAGAACAGAACCACCGCCATGCTCAAAAGAAAGGTCAGCAGGTTCTTAAATTTCTTCCGGTACGCCACAAAAAGCGCCGTGAACGCAGTCAGCATCAGCGCGTACTCACTCTTGTGGCTGTAGATCCAGTAGTGCCGCGTCTCGTAGAAATTGGACGGCAGCTCAAAAAAGATAAAACGGTTGTTGCAGATCAGCAGGTTCGTATACCCCATGAAATAGTAGATAATACTGGCCACATTGGAAATCACAATGCAGCGCAGCAGAAAACGGATATTGTCATGCTTCCCGCCGTCCAGACTTACCTGGAAGCCCGCCAGCACCGCCAGGAACAGGAAGGCCACGGTATTATTCACCTGCTCCCAGTACCAGTGAAGATAAGTATGATTAAAATAAAGGGAAAACGCATTATACAGAAAAAGAAGTCCGAAATACACAAGTCCTGTCCATTTCCAGGCGGACAGCTTTAAACTGCTCCGGTTCCAGGCGATCTGCAGAAGCATATACAGGACCAGCAGAAAATAAGCCCAGGAAAAGCCCGCGTAATAAGCGCTCTGGTACACGTCCGTATGGGGGCTGTAAAACGCTGGAAACAAAAGCATCAGCACGAAGGCTGCCCTTAAAATCCAGGAATCCATCTCATGTTCTTTTAACCAGTTCATCTTGTAGCTCCTCTCCGCAGTATCCGGACCCGTCGTCCGGCGGGGCGTCTTTATCCGTTTATTATAGCCCAGACAGAGCGGGGATACAAGTGGACAGAAGGGGAAAAGCGATATTGTTTGACAAGGCCTGCCAGATCTTTTATGATATTTTATGACACGAGAGGGAACAGCGCCGGTCCGCCAGGGGCTGTCAGGCCGCCTGCGCGCCGGTTCCCGAAATTCCCGGAAAGGAAGAGCGCCATGTCAAACATCAGTCAGAAACAGCGTCTTATCCAGAATTATACTCTGCTGGCAGTGGAATGCTTCTGCATCCTTCTGTCCTTCGCGCTGGCCCTTCTGACCCGCGGCGTGGAGCACAGCTACCGGACCTATTCCGAGACCTATGTCACGACGGTGGCCTGCATTCTCTTCTTTCATCTGCTGTCCTATTATCTGTTCGACTGGAACACGAATATTTTCCGGCGGGGCTACTATGTGGAGCTGGTCGCCGTGTGCAAATACAATCTCGTACTGATTTTCTTTTTGAGCTTCTTTCTGTATGTGTCGAAGCTGGCCGAAGACTTCTCCCGTCTGGTCTTCGTCTACTTTTTCCTTTACAACATTCTGCTGACCTACGCCGGCCATCTGCTGCTGAAGCAGTATTTTACCAAGGTGTACCGCACCAGCTCCGGCAGCAATAAAATGTTCCTCATCACCACCTCCGGCCCGGCCCTCCAGGTGCTGGAGAAGCTAAACGATTCGCCCGAGTGGAGCTTCGAGGTGAGCGGCATCGTCCTCATGGATCGGGAAACGGTTCCGGAGGGCGGACAGATCGGAGGCGTTCCCGTCGCCGCCGGCCGCGCCGACCTCTATGATCAGCTGAAGACCAGGGTCATCGACGAGGTCTTCATCCATCTGCCCGATTACGCCAGAGATCAGATCGAGGAGCTGATTATCCGCTTTGAGAGCATGGGCGTCACCGTCCATGTCAATATCGATTACTTCAACAACGTCATCGCCCACAAGACGACCGAGTCCTTCGCGGGCTTCACGGTGCTTTCCTATGAGGCCAGCGCCTTCGATTACCGCAGGCTTTTTGTCAAGCGGCTCATCGATATCCTGGGCTCTCTTGCAGGCCTGGCTGTCACCGCCGTGCTGACGCCCTTCATCGCCCTGGCCATCAAAATCGACTCCCCCGGCCCCGTCTTCTTCGCGCAGAAGCGCGTGGGAAAGAACGGCCGGTATTTCCGCCTCTACAAGTTCCGCTCCATGTATATCGACGCCGAGGAGCGGAAGGCCGAGCTGATGGCCCAAAACGAGATGAACGGCCCCATGTTCAAGGTGGAGCACGACCCCCGCGTCACCCGGGTGGGCGCCTTCCTGCGGAAAACCAGTCTGGACGAGCTGCCCCAGTTCTTCAACGTTCTGGCCGGAAACATGAGCCTGGTAGGCACCAGGCCGCCTACGGTGGACGAATTTCAGGAATACGACCTCTACTACCGCCGCCGCCTGAGCATCAAGCCAGGCCTCACCGGCCTCTGGCAGGTCAGCGGGCGCAGCAATATTACGGATTTCCGGGAGGTGCTGAAGCTGGATCTGGAATATATCGATAACTGGAGCCTGGCCTCCGACATCCGGATCCTGCTGATGACCGTGTGGGTCGTGATCATGAAAAGAGGGGCGCGGTAAAAAACCGGAGCTTTACGGTCTGCCATTCCGGCAGGCTGCAAAGCTCCGGTTTTTCACCTGCGCCCTTTGCCTCTTATCGGTATTCTTTTTCCGGGCGGCGGGCCAGGCGTCTCTCCTCCCGCCTCACCAGCCACAGATATTTTGTGTTCGTCACCAGGTACCGCTTGAACAGCCGCGCCGGGTCCTGCAGCAGACGGTACAGCCACTCCAGGCTGCATTTCTGCATCCACTGCGGGGCGCGCTTCAGCCTTCCCGCGTGATAGTCAAAGCCGGCTCCCACGCCGATCATCAGGCCATGCACCCGGCCCTCATGGGCCGCCATCCAGCGCTCCTGCTTGGGCGCGCCCAGGCCCACCCAGACGAAATCCGCCTGCGCTTCATTGATTCTCTCTACGTCCCGCCTGTCTTCCTCCGCGGTCAGCGGCCGGAAGGGCGGCGAATACATCCCCGCGATCCGGATCCCCGGATACGTCCTCTCCAGAGCCTCCTTCAGCGCCGCAAGCGTCTCCTCCGTGCTCCCGTAAAAATAATGGCGCCAGCCGCGCCCGGCTGAGATACGGAAGATTTCTCCCATCAGATCCGGCCCGGTCACCCGTTCCGCCTCCGCAAAGCCGCGTTTCCGGCTGGTAAGAGACAGGGGCCTTCCGTCCGGCAGAGCAAGCGCCGCGCCGTTCTGGACGGCGCGGTAGCTCTCGTCCTCATAAGCCGTCACCGTCGTGTGTACGTTGGAGACACAGATATAGGAGCCGGAGAGCTTTGGCAGCTCCGCCTCCAGCCAGGATACGGTTTTCTTCATATCAGTCACCGCAATATTCACGCCGAGAATACTGCAGGTGGGAAATGGATGTCTGTCAGGCATGGCGCTCTGTCCTTTCTTTCTTCTCTCATTTTCTGTTTTTATTTCCGTACCTGAATCCTGCGGAAAATGAGACTCTCTACCGCACCGCCCGGTAAACCGTATAGCGGTTAAACTGATCCAGAGGGATCATCTCCCTGGCCTGCACGGTATTTTTTATATATTCCGTAATCTCCGCGTCCAGAGCTGTGTTGCCCACATACACGATGACTTCCTCATCCTCCGCCGCGTACTCCAGAGCGGAATCTATATCATCCTGAATAATCTTCGCGTAAGAAATCACATAGAAGTCGGAATTCTCTCTCATAACCTGCATCAGATCATAGTATTCCCACCAATAAAATTCCCTATCAATATAGACTGCTTTTTTATCCGCATACTGCTTCATCAGCTCCGTATGGGGCTTCATCCAGTTATAAGAATAGGTGGGAATCGTCCCCTGGAGTATCGGCACACACAAAAACAATCCAAAAGCCGCGCAGACTGCCAGCGCCAGCTGCTTTCTCACCGGCAGCAAGCCGTGTACCAGCACATGCAGCGCGCAGACTGCCAGCAGAAGAACTACCGGAAACAGCGGCATCATATAACGGTCCGTCACCTCCGGGGCGATTTTCGTCACCAGAAGAAAATACCCCGCCGCCATAAAGATTACCGGCAGAAGCTTTCCGCCTTCCTTCAGAGGCAGCCGCCGGAAACGAATGACAAACACAAGCAGCAGCGCCGCAAGCACTCCCAGCACCGGCCACAGATATCCTCGGAACATCTGGTCACTGATAATGTCAAACATGTTCAGAAGCGCCCGCGGGAACCCAGCCAGTACCCAGAATTTATCCTGTGCCTGCGTTCCTCGGGAACCATGAAAAATCTGATCCCACATGGGCGAAAAAAGCGTGAGACTGACCGCTGCCGCAGCAGCCACCGTTCCCAGATAAATCCCCAGCTCCCGAAATCGTTTTCCAGCCAAAAGCTTCAAAGTATACCAAACCCCAAGGAAAAAAGCCGCAATCAGAAAGTAATACTGCGTCATCGCTCCAAGCACCAGCGTAAATCCCAGGAACACATAACCTCTGGCCGGAATCTTCTCCCGCTCCCAGTACCTGACGTACGCCAGCAGGTGCAGCAGCAGCGCCAGCGCGAAGAGCATATACATGCGGACAAACAGCATCGTATTCAGCCCGCCATAACTCAACGCATAAAAGAAAGACGCCAGCAGGGCGCAGGCTCTGCCCTTCACCAGTTCATACACAAGGAAATACAGCGTTACTGTGCATCCCAGGAAAAGAACGATATTCAGCCCCACCCCTGTCCAGTAGGAAAATTCATACGGGTGGAAGGAAGAAATCGTGTGAATCAGGTAATAGTACAGGGGCGGATGCACGTCCAGGCTTTGATTGACATAAGGAATGTCATAGGAAAACGCATTTTCCTGAGGCGTCACATAATCCATAAAGACATCCCCGTTTTTCCAGTCATTCAGCGGAAACTCCATCATAATTCCGCCGTCATAATTTGCGGCTCCATAGGTAAAAAGCTCGTCGCACATCAGAAAGCTTTTCTCAGAACCGACATGCAGAGAAACAGCCAGCTGGATCACGCAGATGAGCGCCAGCAGGATGCCCGCCGTTTTTTTGTTCATTGTCAGATTTTTCATTTGTATTCCCCTCGCCGGCAGACGCCGGAGTTCTCCTGTTTTCAGTCTCTTCTAAAAATATCTCTTGTATACACCTTTTCTTTCACATCATCCAGCGCCCTGTCATAGCGGTTCGCCATAATCACGCCGCAATTCTGTTTGAATTCTTCCAGATTATGTGTAACAGGACTTCCGTAAAACAGAGTACCTTCTTCCAGTGACGGTTCATAGATGAGAATGTTGACTCCCTCTGCTTTAATACGTTTCATGACTCCCTGAATGCTGCTCTGGCGGAAATTATCGCTGTCAGCCTTCATGGTCAGTCTGTAGACGCCTACCAGCAGTTCCGTCTCTTTCCCACTTCCCTGCGCCTTTTCCGCCCCGCCTCCGTCATAGCCCGCCATACGCAGAACCCTGTCCGCGATGAAATCTTTGCGGGTCCGGTTGGACTCCACGATAGCTTCAATCAAATTTTCCGGCACCTCCGAATAATTTGCCAAAAGCTGTTTGGTATCCTTGGGCAGGCAGTAGCCGCCATAGCCAAAGGAGGGATTGTTATAATAATTCCCGATTCTGGGATCCAGGCAGACTCCTTCAATAATCTGCCGCGTATTCAGCCCACGCATCTCCGCGTAGGTATCCAGCTCATTAAAAAAGGAGATCCGCAGAGCCAGAAAAGTATTCGCGAAAAGCTTGACTGCCTCCGCTTCTGTATATCCTGTCAGCAGAACCTCCACATCCTCCTTCAGGGACGCCTCCTTCAGAAGTCCGGCAAACTCACGTCCCGTCTCTGTCAGATAAGGATCCTGCAAATCTGTCCCGACAATGATACGCGACGGATACAGATTGTCATAAAGCGCTTTGCCCTCCCGGAGAAATTCCGGAGAGAACAGGACACGGCTGTGGCCGCACTTTTCCCGAATTCCTCTGGTATATCCTACGGGCACCGTGGATTTAATCACCACCGCCGCCTTCGGATTTACCCTGTGTGCCAGCTCCAGCACGGTTTCCACCGAAGAAGTGTCAAAATAGTTCTTTCTCGAATCATAATTTGTGGGCGTCGCTATGACGATGAAATCAGCTCCCGCATAAGCGCTTTCTGCATCCATAGTTGCATGCAGATTCAACTCCCGTTCCGCAAGAAACGCCTCGATCTCTTTATCAGCGATCGGTGAGATCCGCCGCCGGAGCATCTCCACTCTCTCCGGCAGTATATCGACCGCCCAGACCTCGTGCCGCTGCGAGAGCAGCACCGCGTTCGCGAGTCCTACATAGCCCATTCCTGCAACCGCTATTTTCATCTTATTCCTTTCCTTCCTCTGCCCGCTGCCTGCCGGTCAGCTGTTTCAGCACCTGCGCGCGAATCTGTTCCGCGGTCCGATCCCAGGTAAAGCAATCCTGGATCCTCTTTTCCGCCGCCTCCCCCATGCGTTCCGTCCGAGGGTCAGAAAAGACCTGATCCATTTCCTGATCAGACGAACACAGAAACCCGGAAACTCCATCCTCTATAATCTGCTCCGGTCCGGGCGCTCTGCGGGCAGCCACTACACAGCCCTGATACATGGCTTCCAGAATGCTCATCCCAAAAATTTCATGAGTATTAAAATTCACAAAATAATCGCAGGCCGCATAATACTGGTACATCTCCACATTAGGAACTCTGCGGAAATAAAAAAACCGATCCAGAAGTCCTTTTTCCGCTGCTGTTTCCTGAAACCTCTCGGAAAGGCTTCCATCGCCAATCACGACCAGGCCATACTGCCCGCCCAGGCGCTCCAGCAGTTCCAGCGCCGCAAATGGCCTCTTATAAGCTTCCAGCCTGCCCACAAACAGAAGCAGTTTCAGCTCCTCCGGAAGCGCCAGCCTGCGTCGGAGCTCCGCCCGGCTTTCTGCCGTCTTCCGGATCACAGAAGTATCGAGGCCCACTGGAGCCACACGGACTCCAGACACTCCTTCCCGCTCCAAAGCCTCCCGTACCGACCTCGTCTTCGCAAAAGTAAGCATTCCACGAAAATACCGAATATTTCTGCGGGAGATCCGCTTCATCAGCAGACCCTTCAGCCAGTTTTCTGTATCGCTGAATACCGTCCCAATATAATTGTAGCAAAAAATATGGTGCTTCCGGCAATAGCGTATCACGCCGGGTGCGTACATCTGATTGTCACTGTCCAGATGCACCACCTCAATCTTCCGGGTCGCAAGAAACGAAAGATCATAAAAAGCATGGACGCCAAACGATCTGCAGGGCACCCGGAGAATCGTAATATTCTCCTCCGGACTCTCCTCCGTCTCTTTCTGCAGCTCCCTGTCCGGATACACAATCGTTACATGAATCCCATATTTTTTCAGCGCACGGGCCAGTCCCAGTTCCTGGCTGTTGTAGTATCCCGCCTTTCCCGAGCCGCCGCAGTACAGCTCCATAATCGCCCAGTTCATCTTATTTCACATCCTTATCCAGATAGCTGTCCAGCCGGCTTAGATCGATAATATCGGAAAACGACTGTATTTTAAACGCGGCAAAATGACGCTGCAGAAATCCCACCAGAGCATTGCTGGAACGCTGCAGCTTCCCGGGCTCAAAAGACAGACCGTAATCTCCCTCCAGCTTCCTGCGGATTTTCTCGGTTTCTTTCAGGTACGGGATATAAATCCGGTATTTCAGCCGCTTGTTTTTCGTCTGCGACTTGATATTGACCCGTTTTCCCGGCAGATACCGCAGATTCTGAAAATGATAGAACACCAGCGGAAACCGGGTCCCTTCCGCATCCTCCATCAAAACCCTGCCGTCCTCCACGCCGCAGAACCGGTACTGCTCCAAATTCCAGGGCGCCACTCCGCCTCCCAGGTGCTGCAGTTCCAGAACTCCCCGAAACCGTTCCGGCCATCCATTCAGATACTTCTGATCGCCCATCCTGTCCGGCTCCGGAATATCGTAACACCATTCCATACATTTTTCCTTCCACCAGTTCAGGATGTATCTCGCATTTTCCGTCTGCCGGAAATAATTGAACTGCACACAGTATTTCCCGTTCCGCTCCTCCAGCCTGCGGCCATACGCGTTATCCTTAAACCGGTGCGGCACAATCACCACATCCGCATCCGCCGCCTTTATTTCATCAAAAAGGAGGACCGGATCCGTATAAAAATACAAATCCGAATCCAGATATGTGCAGCTGTCTACCGCATAGTGTTCCAGCACATACTCTATCACTACCGGCGTACAGGTCCAGCAGTATTCCGCCTTGGAGCGCTCCTTTTTCAGTTCCAGCAGCGCCTCCGTCTCAAAAACCGAATGGTGAAGGACGACCATATGAGGCAGCTCCAGTCCCGTCAGGATTTCGAACGAGCGGTTGTCAAAACAGAACACATACAGAGTAAAATTATTGCAGACTTTTTCCAGGGAGGCGTAAAGCGCCAGGCCCTTGTCCAGGTAATAGCTGTCAAATAAGGTACAGAAATTCATGGGGTTCCTCCAAGCGGATACTGCGCAGCCCTGCTAATTCACCATGCATCCGCGGTAAATACTTTCATATTTTTCTTGAAACCGAAGCGGACGCAGCCCGTCCCGATACCTAAGCGCCTCCTCGTTATAGGTGAATTCATGCACCATACTCAACGCCTTTTCCGTCTTTCTCAGCATATCTTCCCTATCACTGCTTTCCGCAGTTAATCCCAGCGAATGATTCGTCACAATTTCTCCCAGCGAACCATGCCGGCAGGACAAAATCATTTTTTTTGCGCATACTCCATCTGTCAGAGGTCCACTGGCACCGTCGAAATCATGCCCATAAATGCAGAATATTATATCGCTTGCCCCGATTGCGTCTTCATATTCCTTCTCACTAAGATGTCTTATTTTTATTGTTGTCCTGCCACGATAGGCATCTGCAGCCGCCCGAATTTCGGATTCTGAAATTCCTCCCGAGTCTCCGCAGATCAAAAGATGAAAATCAGACGTGCATCCCTGTAGCGTTTCCAGAAAAGGAATAATGTTTTTATACGTACACATACCTCCAATGATCCCTATTACAGGAATCTCCGTCGGGAGCTTCCAGTTTGTTTTACAGACAACGCTGTCAAGCTTGGCAATCCGCTCAAAATGAAACGCTGGGTACTCACAAAGCTTTACTCTTTTTACTCCGTAATGGCGAATTCCATGTTCAACAGACTCTGTATGGGCGACACACAGTCTGGACGTTCCCCTGCACATCATCCGATAACTCAATTTTCTTAACTTTCCCGGGAAAAAATGATGATATGTAATAATAATCTGTTTTGCCGGTATACTTCCCAGACCGATGCCAAACCACCTCATAATCGAATCACCATCCAGAATATGGACGACATCTACCTGATTTCTGCGCACAATTTCTCTCATCTGTCGAACCCACTTCAAATATGCTTTGAGTGATTTCAGCCCCCCAGCCTGTCTCATTTCCGTAAAACGTACGCCGTCTATTCCCGGATTTTCCGGAGCCAGCACATAGAATTCTATCCCACGTATCTGAGCCAGCCATTCCATATAAGTCTTTCTATGTCCGTCAAGCGTCCTTTCACTTAAAAGAACCTTCATGCTGCTCCTTTCCTACACCAGCTCCTAAATCAAAGCTTCTGTTCTGGTTTTCTTTTTTCGTACACATCTGGCCGGATTACCAGCCCATACTTCTCCATCTGGTACATTTCCTGTCACTACAGCCCCTGCTCCGATAACACTCTGCTCTCCTATCGTTACTCCTTTTAGAATAAGAGCGTCAGCCCCCACAAAGGCTCCCTTTTTGATGCATACAGGAGCCGTCTTTACAGCTTTATCATCTCCCTGGATTCTGGACAAATAATCCAAAGGGTGAAAATCCGTGTCAAATATCTTACATCCTGCTCCCAACAGGACGTCATCTTCAATTTCGACACGGTTATGAGCAGCAATAATAACATGCGACATACCTACTCTGTTTCCTATCTTCAGATTTGCCTCTCCCATAACCTGGAATACAGTTCGATTCCCTCCAATGGGATTGACCGTATAACGGGAATAAATCGTGACATCGTCCCCAATTTCAATCTTCCCTCGTCCTTGCAGCAACAGCCTGCCTTTGATTTGAAGTCTTTTGCCGTAAACCACTCCCCTGCAGTACAGCTCTATTTTATTGCAAATCCAATCCGTCGTTTTTTGAAAAATATTTATTTTTTCCAGCATGTCTCCCTCTACAAACTCTGATATGCTATATTGGCAATACAAGCCTTCTGCTCAACTCTCTATTTCCTATTTCTGTATATGCCTGATCCACGCATCCACAGGGAGTAAAAGTCATCTCGCCAAAAAACACCTTTTCCCCCATTACATAAAAATCCATTCTGACAAACGGAAAGCCTTTTGACAAAGTTTCTGCATAATACAGCAAGCGATCAAGACATACTGGTTTTTCACAATCTACAGTCTGATAATTCATTGCGCTGCGATTCCATTTCAACCAGTTCCACTCCCGATCAAAAAAATAGTATCTGCATTCCCCGGTGTCACGTCCCTGACAGACCATAATGCATTCTGCTTTCCCATCAAAGCAATAAACTTTATAGTCATCCGGTACTTCTCCCGACTCGGGGGTCAGATATTTTTCACAGAGAATCAATGGTTTTATTCGATGATACTGCATTTCCGCATACGGCAGTGAATAATCCATTTTCATCCATTTGCGGAGCTGCCGGCATGTTTCATCTATATTCAACTTTTGCTTATCACAGCATAAAATATTATATCCAGCTCCATGGTTGCACTTTAAGACAAATTGTTCAGGAAGCTCTTCCCACGGTATATCCTCCGGTTTCTCATATATCCCTATATTATCTATCAATGTTTCCCGGCACCCGCGGTCTATCACATACTCCCTCACCCGCACCTTATCTGCACATTGCTCAACCAATGGGTTCATATAATAAGTATTTAATTTTAACCACATCAGTTTTTCATTAAATTCTTCCGGCGCAGACAAATTCAACTTCTTTCCCATATTCATCCGATATCTTATTTTACTGAGCATTGTCGGCGAAATCAGCGCAATCAGGGAAAACACCTTATCCGCTATGCTTTTGCATACTTTATATATAGTCCCGCTCTTTTTCATCCGTTCTCCCTATCTATCCTGTCTTTTTCTTTTCCATTTCTGCATCAGCTTCTGTTCTGATATCGGACAATTCTTTGATCCAGGATCATCCCTTCCCGAACAATCATGGCCGGTTTCAAAACAAAAGAGTGTGTTTCTTCTATTAATTCATCCATATATTGGCTAACCTGTTCTGAAATAGTCTGTGTAGCCGTTTTATAATAAATTGAGGGCGTGTGGTCTACTGCATAATGCAGAATACCGTCCACTATATAAACTGGATTTTCTATAGTCGTCGCCATGCTGCTCTCCACACCTCCACAGGTATCGCAGCTGATATCTATGATCATTGCCCCCTTTTTCATCCGGCTTAAATCTTTTCTGTATATAATATGATCTTTTCTGTCAGTATCCCATAAAATTGCATTTACAACCACATCATAGGAAGGAAGCTCTTCCTGAAACAATTTTTCCATTTTTGAACTGTAAACTGTTACATCAGCTCCCAAAAGAGTCAGTATTTTCAACGCCCCACTGGCCACATTTCCACGGCCCAGCAATGCCACCTTCAAATTGTATGGCATATCCCCATAAAATTGGAACGCATGCATAATAGCAGCTTCACCGGCAAGTTCATTATTTCTATAAAAAATATGTCTGTTATTATAGAACATATCCTCCCAGGCAAATGCCGTTAACTGCCTCTTAACTAACGCATCTGTAATGTGCCTGTTCTGTACTGCATGCAGCCATCCAAACACTGTCTGCTTTTTCAACTGCCAAAGGTACTCCGCATCTCCCACTTTCGGATCCACGATGATGTCTTTTGTCAAGGCTTCCTCACGAGCACAGACGTTAGCACCAGCTTCCAGATATTCTGCGTCAGAGATCCCCAACACTTCTCCGTATCCCTTCTCGAAAAAAAGATTTTTCCTATGTCTGATTTGATTCAAGTCCTTTGGAAGAAGCGCCCGGCGTTTTTCATTTTCTTTCCTACTGATCAAAAATCCTGCTGTTTTCATCCGTCTCTCCCATTATTTACAGCATTTGTTTCTTCTGATCATCATAGCATAAATGAAAGTCTGCTTCAAGCCACAAAATTCTAGCTCTGTACTTACAATATTTACATTCCGTACCTTTCTATGATATACTACAATGAAAATTAAAATTATTTTTGCATAAGTTTCTAACGCCCAAAAGGAATAATCCATATGTACTTAAAAGAAATAATTAAAAAGAATCCTCTTCTGTTTGATCTTCTACTGCTTATTAAGCACAGAAAGGACAGAGCATTTTTACAACAGGTATATGGCCTTCGTTCTAATCCTGATCTTGTTGAACTGCAGACAAACGCCAAAGGTTCGGAAAAAGATGGGATTTTGTGCCAGATTGAAGTAGGTGGGGAAAACGATGGTTTTTTCGCATTGGTTCGCTGGAGTTTAGACGCACTCTACTTCTGTGATTGCTTTTCACTGCGTCCGTATCTTCGTTTTTCCTCCAAAAACCTATACCACGATCCGGCGATGCCGGCAGAGTTAAACACCTTCGAATACTATTTCCAGCAGCCCTTTTCTGACAGTGACAATCATTCTGGCAGCTATAAAACAACAATTCAGTATCATTCCAGAAACGGACTAAAGGCAGAACTTCTCAATGGAGGGGTCAACTACCGCACAACCAATATCTATATAGAGGAAATGGCAAAGATCTGGAGGAAATATCTGCGTTTTAACGAAACAACACAAAAAACTATTGAATATGAACTCAAAAAGAGAAGCATTGATGAAAACGTATTGGGCGTTCATATTCGGGGAACAGACTATAAACTGAACTGCAAAAATCACCCTTGCTATATTACTCCTTCGGAATACTATAAACACATCGATATAGCTTTTGAAAAATATCATTTTCAAAAACTATATATTGCCACAGATGATTCGGACATACTGGCCGACTTTATAAAACAATATGGCTCTCAAAATATTATTTTTGCAGATAATATTTCAAGAGGAACTGGTACACAGGGCGTTCATACATCCCAAAGCCAGCGGTCTCTCCATAAATATTTGCTTGGCCTGGAAGTAATCTGCGACATGTGCGCACTTGCCGCGTGCGGCGGCCTGATAAGCAGCATGTCCCAGGTCAGTCTGGCAAGCCGAATTTATAAAAAAAGCACCGGAGCAGATTATAAATATGACGAGCTCCTCAACAAAGGCATAAACCAAAACGGCAGCTATTTTAAAGCAAAATAACAGCAGACAAGGGGTTATCATTTTGAATCGGAAATCCATTATTATCAGAAACAGTTCTATCGGATTGCTTAGCCAGTTCCTTAGCATTATTTTCGCTTTTATCACGCGAAGTGTTTTTATCCGCTATATCGGCATGGAACTGCTGGGTATCAACGGTACCTTTACTTCTGTTTTGAGTGCTTTATCCTTAAGTGAACTGGGTTTTGAAACTGCTGTTGTATACAGCTTATATCAGCCTGTATACGACAATGACCAGAAAAAGATTAATGATATTATCAACATCCTAAAAATATTTTATCGCTGTATTGGCATAGTAATTTCTTTGGGAACCGTAATTGCTCTGCCCTTTTTAAAATATATTTTAAAGGACGTCAGTCTATCCCAGGACAAAATCTATTTATATTTTGTTCTGCAGGCAAGCGCGACAATTGCGTCTTATTTTTTGGTATATCGACGCACCCTTTTATATGCCAGGCAGATGGAGTATGTCTATAAAATTATCGATATGGCATCCACCTGCCTGTTAAACATTCTGCAGTGTATTATGCTTATAGTATTTCAGAGTTATGCTGTTTACTTGATTTTGAAGCTGATACAGGTAGTCATTTCCAATACCATTATTCATATTTACTGTTCCCGGCATTTTCCCTATCTGCATAGCGATAAACTCAACAGGCACATTTTAGGGAAAATTATACGCGATGTTAAGAATATCTTTGTAGGGAAACTGGCCAGCTTTATGTATTCTTCAACCGACAGTCTGGTTATTTCTGCATTTGTCAATACTGTAAGCGTTGCATATTACGGGAACTACACAACCATTATTCTGAATCTGAAAAGCCTGACTACCGGTTTATTAGCTCCCATCGCACCAATTATCGGAAACTTTTTTGTAGAAGAAAAGCGAAGCGACAGCAGAGAACATGTTTTTTTGCTTTATACTCATCTGCGTGTCTGGATTGCATTCGTTATTATTCTTCCTGTGATAATCCTGGTAAATGATTTTATTGGATATATATGGCTTACTCCCGATTGTGTTCTGCCTATATCTGTAACCTATCTGCTTGCTTTGGATTTTTATATACACCTTGTACACAGCTCCTCTGTCGATTATATTAATGGTCTGGGATTGTTTCAGTTGGAAAAATATATCGAACTGGCAGGCGCAGTATCCAATATCGGGTTTTCTATTTTATTCGTACGCTTCTGGGGGATCGCAGGAGTCATAGCCGGGACTATCATCAGTCAATGCATTTTCTGGTTTGGACGCACAGCTCTTGTATACTACAGAGGTATGCATTTAAGCAATACACATTTTTTTCAATATTGGCTTAGAAATATATACTATGCAATGGTATTTTTAATCTCTCTGGGAATATGCACCCAGATATACAACAGTCTGCCTTTTTCTTCATATCTCATAAAATTTATTTTAGGGGGAATCCTTTGTGAAATATGTGTGCTGATTGTCGGCTTCCTCTGCTTTGCAAGAATGCAGGAACAGAAAAAACTGGTCGAAATTATACGCGGATTTATTCCTAGGAAAGGAAAACATTAAATCTTCCCATTCTTTCTTTGTAAATCAGAGATACATGAACTATAATCAAATTAAAATCTCACGTAAACAGGAGGTCGTCATTATGTTCTGCAAGCTTATCGAACAAAAAAAAGTATTACTATACGGAACTTTTATCTTTCTATTTCTCTATTTTTTTCAATTTATGGGACTATTGAACCGGATATCTCTCCTGGGCGCAGGAATATTCTACTTTTTCTATGTATATACAGGTAAAAGACTAAATATCGATATACGGGACGTTCTGTTAGGCTTTACACTCCTGTTATATGGATATCTCGCAAATTTCTCATTTACTGACATGGTCAGTGCCGCCGCCCTTCCGGTCTTGCTGTCTCTTATCAGTAAATATGTAGTGACAGTTTCCGCTGACAAAGCTGAAAAACGGATCTGGCTGCTGCTTACTGTATTTCTTCTTGGCTTCAGCCTGCATGGCATACTAAACAGTATTTTATATTTTAAGCTGGGCTTTACAGAAAACATGGGACGAGTCTGGAAAGATATCTGGACAGGTCTGGATCTCCGCGCTACACATCAGAATGTATATGTAATTCCTGTTCTGGCATTGCTGTTTCCAGCCTTCCTGTTTTTTAAAAAGCACAAAACGGTTTGCAGTCTTCTTATTTTAACCAACATTTTTTTCATGATATACTCTATTTCCAGCTTTTCCAGGATCCCCGTTCTGATATGCGGCATCCTGCTGATATGGGAATTTATTCTGTTCGTACTGTTAAACAGAAAAAACCGAAATCTTTTTACCTATCTAAAATATATGGGGCTCGCGGCAGCTGTCTGTGCAGTATTGGCAATAATATTCTGTCTCCGCTTCCGCTGGTGGGAAGATTCTGCCCTTATAAATACTTTGGCCCGCGGCGGTGGAATCTTTCATAATATTCGTTTCAAGGCCCAGATGAACGCTCTCCGTCAATTGTTTACTTATCCCTGGGGCGGATATCATATGGATTTCTATGGTTTGGAATTCTGCCATAACGTCTGGCTTGATATGGCGAATGCTTCAGGAATCGTTCCTTTCTTCCTGCTAATTCTGTATACCATTATTTCAGCAATAGATATTGTAAAGCTGCTAATCAATCCGTTTGCCGATGTAAAATTAAAATACGTCCTAAGCGGCCTGTATTTTGCTTTTCTGTTATACTTTATGATCGAACCGGCATTAATGGCTAATATTAACTTTTTCACTCCCTGGACCTACTTAAATGGAATAGTCTTGGGATACCATGCTTTATTAAAAGAGCGCAATGCATAATAAATAATCTGAATACAAAAGCAGCAGCTTTGAGGAAATACGTTCTCTTCATTTTTATTATATTGATAAGGCCGTTCTGATTCAAGAGCTGCTCTCCACATGGAGCATGGTCAATCTCTTCATCCGCCCGCGCCGCAGTAGAGGTGGAACAGAGCCACTTTGTTTTTACTTGATTATATAAAACTTACGAGAAGCACTGCTTGTCAAGGCCCAATCCGCTCCAACGGGGCGTTAGCCGCCTTGACAAGCAATGTTTCAGCAAGTACCCTAACAAATAGCAAAATCTCATTAGAAAAATGCGAATATGAAAATCTGTGTCGTAAATACCATTATGTTACTCTCCTACACCAGTTACCCTTTCACAAAGGCAGTTACCGCATCGCACACTTCAGCGATTTCCGCATCTTCCATATAAGGATGCAGCGGCAGCGATAATACAGTTCTGCACAATGCTTCCGTGATCTCCAACTCTGTCTTTTGCGTATCCAGGCCCGCAAACGCTTCCTGTCTGTGCATCGCCTTCGGATAATAAATCATAGAGGGTATATTCTTTCCTTTCAGATAAGCCTGAAGGCCGTTTCTCTGCTCCTCATCCTTTAGCTGAATCGTGTACTGCGCCCAGCTGGAGTAATATCCCTCCGGAATCTCCGGAACCTTCACGATATCTTTTAGCCTTGCTGTATACTTATCTGCAGCCGCATTTACATCCGCTAATTCATACCCGGCAAACGCTTTCAATTTCACCTTCAGAATCGCCGCCTGCAGCGTATCCAGTCTGGAATTCAGGCCAATTCGAACATTATCATATTTATTATCCCCTTTGCCATGAATCCGATAGGATTTCAGCAGCTGCGCCCATTCGTCATTGTCCGTGAATACTGCTCCGCCGTCCCCATAGCAGCCCAGCGGCTTCGCCGGGAAAAACGAAGTAGTGGAAATGTCTCCAAAGCTGCAGTTCTTTTTCCCATGCAGATTTCCTCCAAATCCCTGCGCGCCATCTTCCAGAACCAGAAGATTATACTTCTTCGCTATCGGGAGCAGCTGATCATAGTCTGCAGGGCATCCAAACAAATCTACCGGAGCAACCACCCGCGGCTTCAGCCTGCCTTCCTCCTGTACTTTTAAAACCGCCCGCTCCAGAGAAGCAGCGTCCATATTAAAGCTGTCTGCGTCTACATCCACAAAGATCGGAACCGCCCCTCTGGCAGCCACTACCTCGCCTGTAGAAAAGAATGTGAAATCCGGCACAAAAACGGCGTCCCCCGGCCCGATATCCCAGACCATAAGAGCCAGCGAAAGAGCGTCCGTGCCGTTAGCGCAGGTAACGCAATGCTTTACTCCTACATAGTCTGCCAGCATTTCTTCCAGCTCAGATACCTGGGAACCGGAAATGAAATTGGCCTGAGTAAGTACCTGCTGGATTTCTGCATCCATATCTTTTTTTAATACCTGATACTGTTTTTGTAAGTCTCGAAATTGCATGAAACTTTCCTCCCTGCTGTTTTACCATTTATTAGTTATTCTACATTACAGGCAGCCATAATTCAAAATGGCTGTCGCTGTATTGCCGCACATATTGATACTCATGAATCCATTCATAGACTCTGGCTGTTTTTTGTTCATCTATAGCCAAATCGCTATATTGATCTGGTGTCACAATTACTATATATGGCCGCTCTCCCGTTTCAAACTTTTCTGTTAAATCCAAATTAAATTTTTCAAATGAGTAGCTGGAAACATCCAGCCAGGCTTTTCCTATCGGTGCATGATCTGAAATAATATATCCTATATTACATTTTCCTATCATCAAAAGCCTTCCTGCCGGGAGCTGATTTAACAGGTCGTTCATCGTATTTATCATCTCAGCACGCTCTGAATTTGTCAGCATTCCCTTGTATTCCTCTGCCTCCACAGGTGTCGTCAACTCAGAGTACCCTGCATCTCTGTACACATACGTAGCAGCTTCATGAATACCTCCCAGCAGAGTAAGGGTCAGCAAGAAGCTGATATATAAATTTTTCAATTCCTGCAGTCTGCCTTTTCCTAGATGAATCAACGCTGCTGCAAAAATTCCTATCGGAAGTGTTATAAAAATAACATTAAATTTTACTCCATTATTAGTTCCTATTTTAAAAATCAATTCAATAAGAGCCGCCGCAAGGCACAGGGAACTTAAAACAATATCTTTTTTCCTAAAACACCAGGCCGCCGCAAAGCCCAAAATTGTGCCCAAGCTAATACAAACACTTAAATTAAGTTCCTTTGAATAATTCCAGATAAATACGAGTATACCTGCCAATATACCTATTACAACATTCAGCACCAGAATATTTTTCTGCAAAGTGTCTTTAGAAATATATTTTTGCAGCCACCGCAAACCCAGTTTCTCCAACAAAACTATCAGCATACAGAGTATTATGTCTTTTAATGCCTGCCCTATGCCGTCTGTATAATATTGAGCAATAACAAAAATAGAGTCATAAATACTATATCCTGTCGTCTCTATTTGGCCAGTCGCTCTAGAAAAATACGACCCTATTTCCCGAAGAAAATTATCGCCTCCAATCCAGTTTACAACAATAATCGTTGTAACTCCCAGACTTAGCAGAACTCCGACAAGCATTACCCCAAGATCTTTCCATAGCTTTTTTCTTTCATCATGCCATAAAATAAACCATATTATAGAAATAATACAAATCCCATGTAATACATTCGGTAAGCGGATATAAATATTAATTCCATAAACAATACCACACCAAAAAAGCTTTTTCCTGTCCAAGGTATGAAACCATTGAAATAGCAAAAATATTTCCAAAGACAAGAAAAATACAGTCCAAGTATCATAATGTAGATAGTGAAACCATCCTAAACTAAATAAACTTCCACAGAGCAGTATCAGCAAAAGCGGTATTCCAGGCAAATATTTTTTCAATGTATGATAAATAAAAAGCCCACTGCCAAGACATAATCCAGAGCCAACAAAACTCATCACCAACGCGTGAGCGGTTGGAATTATATTCCACAAGATTCCTCCCAAAATTTCGCTCATCGCAATGCCTAATCCTTTTATCGCTTCAGGATAAAAAGCATACTTGTATAAAGAAAATACATATGCACTGTCTGTTAAATCAATACCTTTATTGACGATAAAAAAACTCCAGGTAAAATAAATAATCCATAAAAGAATTATTACAAATGTAGGTTTTATTTCTCTTTTACTAAATTTTTGTTTATTTTGATATAAGCATGTTTTCATTTTTATAACCTAAATTATTTTATCATTATATAATTATAGTACATGGTAAATCATATATACCAGCACCAACTCATTTTATAACCACTAGGTTCCAGTAGCCAGTTTACACCTTTGTTATTTTGTTTTGCCCTAATAGATCTCCGACAGCTGTTCAGATCAGGGAAAAGTGTTCCTATAAACCGATAATCTCTATCATCTTAGCGCTCTTTCATCACTTTCAGGATATGCACCAAACAACAGAAGTGGTTTAGGTTATTCAACTTTGCTACTTCTGTAATGCCGTAGCTGATTGCACTGGAGTTCAACCTTCTATTGCTAACTTATTTATATAGCATACGTTCTCCAGAACTCTTTTTCATACTTTAATTATCGCTTCATAATATTTTATCAATTTTATCCGTTCATTTTCCCAATTATATTCCCTTTCTACGGCACATCTTCCATTTACGCCCATTTCTATTCTTTTTTGAGTATTATTTCTAAAATAAATAATCGCTTTCTTTATTGCATCTATACTCTGGCAGTCTACACATATACCGCATTTATTTTTTTCAACCACATCTCGCCATAAACGATAATTGGTACATATAACTGGCACTGCTGCCTCCATAATCTCAAATAGCTTTGTATTCCCCAAGGTTCCTTCCCCTCTAATCTGAGAGCACTCGTTCACTGCCATTCCCGCTATTGCATTTGTATACAACTGCTGAACCTCAAAATGAGGTATCTTACCCAGATACTCTACCTTATCCCATCCTTTACATTGTTTTAAAATTTCCATATATCCATCTTCCACCGGACCGGCAAGCTTATATCTCACATTTTCTATATTCTCAAGTGCTTTTATAATCCTGTCATGACACCATTGTTTACTTATACCGCCTGCAAAAAAGATATAATCTGAAGAGTCATCTCTTTTATCACCTGACATTTCACTCAAAATCGGGTAATTGGTGATCATGATAACATTTTTTGAATATTTTTTCATTTTTTTTACTATTGCAGGCGTAACTGTAATAATCCCATTACAAGTTTTGAATTTCCCTCCAGAATAAAATCTATACATCCCTGCAATTATTCGTCTAAATATATTAGGAATCCACTCCTTATCCATAATTTGAAGTTCTGTGTCTTCATGCACATCAAAAATTACCTTTTTATTTTTTTTCCTCAATTTGCTCACAATTTGCAATAATTCAGGATCATGCAAATGATATATATCTGCATCTATTTCCAGCGCCTTTTTCAATAGAATTCGCATAGAGCTAAACATCCGTTCTCTCCTGCTAACAGGGTTATATCCTGTAGAAACAATTTTAACTCCTTGCTTTTGCTCATTCTTTTTATCATCATTCACTACCAGGTAAGTATCATAACCTGCTTTTGCCAGCGAACAACATTCTTTTTCAAAAATTCTAACATCATATCTTCTATGTGCACTTGTTATATGACAAACTTTCATATTACGCCTCCTGATATTTTTTTGAAGCTCTCATTCCCAATACAAACATAATTGCAAATTTAACTATGTTGCTAATCAAAATACCCACGCAAAATCCCATCAGCCCCCAAAATTTGTATAAAATTACAGATAACGACAAATATATAATCAATACTGTTATATTAATTACTAATTGCCATTTCATAGAACAAAATTTTAATACAAATGGGGACATCACGCTTGTTACCATTGTTATCATAGCTATCCATGTAGTTATAGGTACATATTTAATTGATTGGAAAGCCCAGTCAGGATACAGGATATGTAACAAAGGCTGTGCTATAACACGACATATCATATAGCCCAAAACCGCTACTATAGCGCTAAATCCTAATGTTTTCGTAAATAACTCTTTTTTTAATGTGTTTTTTTTCGCTAAATAGGATAAAGCAACCGAATTTAAAGGCGAAATAGCTGTACTCACAATTTTCCCAAAAAGTGTTGAAGCATAATAGATAGAGACTGCAGTTCCGCCCAGTAATGGATATATGATGATTCTGTCAGCATAATTTAACAAATTATTTATCAGAGATGCAAAAATCAAAAATAACAATTCACTAAGCGTTGTTCGGAACAAAGGAGTTATCGTTATCTTTTCTTTTAAAATATTACTACGTTTTATAATGTATATTAACGAAAATAATATTCCTATTATATAAACATATTGCCACTGTAATGTTAAGCAGTATAACATCAAACCGACAATATATCCTGCCACCATAATAATATTATTAACGACTATTCCTTTAAAATTTAATTCTAAACGGAATGTAACAATTAAATATTCTCTAGCAGTCCATATAAAAGTTAAAATAATAAGCAAAATTGAATCTGCATACTCTAACTTATATTGGCTAATAGATATTATTAATACAATACAACTAACAGCAAGTTCCCCCAATAATAATACGGGAAAGTCTCCTTGAAATCCTTCTTGCTCATATAATTCATTTTTTATTAATCTTATATTGTTTAATGCATTGCCAAGAGAACTTGCTATAATTGTAATGGTAGAGATTAGTGTTAACGCCAGTCCGTAAAGTTCATTGTTAATTTTAGTTGCAATCAGCGGAAGTACTATTAATTGTAAAATTATTAATGGAATGGCCGTTGCCGTTACATTTAAGATGACATCAAGCACAATTTTCTTGTATTTTTTTATTTGCATCCTCATTTTTTTGCTTATTCCTTCTACAATTTCCATACAACCATAATATGAAAACAGTAAGTCCCCCTCCCCCTCCTAAACACCATGTCAATAATGCACTATCATTCAAATTGTAGAATAACGATACTAATAATGGCATATAAATTAATACAGATACATTTCTGACTATTTTTTCAAGCCATAATACTATAAAAATTAGAACTAACGAAAATAAAATAACCCCTACATATCCAAAATTTGCAAATGCATCTCCCCAGTATCCAGAATTACAATAACTATTTGGAACATCCAAGTATCCAGCAATTAATTTAGGTGCTTCTAAATCATAGGGAGAAGCGATTTGTAATAAATTTCCAATGCTATTATCAGCAAAATGTAATTTCAAATTTTTTGAGAAAAAATCAAAATATGCAAATTTAATTGTTGCTGGAACAAATAGCGTTCTCCGAACTAAATAAGATAAAATCAAAATATTTCCCAATACTTTGTATACTATTCCTGATATTAACAGCAGTGCTATTAATCCATATATCATTCCTTTAATTAAGTCTGCCTTTTTTACTAGCCAATAACATCCCAAAACTAAAAGCCAAGAAAACAATGTTTGTTTATTTGCATATACCAAATAAAAATAAATTTGAAATAAACTTGCAATTATAGCTCCAATATAATTCCTTTTTTCTAATGCAATTAACATAAAAAATATACATACTATTTTAAACGTCCACGGCAATAAATAACTAAAAGGAAATCCATAACTTATATCCTGTCTTATACTATATACTTTTGTCAAATTAAACGCTTCCAAAGAAACAAACCCATATTTCAATAAGGTGTACGTCACAGAAATCCCTATGAAAAATAGCAAAATCAGTGTTGCCCAATTTTTTCCCTTTTGAATAATAATATTGGTTTTTTGATAATAATGTTGGTGCGCAAGCCAAACAATTACACATTGAAGTGAGTGAGCTAAACATACTATTACAATAAAGGACGTACTTCTGTTAGACATGGCGTACAAACTTAGCATAGGTAGTAAAGTAACTAAAAATTGAACGTTTAAAAAAATATTTGAAATATAATTACTTTGATTTGGCATAATCAGCAAAAGAACAGATACTATAATATAGGAAAAAATCAATTTATTAATATTAATATCTGTCGTCAAATTCATATAATAAAAATAATTAGGGGAAATAAAATACACAAATACTATATCCAGCAATATCTTATAAAGCAAAACCCCTATAAAATAGATAATTTTATTTCTTATTGTTTTTAAAGATATGCCTTTAATCTCCATAATAATACCATCCAATTCTACTTCTCTACAATATTTCCCCTCTCATCTACTCTTCCAATGACCTTCGCCGGCACCCCGGCTACCAGCGCATAATCTGGCACATCTT
>CALWQJ010000011.1 GCA_944383645.1 uncultured Merdimonas sp.
AGCTGGTGCTGGACAGCGACGCGGCAGAGTTCGGCGGCAAAGGGGAGGAGAAGCCTCTGATCTACAAGGCCGTGAAGAGCGAGTGCGACGGCCAGCCCTATTCCATCGCCTATCCGCTGGCGCCTTATGGAGTGGCCGTGTTTGAATTTTGATTTGCGTAATGACGGAAAGGGGTTGTTGCAAAAGTAGATAAGATCACCTAACTTGATGATTTTGCGACACCCTCTTCATAGATCGGAGCAGGCGGAAAAGCTGGGCAGGACAATTCTTCCGTGCTATAAAATTTGACGTTGATTGGTTGACAGAAAAAGAGATTCTCTTTTATAATTGAATCAGATACTGACTCACGAGTTACTAACTTATAAGTTGGTAACTCGTGAGTTTTTTTGCGTCACTCCTCCTCTGTGGGCACAGCCGCCTTGTCGAGGGCCCGGCTGACCGCGTCGATGAGCACCTGGGAGGTGTATTGGTTTTCGGAGGCGTATGTAAGACCTTCCAGGGACTGGGTGGAACAGATCTGCTCCGCCAGGCTATCCAGGGCGGGCTCCATCAGGGGATACATGGTTTCTACGGCTTCGCCGACGTTCACCAGCCGGATGGATTCGATTTCGTCCGCGCTGACGGTCACGGCCACATCGACAGCGCTGCCGCTCAGCATGATGGAGGAGGTGTAGACGCCCGGCACATAGACTGCGGAAGCCGCGGCCGTGTCCGCCGTACCATCCTTCGGAGAAAACATATAGACCAGAAGAAGGATGAGAAGGATGCCAAGGGCCACGAAGATTCCCGTATAGATCAGTTCTTTCATGCGGAGGACGACGATTTTGGTTTTTGAGCTCAAGGAAAAAGCCCCTCCTGTAGGATTCGATTGCTATAAGGTATGAATGCGGAGGGAAAAATATGACGGGCGCGTCTTTACGGACGCCGGACGCCGGAAGCCGCAGGGGCCAGAGGGCGCGGCCCGGTTCCGGAAATGGGCCGCGCCTGCGGGGAATGATCACGGGGTACCTGCGCTTCCGTGGTGCTCGATAAAGCCTTCGCCCAGCACCTCCCGCACGTCTGTCACAATGACGAAGGCGTTCGGGTCGCAGCTTTTGGCCAGCTCCTTTAAGCGCACGATTTCCTTTTTAGAAACTACGCAGAGCAGCATGTTCTTGGAGTCGCCGGAGTACATGCCGGTGGCGGAGATGCCGGTGACGCCCCGGCCCAGCTCCTCCATGACGAGGGCGGCCAGCGCCTCCGGCTTTTCCGTAATGATGAAGGCGGCCTTGGAGAACTTCAGGCCGTCGATGATGCCGTCGGAGATCTTGGAGGTCAGGTAGATGGCGATGATCGCGTACAGGGTGATCTGGATGCCGTACAGGTACACGCCCACCAGGACGACGGCGGTGTCGATGACCCACAGGATATTGGAAATGCTGTAATGGCGCAGAAAATGCTGCACCAGGGCCGCGATGAGATCGGTGCCGCCTGTGGTGGCTCCGGTGACGAAGACCAGGCCGATGCCGGCGCCCATGAGGATGCCGCCGTAGAGGGAGGCCAGCAGAAGGTCGTCCCCGGCCAGCGGGACCACGGGGAGCACAGAGAGCCAGAAGGACAGCATGACCGTGGCAAACAGCGTGTGGATCAGGTAGCGCAGGCCCTTCAGACGGATGGCGATCAGAAAGACCGGGATATTCAGGACAAGGTTGGTGACGGACAGCGGGACGCCGCCGGGGATCAGATGGCCGGTGTACTGCTTGACGATGATGGCGATACCGGAGAAGCCGCCCGTGACCAGGCTGGCAGGCTCCAGCACGGAAGCGATGGCGAAGGCCATCAGAGCCGTGCCGATGATGATGAGCAGATAATTTCGGATAAGGGTTCGGATAGTTGTTCCTGACATGGGTGCCTCCTTCTTGCTTGCTGATATGGAAAAAAATCAGGCGCGCCGGCGCCTTTTTGCGATTACATATTCGTCTTCTCTCTGACGCTACCACAGGAAATGGAAAAATGCAAGGCCTTCCTGGAAGGGAAAATACCCGTTGAGAGAGAAAGAGAAAAATTTGTGAACAATGTATAGGGAAGGTCTGGTGGATTTTGCTGGAAAAATTTGAGGAAGTGCATAAAAAAGTTGCATTTCCTCTTTCCTTTTTTGCAATTTTGCATTAATATATATGTTAGGTATTTTTTCGCTGTCAGAAAAATGGGAGTTTTTATTGTAAATATTGCCGGATACAGGGGTGTGGAGAAGCCGGCGGTGCTGTCAGCGATATGCACAAAACTATATAATTGAGAAGGAGCGGAGAAAGTTTATGATTTCAAATCAGATACTGCAGAATACGATTGACGGGCTTAAGGGAATAACAAGAATTGATCTCTGTATCATAGACACGGAAGGAAAGGTACTGGCCTCCACCTTCCCTGAGGCGGATTCTTATACGGGCTCCGTTCTGGCCTTCATTGATTCCCCGGCGGACAGCCAGGTGATCCAGGGCTTCCAGTTTTTCAAGATTTTTGACGAGAACCAGCTGGAATATATTCTGCTGCTGAACGGCGGAAGCGACGACGCCTATATGATCGGCAAGCTGGTGGTCTTCCAGATCCAGAACCTTCTGGTGGCCTATAAGGAGCGCTTTGACAAGGACAATTTTATCAAGAACCTGCTTCTGGACAACCTGCTTCTGGTGGACATTTACAACCGGGCCAAGAAGCTTCACATCCAGACGGAGGTGCGCCGGGCCGTGCTGATTGTGGAGACAGGACACGACAAGGATACGGGCGCTCTGGAGAGCGTGCGGGCCCTGTTCGGATCCAAATCCCACGACTTCGTGACGGCGGTGGACGAGAAGAATATCATCGTGGTCAAGGAGCTGGAGGAGAACGAGGGTTATCCGGAGCTGAATAAGACGGCGAAGGTGATCCGGGATCTGCTGAACGGCGACGGGGAGCAGCCGGTCCGCATCGCCTACGGAACCATCGTGGGCGAGATCAAGGAGGTGTCCCGCTCTTATAAGGAAGCGCGCATGGCCCTGGACGTGGGGAAGATTTTCTTTGACGACAAGGACATCGTGGGCTTCAGCACCCTGGGGATCGGCCGCCTGATTTACCAGCTCCCGATTCCGCTGTGCAAGATGTTCATCCGCGAGATCTTCGACGGCAAGTCCCCGGATGACTTCGACGAGGAGACGCTGACGACCATCAACAAATTCTTTGAGAACAGCCTGAACGTGTCCGAGACCTCCCGGCAGCTTTACATCCACAGAAATACGCTGGTCTACCGGCTGGATAAGCTGCAGAAGAGCACGGGACTCGATCTGCGGGTCTTCGAGGACGCCATTACCTTTAAGATTGCCCTGATGGTAGTCAAGTACATGAAGTACATGGAGAATACAGACTATTAAAGAAGTCTTGTTCCGCGCCGCGCCGCGGAGGAAAACCTGAGGAGAGAAAAAATGATTGATTTGGAAAACGTGAAAAAGTCGTATGCCACAGGCGTGCAGGCGCTGAACGGCATTTCGCTGCACATCGACAGGGGCGAATTCGTCTTCATCGTCGGCGACAGCGGTTCCGGAAAATCCACGCTGATCAAGCTTCTTCTGAAGGAGCTCGATCCTACCTCCGGAACGATTAAAGTGAACGGCATCAACCTGAACCGGATGAAGCCGAAGGCCATTCCGAAATACAGGAGAAAGCTGGGCGTGGTGTTCCAGGATTTCCGCCTCTTAAAGGATCGGAACGTCTATGAAAACGTGGCGTTTGCCCAGCGCGTCATCATTACGCCCACGAAGCAGATTCGGAAAAATGTGCCGAAGATGCTGTCCCTGGTGGGCCTTGCGGAAAAGTACAAGGCTTACCCGAAGGAGCTTTCCGGAGGCGAGCAACAGAGAGTGGCTCTTGCGAGAGCCCTGGTGAACCAGCCGAATATCCTGCTGGCGGACGAGCCCACCGGAAACCTGGACCCGAAGAACTCCAAGGAGATCATGAAGCTTCTGGAAACCATCAACGAGCGGGGAACGACCGTGGTGGTGGTGACCCACAATCAGGAGATTGTGGACGCCATGAAGAAGCGCGTGATCGCGATGCACAAAGGCGTCATCATCAGTGACGAGCGTAAGGCTGGGTATACACAGCATGCGGATTAGTTCTATCGCCTACTGCATTAAGCAGGGCCTGAAAAATATCTGGAGAAACAAAATGTTCTCCCTGGCGTCCATCGCGACCATGGCCGCCTGCATTTTCCTGTTCGGCATTTTCTTCTGTGTGGTGGAAAATTTCCAGCACATGGTCCGGGAGATGGAGAAGTCGGTGGCGGTCACCGTGTTCTTTGACGAGGGCTTGAGCCAGGAGCAGATCGACGCCATCGGGGCGCAGATCGGCGCCCGCACCGAGGTGTCCGACGTGGTCTTTGTGACGGCGGACGAGGCCTGGGATGAATATAAGGAGATTTATTTCGAGGAAGCGCCGGAGCTGGCGGAGGGCTTCGAGGACGATAACCCTCTGGCAAACGAGGCCCATTACGAGATTTACCTGAAAAATGTGGAGAGCCAGGAGGACCTGGTGACCTGGCTGGAATCTGTGGAGGGGATCCGCAGGATCAACGAGTCGGCGCAGGTGGCGGATATCCTGACGAATTTCAACCTGCTGGTGGGGTATATTTCCATCGCGGTGATTCTGCTGCTGCTCTGCGTGTCTGTCTTCCTGATCAGCAACACGGTTACCATCGGTATCGCGGTGCGCAGGGAGGAGATCGCGATCATGAAGCTGATCGGAGCGACCAACGGCTTTGTGAAGGCGCCCTTTGTGGTGGAGGGCATCCTCATCGGCATCATTGGAGCCGCCCTTCCTCTGGGGCTTCTGTATTTCCTGTACACGAAGCTGGTGAATTATATGGGGGACCGGTTCAATATTCTGACGGGGCTTCTGCAGTTTCTGCCGGTGGGCGAGATGTTCCGGATCCTGCTTCCCGTGGGCCTGGCCCTGGGCGTCGGAATCGGCTTTTTCGGCAGCTTCTTCACCATCCGCAAGCACCTGAGGGTGTAAGAAACTTGTTGGCGCGCGGAACGCGCAGGAGGACAGGACGATAGATTAAAGGACAGTATATGAAAAGAAAGCGAGTGTACGGCGTCTGCCTGGCGGCGGCGCTGGTACTGACCGGTATTTTCACATCAGAGAAGCTGCCTTCTGTGTCGGCGGCTCAGACCGCGGATACCAGCGATCTGGAGGCGCAGAGGCAGGAGACGCAGGATAGGATCGACGATATCAAATCAGACATCAAAGCGGCAGAGGATAAGATTGACGCTCTGGAGAACAGCAAGAGCAGCCTCCAGAGCTATATCTCCCAGCTGGACCGGGAGGCCAACGATCTGGAGCAGAAGATCCAGGAGCTGAACGGGGAGATTGAGAATAAGGAGGAAGAGGTCGAGCAGGCGAAGCTTGATCTGGAGGAAGCTGTAGAAGTGGCGGACCAGCAGTATGAGGACATGAAGATGCGGATCCGCTACCTCTATGAGAACGGGACGCCGTCCATGCTGGAGCTTCTCCTGACCTCCCAGAGCTTCGCGGACTTCCTGAACCGCTCCACCTATGCTTCCCAGATGACCAGCTACGACCGGCAGATGCTGGACGAGTATATCGCCCAGAAGGAGGCGGTCGAGCAGAAGAAGGCGGAGCTGGAGCTGGAAGAGGAAGAGCTGAGGCTGCTCGCGGACGCGGCTGCTGAGCAGAAGGAAGCGGTGGAGTCCTTGATCAGCGCGAAAAACGCAGAGATAGCCAGCTACCAGGCACAGATCGACAGCGAGAGCAGCAATGCGGACGCTTACGAGAAGGATCTGGCTGAGCAGGAACGGCTGCTCGATCAGATTGAGCAGCAGATTGCGGCGGCAGCGGCGGCGGCAGCGCAGGAGGGAGACGGCGACGGGGGAGCTTCGGGCTTTATCTGGCCCTGCCCCAGCAGCCACCGCATCACCAGCAATTTTGGTCCCAGGCCCCAGCCGACAGCGGGAGCCTCGACCAACCATAAGGGCATCGATATCGGGGCCGGCTATGGCTCGGCCATCGTGGCGTCAGCCTCGGGCCGTGTGACGACCTCCACCTACAGCAGTTCAGCTGGAAATTACATCGTGATTTCCCATGGAAACGGGATGTCTACGGTCTATATGCACTGCTCGGCGCTCTATGTGTCGGTGGGTCAGATGGTGACTCAGGGAGAGACCATCGCGGCGGTGGGCTCCACGGGCTACTCCACGGGGAACCACCTTCACTTCGGCGTGATCAAGAACGGGACCTATGTGAACCCGCTGAATTACGTGGGATAAGGAAAAAGGCGCGGACTGCGGAACGCTCGAACGCTCCGGAGCGGAGCGCCGGCGCAGAGAATGAAACAAAAGAAAAAAGCGTATATTGAAGAAAAAGTTACTGGACAGTAACGGAAAAAGAGCGGGGCTGCTGCAGACTGCGCGGACGACGGATGGAAGGATCCGGGAAGCGTAAGATTCTGCGGCAGCCCGCTTATCAGGAAGACGGGGAATGCAGTATATGAAGGACAGGAAACAGTTTTGGAAGGGAATCGCGGCGGGCTTCGTGATTACGCTGGCGCTCGTGGAGGCGGCTGTGTTTGGCCGGGATGTTCTGGAAGACATAGAGGCCGGGAAAAAGGCGGAGAGCGGACAGCTGAATCTGACGGGGGATTCCGTGGAGGGCAAGCTGGAGGAGATCCAGGCGCTGATGGAGGCCTATTATCTGGAGGACATCGACACAGAGCAGGTGGAGGATTACCTGTATAAGGGAGCGGTAGCGGGACTGGGAGATATCTACGCGGCCTACTATACGGAAGAGGAATACCAGAGCCTCATCGACAGCACCAGCGGAAGCTATTACGGCATCGGCGTAGAGATTTCCCAGAATATGACCACCGGCATCATTACGATCAGCCGCATTTTCGAGGGCTCTCCTGCGGAGGAGGCGGGGCTGCTTCCCGGAGATGTGGTATACCGGATCGCCGGCCAGGAGGTGACGGGCGAGGATCTGAACAAGGTGGTTTCCCTGATCAAGGGGGAGGAATACACGACGGTCAGCGTGGAGGTGGCCCGGAACGGAGAAAACGGCTACCTGGAATTTGAGGTGGAGCGCCGGACCATCGAGGTGCCCACAGTGGAGTCGGAGATGCTGGAGGACCAGATCGGCTATATCGCCATCACCTCCTTTGACGATGTGACGACCGATCAGTTTCTGACGGCCCTGGATGACCTGGAGGAGCAGGGAATGGAGGCTCTGATCGTAGATCTCCGAAACAACGGCGGCGGTCTGGTGTCCAGCGTCTGCGCGATCCTCGACCGTCTGCTTCCGGAGGGGCTGATCGTCTATACGGAAGACAAATACGGGAACCGGGAGGAGGAGTTCTCCGACGCGGAGCACTGTTTCGAAAAGCCCATGGCTGTCCTGGTAAATGAAAACAGTGCCAGTGCCTCGGAGATCTTCGCGGGAGCTGTCAAGGATTACGGCGCCGGCACCCTGGTGGGTACGACCACCTATGGCAAGGGCATCGTGCAGAAGATCTATCCCTTAAGCGACGGAACGGCGGTGAAGCTGACAGTATCCAAGTACTATACGCCCAATGGCAACAATATCCACGGAACCGGAATCGAGCCGGACGTGACAGTGGAGCTGGATGAGGAGCTGAGGTATGAGGTGGAGGTGCCGAAGGAGGAGGATAATCAGCTGCAGGCGGCCATTAAGGCGCTGAAATAATTCAACGGACATTCCGCGGCGAGCCGGACACTGGGATATCAGAAAGCCGCGGAATTGTGTCTTGAAAGAGTTCAGCCGGGGTCCTATCCAGTGTTCATCCCAGGCCGCCCTCTCTTGCCGCTGTGCGGCAATTCACCTTGCGGACGTTTCATGGACACTTGGATAATGGAAATCGGGGGAACTGTATGTTGAAAGGTTTTCAGTTCTCATATACAGAGTCTTAAGAGCCGCCTGCCCACAGCAGTGCCGCAAGGGCTGCTTTAGGGGCAGTCTGGGCGCCGGGATGGCCGGGAGGTATGGGCGTTTTGAAAAGTTTTGATGAATAACAGGTTAAATAAAAAGTGATTGATTGTGAAAATAAGAATAAATTTTGATTAATATTCAGTTTTTTTTGACGCAGGATGAAAAGGCTGAATATTTTTTTGACATTTTCTTTACCTGGAGAAAAAAAGCGCCTTACAAAGCTGTGATACGATCCCTTTAGTGCAAAACGACAGAAGATTGTGTGACATGAGGAGGGGAGAGGCAGTATGAAGATCAAACTGGTCATTGCGGACGGCGACGAAAAATATATCCGGAGGCTTTCTTCCTATTTCCAGATCCATTACGCGGATAAGCTGGAACTGTATCTGTTCAGTTCCGAAGAAGCCCTGAAGGATTTTCTGAAGGAAAATGTGGTACATGTGATTCTGCTGGGAGAGGATATGAAGGACTTTGCAGAGCTGCCGGAGCATACAGCCTGCGCATGGCTGGTGTACGCGGCGGGCCTGAATGAGTTTCAGGGAAGGAGGGCTATCTGCCGGTTCCAGAAGGCGGAGCGGATTTACCGCGAGATCCTGAGCCTCTTTTCTGAGGTGGACGGCTGCTTTGGGCTCGGAGGCGGAGAGGGCAGCACCAGGGTATGCCTGTTTACCTCTGCCCAGGGCGGAGCGGGAACCTCTACGGCGGCTGCCGCCTGGGCGCTTCATCTGGCGGCCCAGGGGAAAAAGGTCTTTTATCTGAACCTGGAGAGCTTCGGGGAAAGCGGACTGTATTTCGAAGGGGAAGGGACTCAGGATTTCAGCGACGTGATTTTCTCTCTCAAGAGCAAAAAGAGCAGCCTGTCGGTGAAGATAGAGAGCTCCATCCGGACGGACCGTTCGGGCGTCCAGTATTTTGAGGCGGGAGAAAACCCCTTCGACAGAACGGAGCTGGGTGTGGAAGAGATCGAGCGGCTGATCCGGGAGTTGTCGGCGGTGCAGGAGTATGACGTGCTGATTGTGGATCGTGAGCTTACGCTGGATTCGGTATTTACGGAGCTGGCGGCCGGGATAGTCTCTCAGATTGTGCTGGTGGACGATGGAAGCGAGACGGGAAACCGGAAGCTTCGGAAGGCTCTGGAGGCTGTGAAGGTTCTGGAAAAAAGAAAGGGCGTTCCAATTCTTACAAAGTGCATGCTGCTGTACAACCGTTTTTCATCCAGCCATGGAAGAAAGCTGGAAAAGCTTCCGGTTTCCGAGGCCGGGGGAATTCCCCGGTATGAGGGGGCGTCCCCGAGAGCGCTGGCGGAGAAGCTGTCCGTGCTTCCGGTGTTTGAAAAGCTGTAGCACCGGCGTGCCAGGGGCGTTCTGCCGCCTGTACCGCGCCATGGCAGATGCACAGAGATAGCAGAGATGGGGGAAGGGTATGGAGGAAGCGAAGCTCCATGAGTTTATCAGGGAAATCAAGGAGTATATATTCGACAATTTTAATCTGAACCAGCACTCGGACGAGGAACTGGAGGAGCGGATCGAAGAGCTGATCCGTGTCCGGCTCCAGGACGAATATCTGACCATAGAGGAACGGGTGGATATCGTGCGCCAGGTGTACAGCTCCATCCGTGGTTTCGGTCTTCTGGACACGATTATGAATGACGACAGCATTACCGAGGTCATGATCAACGGGCCGGAGGAAATCTTTATTGAGAAGGCCGGAAGGCTGTACCAGCTGCCGGAGGCCTTCGAGAGCGAGCGGAGGCTGGAGGACGTGGTGCAGCGCATCGTGGGACTGGCGGGACGGGAGGTCAATCAGGCCAATCCGATTGTGGACACGAGGCTTCCGGACGGCTCCCGCGTGAATGTGGTGCTGCCGCCCATTTCTCTGAAGGGGGCTATCGTGACGATCCGTAAGTTTTCGAAGACGCCCATGACCATCGCCCAGCTGATCCGCTTTGGCTCCATCACACAGGACATCGCGGATGTGCTGGAGCTCCTTGTGAGGGCCAAGTACAACATTTTTATCAGCGGCGGCACGGGCTCCGGGAAGACTACGTTTCTGAACGCGCTTTCCAATTATATCCCCAAGGATGAGCGTGTGATTACCATAGAGGATTCGGCGGAACTTCAGATCGTGGGCGTCAAGAACCTGGTCCGCCTGGAAACAAGAAATGCCAACGCCTCCGGGAGCGGGGCGGTGACCATCCGGGATCTGATCAAATCCTCCCTGCGTATGCGCCCGGAGCGCATCGTGGTAGGCGAGGTCCGCGGAGGGGAGGCGCTTGACATGCTTCAGGCCATGAATACGGGCCACGACGGCTCCTTAAGCACAGGCCACGCCAACAGCACGGCGGACATGCTGAGTCGTCTGGAAACCATGGTTCTCCAGGGAGCGGAGGGACTGCCTCTGGAGGCTATCCGCCAGCAGATCGCGTCGGCGGTGGATATCATCATCCATCTGTCCCGGCTCCGGGATAAAAGCCGGAAGACCATGGAGATCACAGAGGTCGTGGGATATGAAAACGGACACATCGTCCTGAATCCGCTCTATGTCTTTGAGGAGGATGAAAAAAGTACGCTGGATCGGGTTTCAGGTTCGCTGAAGCGGACATCTAATCCTCTGAGAAACGATCTGAAGCTGCGGCTGATGGGCTACAGGGGAACGATTTAGAGACAGGGGAGGACAGAGTATGGGAATCGCCATGGGAAAGAAAAAGGAAAAAAAGGAGAGAGAGCCTCAGTACCGGCAGTCGCTGACCAATATGCAGGTGCGGAATTACCGGGTCTATGAGATGTCTCCGATAGAGAGAATACTGGTATTTCTGGCGGCCTTCGCGGCGGGGGCCTTCTGCGGCTACCTGTTCTACGGAGGGCTGGCAAAGGATCCTTACGGGAACGCGACCCTTCTTACCTATATGCTGAATCTGACGATACCGTCGGTGGTGGGAATCGCGGCAGGTTTTTTCTTCCTTCCCATCTGGGAGAAGAGGCAGCAGGAAAGCAGGCAGAGCAATCTGAAAAAACAGTTTCTGGATCTGCTGGAATCCCTGTCTACCTCGCTCCTTGCCGGAAAAAATGTGAACCAGTCCTTCCGGGACGCGAAGCGGGATCTGAGCATTCAGTATTCTGCGGAGTCTGATATTCAGAAGGAGCTGGCTGTGATTCTGAACGGTCTGGACAATAATATTTCCGTGGAAAGCCTGCTCTTGGATTTCGGAAAGCGCAGCGGCGTGGACGATATCGAAAGCTTCGCCAATGTCTTTGATACCTGCTACCGGAAGGGCGGAAATATCAAAGAGGTTATCCGCAACACCAGCATGATACTGGAAGAAAAGAGCCGGATTCAAAGAGAGATTGAGACGAAGCTTGCGGCCAATAAAAACGAGCAGCTGATTTTAAGCGTCATGCCTGTGGTCCTGGTGGCGCTGATCAAGGTCAGCAATCCGGATTTTGCGAAGAATTTTGCGACACCCTCCGGCGTACTGGCGAGCACCTTTGCCATCGGCTGCTTTGTGGCGGCCACGGTGGTCAGCCGGAAGATTCTGGATATCCGGGTTTAGGCCCGAAGAGAAAAGGAGAAAGCGATGATTTCCTGGACACAGCTGATTCTGCTTGTAATCGAGACGGTTCTCGGGGGCCTTACTCTGTTTCTGATGGCAGGGGGAGAGAAGTATGAGGCGCTTCTGACCCCGCTGGATGACAAGGAATATCCTCTGAAGGATACCTATGTGATTGGAATGAACTGGTGTGAGAAGAGCGGCTATACCTTCCGGACTGAGGAGGATAAGAAGCTCCGTAAGGAGCTGGGGCTGCTCTGTGAAGAGAAATATGTGGAATACTACCTGCGCATGTTCCATGCCAGACGCGTCAGCATCACGCTGCTGTGCCTGTTCGGCTTTACGGCGGTAAGCTGCCTGGCAGGAGGAAGCGACGCTCTGCTGGTATTTCTGGTGGGAGCTATGCTGTCCGGAACAGCCTGGTATTACTATACGACCTGCAACGCGGAAAAAATCAAGGAAAGGACGCAGAAGTATATGAGCGATTTCCCTGATGTGCTTTCCAAGCTGGCCCTTCTGGTAAATGCCGGGATGGTCATGCGGGAGGCGTGGGAAATGACAGCGTCCTCGGCGGACCGGCCTCTGTATCAGGAGATGCGGAAGGTTGGCGAAGATATCCGCAACGGCGTCTCTGAGGCCCAGGCCTATTATCTGTTTGGAATCCGCACAGTAGTGCCGGAAATCCGGAAATTTACCTCTTCGGTGATTCAGGGGCTGGAGAAGGGAAACAAAGAGCTGGCCTATCTGCTGGCGGACATGTCCTCCGAGATGTGGGAGACACGCAAGCAGGCCGTGGCCAGACAGGGCGAACTGGCTTCCGGCAAGCTTATGATTCCCATGCTGATTATGTTCGCGGGAATCCTGGTTATGGTTTTAGTTCCTGTGTTTTCAAACCTGGGGCTTTAATAAATATGAGGGGAAAGGAGGAAGAACGTGATGAACAATTTATTACTGCACGGCTGTCTGGCAGCAAAAATGGCCTTTCACCGCTTCATTTACGACGAGAAGGGTGATACCAACATCGTATCCATCGTGGTTCTGATTGGAATCGTGATTATGCTGGCAGCTATTTTCAGAGAGCAGATCAGCAGTCTGGTAGAGAGCCTGCTGGGCAATATTGTGAACCAGGCGAATGTAGTTGGCTCACCTACAAAATAATTCTGTGAAAAACACAGCCGTGTCATTTCCTGCGGGGGACGCCTGAAGAACTTTTTCGGGTGTCCTCCGGGGAGGGCGGCGGGGAGAATGTATGGAAATCTGTATTGCAGTATGCGCGGCCCTGGCCTGTACAGGACTGGCGCTTGTCTATTTATATGTGGGAAAGAAATGCAAGCTGTCTGGAGGGGAATGGCTGATTGCGGTAGCTGCCTGCGCGGCTGCTGCCTTCGCGGTGTTCCGGCTGGAGCAGAAGGGGACGGATGTGACGGGGATGGTAAAGATCCTCTGGGTTCTGACTCTGATGCTTGCCGCCGGCTGGGTGGACGCCCGGGAAAAGATCGTGCCGAACCAGCTGATTCTGCTGGGCCTTGCCGGACGCGGCCTGATATATATTGCAGAGCTTCTGTCGGATCCTTCCGGTTTCGGAATGCTGGTGCTCCGGGATCTGGCGGGAACCGGAATCACTGTGGCGGCGCTTCTTCTGATTGTCTTTGTCAGCCGGAGCGCCATGGGCTTCGGTGACGTGAAGCTGCTGGGAGTGGTGAGCCTGTTCTGC
This sequence comes from uncultured Merdimonas sp., assembly GCA_944383645.1. Classification (GTDB taxonomy): domain Bacteria; phylum Bacillota; class Clostridia; order Lachnospirales; family Lachnospiraceae; genus Laedolimicola. The sequence continues at coordinate 13,233 of CALWQJ010000011.1, forward strand.
GGACTGTCCTGGACCTATTCCTGCTTCCTCTACGGGCTGATTGCCGCGGCTCTCGCCTCGGTCTATCTGCTGGTGGTGAAAAAGGCAGGAAGGAAATACCAGATAGCCTTTGCGCCGTATCTTCTGGCGGGCTATCTGATTACGGCGGTTCTGTAGTCGCAGGGACGGCGTTTATGTCTGAGGAGGGAAGGAAGGATGAAAATCAACAGAAAGCTGCTGGCATGTCTGCTGGTTGTCCTGCTGGCTGCAGGCTGGGTAAGCTTTGGTGTGCAGACAGGAGAAACTTATGCCGCCTACCATGCCCTTCAGGCGGAGGCGGGGGCAGCGGAGATGGAAGGGCTTTACGAAAAGGCGGCCCAGAAATATGAGGAATGTCTTCAGTATCAGGACAATCTGGAAAACCGGATGAGGATGACGGAAAATTATGCGGCTCTGGCCCTGGAATCCGGTACCTATACCAGGATTCAGAAGGTAGAGGAATGTCTGGAGGCGCTGCGGAAAAAATACCCGAAGGAGCCCTGGATCTATGAGTTTGCCTGTAGCTTCTATCAGCAGCAGGAGGACAGGGACGGGATTCTGGAGACGCTGTCCCAGGCGGAGAGCGTGGGAGTGAGCACGCCTGTGCTGACGGCCTGCCAGGAGCAGCTGCATTACCAGTACGACCTGGGCCTTTCCAGCTATCTTACGTTTCTTCCGCTGACGGAGGAGCTGTATGCGGTTCAGAGCAATGAGGGGTGGAACTACGCGAACCGCAGCGGAGAGCTGTATCTGACGGGGGATTATGACTGCGCCTCGATCTTTTACGGAGATCTGGCTTCCGTAACGGATGACACCGGCTCCTGGATGATTGATAGTGAAGGGGAAAAGCAGCTGACGCTCCCGGAGGGAGTGACGCAGGCAGGCGCTTACAGCGAGGGGCTGGTGGCCCTGAAGCGGACCGGAGGCTTTGAGTACTATAATCCCCAGACAAAAGAGTTTTTTGGGGATTACGAGGAGGCCGGGCGATTTTCGGACGGAATCGCGGCTGTGAAGGAGGATGGCCTCTGGAGGATCATCGATACCACGGGGACGCCCATCAGCGACAGGACCTTTGAGGATGTGGTCTTAAGCTTCACGGGAAGCTGCTACAGCGACGGCTATATTATCGCGAAATCGGACGGGGCTTACCGCTTCTATGACAGAGAGCTGAATCCGGCTCTGGACTTCACCTGCGGAGATATTGACTTCTGCGTGGAAAGCGTCTTTGCGTTTGAGAGAGACGGGCTCTGGGGCTTTGCGGATCTGAGCGGAAATATTCTGATTGAGCCGGCCTATGAGGAGGCAAAATCCTTCAGCTGCGGGCTCGCAGGCGTAAAGAAGGACGGGCTGTGGGGCTTTATCAACGAGAGCGGAGAGCTCGTGGTGCCGTACACCTTTCTGGAAGTCGATTATGTGAACGACCGGGGAGGCTGCTTTGTCCGGGAGAGCGACGTCTGGAAGATGCTGAATTTCGTAGGCTGGACCTGACAGGGGGAGAGAAGATGAAAAAAGAAGGCGGCTATGTCATCGTAGAAGCGGTATTCGTCATGGTGATCACAGTGTTTCTGATGTCAGTGCTTATGGGGCTTGGCTTTGTCCTCTACCAGCAGACGAACCTGACCGTGGCGGCCAACGACGCAGCCTCAAAGGCAGCCAGCGTCTACAGCCAGCAGGCGGCGGAGCCCTTCACAGGCTATGTGCATTACAACGAGTTCAGCAAGCCGAAGCTGTACCAGTACTGGTTTGAGAAGGGAGGCTTTTTCTTCCTTCTGGCGTCTCCGAGGGAGGAGAACAGGGCCAAGGCGCAGTGGGTGGCGGAGGCCCAGCTTGACAATGCGCAGATGATCGAGCCGGAGGAACGGCTTGTGGAGGTATCTGTGGATAAGCATGATTCCTTTGGAAGCGGGGCCTATCTGATTACGGTAAGCCTCCAGGAGACCTATAAGATTCCGGGAGCCGCCGCCTTTCAGTATTTCGGCGTCTCTGACGAGATCACCTTCTATGCGGTGGGAACGGCCGTATCCAAGGATATGCGCCATATTATAAACAGTCTGAATTTCCAGGAGGATCTGACCTATCATATCGAAAACAACGTGCTGGGAGCCAAGACGGCGTCAAAGCTTCTGGACGCGGTAAAAGCAGTGGCAGAATTTATCAACAGTCTGTTCTGAGGAGGGAGCCATGAAGCTATTCGCAAAAAAACGGGGAGCGGTCACCGTATTCCTGACGCTGATTCTGGTGCCGGTGCTGTCCTTAAGCACGCTTCTTATGGAAATCGGCCGCTACCGGAGCGCCAAGGCGCTTCTGGATGAAATGAATATTTCAGCCTCTTATTCTACGCTGGCCCATTACAATACAGAGCTGCTGACTCGCTTTGGGCTTCTGGCGCTGGACGCCGACGCAGATCAGTCGGTATATATGGATTATTTCAATACGAACGCCAATCTGAATGAGGATGATACCTATACGGCTTCCAGGCTGTTCAGCGACGTGACGGTGGAGCTTGAGCCGATCTACAGCCTGGGAAATATGGATATGCTGAAGAATCAGATCCTCTATTTTGAAGAATACCGCTCCATGATTACCGTGTTTGAGAACCGGGTGGATCTGAATAAGATGACCGAGTTCATCGAGAAAAACCTGAAGATGGGCGAGGCGGGCACGACCTTCAAGATGATCAATTCCAGCGCGGACGCCGCGGCTTCGGCGGGAGAATGGGGCACAGCCACCAATGCGATGAATGATGCAGCCATAGCCCTGAACACGAGCGTGGCGGAAGCGGATACGGCGCGGACAGACCTGCAGTCAGCTATCGATGCCAAGGTTTCCTTCATGGAGGCCAATGACCCGGACACCATGGAGGACGAGGAGCTGGAAGACTATTACGATGAGCTGGACCGCCTTTCAGAGGCCATCGACACAGCGGCAGAAGACTATTCCACAGCCCTGGAATCCGTAAAGAGCGATATGGAGAGCTATGAGGACGCCTATAAAGCCTTTCAGGAAAAGTCCCTGGCCCTTCAGGAAAAATACGCGAAGATGATTGGAGAGAATACAGACAACGCGGATTTCAAGTCCTTTGGAAAGGCTTATGAGAATATCAATGGAAAGCTGGACGAGGTGCTGCCGGTCTACGACGCTTATCAGCAGCGGGTCAGCGCAATGCTGTCCGGCCTGGAGACGAATAAGACAAATGTAGATGCCATCAGCGGAAGCAGCGTGAATGAGGATTCGGATTATGACCTGTCGGCCTCTGACTATTATACGGACATCAGCGGATACATGACAGTGGACACGGTAGAGGAGCTCTGCGCAGCCATGATGGGGGAGGGCGCCACAGATTCTGTCCTGGCGCTGGTCAACGCCTTTGCAGTCCTGTTCCCTTACCTGATTCCCGGCTCAGAGCGAATCGACGACGCCTACAATATTCAGCTCACCTCAGGGGTGGCGGGGGCCAGCTATACGTCCAATACTACTACAGAGGCGGAGCTCTCCGGCGATGACGCAGCCTATATCCAGTCTCTGCTGAACGAGACACTGGAGACGGCCTCCCGCCTGGGTTATGATATCTCCAAATTTGAAACCTCCGGACGGATCACGGCCTCGACAAATTATGTATTTGCGGAGGAACTGCTCAACCGGATCATAGAGAATATCAAGACACTCATAAGCTTTGTGGTAAATGTAATCGGGACGCTCACAAAAGGGATTACTGCAGTGGTCTACGTGTTTACGCTGCTGCCGCAGCTCGGGGAAGCTGTGGCTGCCCTGGTTCAGCTTTGTACAGATATCCCGACGGCTTGCGCGAATATGCAGTCCATGCTGGACGCCATGCTCCACAATCTGGCGGAAGGCTTTTACGTAAATTCCTATGCGACCTCCATGTTTCCGGACAGGGTCAGCGCGGAGACCGGAAAGAGCTTCCGGGGCGACAGGTACAGCAGCATTTACAGCTCCGCTCACAGCGCTGACGAGTATATGAATGAAGCGGTGGGGGCCTTTGACGGGCTGATTGCAGCCTGGGCCGGGACGGGCGCTCCCACAGAAAGCGGGGAGATGTTCAACGGAGCCTGTGTAGAATATATAGTAAACGGGAGTCCGAACGAGACGGAGAATCAGGCTGCGGTTTACGATATCATCTTTATCATGCGGCTGCTGACGAATATTCTGCCTGTCATCGGAAATGCGGAGATCGTCCAGACCTCCGCGATCGCGGGTCCCTTCGCTCCGGTGATTCTGGCTCTCTGGGTGGTAGCGGAGTCCTGCGTGGAGATGAAGGCGCTGATCCTTTCCACCTATGATAAGAATCCGGCCAAGGTGCAGCTGGTGAAATTCCCCTATCAGGTACTGCTGACACCCAGCAATGTCATGGAGCGCGGCACGAAGATCGCGGATGAAATCGCGAAGGGAAAAATCAAGACGCCAAAGGAATTTATGGATCAGTTTATCAAGCCCATCGGACTGGCCTCCGGACTTTACAGCGAGACGGCTCTGAAGGACAATACGGCGCTTTCTATAGGGATGGAGGGGCTGGACGCAGTGCTGGGCGTGAGTTATAACGAGTATCTCTGGGTCCTGCTCTGTACGGTGCCTACGTTGACCAAGGTACAGCGCATCGGGGATCTCATCAACATGGAAATGCGCCAGTCGGACAGCAGCTTTACGCTGAGCGATTCCTACACCTATCTGCGTGTCAACGTGAACGCCAAATATGATTCTCTGATACCAGGGCTTTACGAGCCGCTGCAGCAGCTGGATACGCTGCAGCTTCGGAGTCTCCGGTTTGTGGGGTACTGATTATGAAAAGGATGCTGCGGGAACAGAACGGGGTTTTGACGGTGGAGGGCTCCATCGTCCTCCCCATCTTTATCTTCTTCATCATGATTTTTCTGAATTTCAGCCAGGTGTACCGGGCCCAGAATTATATCGCTCACAACCTTCTGCAGGCCAGCTCCCTGATTGCGGCGGAAAGCTACGAGCAGGATGTGTCGGCTCTGGCGGGAGCGGGAACGGAGCTCTCAAAGATGTTTGACAATTTCAGCGATATGTTCAAAAGCTCCAGCCAGATTCAGGCCGAATACACGGCGGATCAGGCCAAGTCGACCCAGGCGCTGATCGCCGACAAGATGGCGGAGGCCGCGGGAGGGCAGAGCATTCTGGAAGGAAATCTGAAATCCTTCCGGGTGGAGGATGGAATGGATTTCAGCCGGAGCACCTACGACGCGGGAAGCAGGGAGATTCATATTGTGGTGGAATATAAGGTAGCCTTCCGCTATCCGTTTTTTGGGATTGACACAATCACGCTGGTACAGAATGCGAAGGCATATTTGTGGAGGTAGCATATGAAGGAACATGCGGAGGCCGCAGTGCGGCGGGAGATGGAAGAGTTTGACCGGGATATCGGGAAATACCGGAAGACAGGAAAAAAGCAGAGAGGAGCCATTAGTTGGTGGATTCTGGCGCTCATCATGCTGGCAGTCATTTATGCGCTGCGGGATCAGGGCGCAGGGACGGCAGCGGTGCTGGGCTGCGCTGCCCTGACGGCGCTTTTTGCAGCCGTCGGCATTCTGAAGATGGCCGGGAGCCGTTCCGGATCGGTATCCGCGCCGGAGCTGTACCGCCGGCATATCTTTGGGCTCAGGCCTGCGCTTGCCTCATATTTTTATCCGGACTGGTCCTATCTGGTTCTGGACGAAAAGGCCTTGATGCAGATGAAGCAGGAATGCCCGAGGCTCCGCAGAAGCTTTATCCGTTATTTCGGGAGCCTGAGCTTCCCGGCGAGGGACAGTTTCGGAATGGCGCATGAGATGGCCCTGTCGGGAAGTGATCACGCGGTCTGGTTTCAGGGAATCCTGATCCGCCTTCCCTGGAGGGGAGATACGGCTGAGGCTGCGGAAGGGCTGAAAAAGGTGTTTGGCGGCTGGAGAGTTCAGGTCTTTGCGGAGGAAGGGTATTTGGACGTCTTCTGCCCCGGCCTGAGCTTGGATCAATATATGAACGGGGAGCACAGAGAGCAGGACGCGGACTCCACGGCGGCCTGGAGAAAGCGTTATGATTACCGTCAGCTGAACAGGCAGGAGATTTCGGAAAATACCGCGCAGGTAAAGAAGCTGATCGAGACAGTTCAGCAGTATGCCCGGTAAGGAGGAGGAAAGCATGGGATTTATCTATGAGACACAGGGAAACATCACATTTCTGGTCTATGAGCTGTCCAGGGACGAAGGCCTGGAGCCTATGACTATGGGGATGATGGAAAACAACCGGATAGAAGGAATTATTCCGGCCGTCTATACACAGATAGACGAGAGGCGGCTTTTGAAATATAACGTATCTGCCAGGGTAAGCCTGAAGCAGTACTTCTCCGGAAGCGTGGCAAAGCGGCAGATGCTGGGAATTCTGTTCAGCCTTGTATCTGCTTTTCTGGCGGCTGAGGAATATATGCTGGAACCGAAATTCTTTGAGCTGGATCCGGAATGGATCTTTGTGGATGTGAGCCGCGTGAAGGCCGGCATGATCTGCCTTCCGGTGGAAAAGGAGGAAGAGGAGGATGAGCAGGTACGCCTGGACGAATTTTTCAAGCAGCTGGTATTCGGTGTCCGCTTTGACACAGCAGAGGACAGCGGCTATGTAGCGAAGCTGATAAGCTTTCTGAATGGCGGAAGAACCTTTTCCCTGCAGGAGCTTCAGAAGCTTTTGAAGGAGCTGATGAAGGAGGATAGCATTTCTCCTGCAGCAGGCCAGCTTCAGACTTCTCCGTCCGGGCAGGAGGCTCTGGCGCGGCAGGGAAGAAACAGAGGATCTGGAGGGGCTCTCCAGACTGGCTCCGCCGGGGCCCTGAGTTTGTCCCGGCCAGACGCCAGCCCTCAGCAGGTAGTCCAGCCCGAGACAGGCCAGCCGGGAGAAATGCCCGTTCAGGGCATTCCCGACCAGGATGTTTCCGTTCAGGGCATTCCCGGCCAGCCGAGAACCGTCCCGGCAGAACTCCGGACGCCTGTGGGACAGGCAGAGCAGGGAAAAAAGCAGAAATTCAGCCTGTTTGGCTCGAAAAAGGAGAAGGCCCAGAAGCAGGAAAAACCGGTAAAGGAAAAGAAAGCTAAGGAAAAGCCTGTGAAGGAGAAAAAATCTCTGTTTGGCGGAAAGAAAAAGGAAAAGGACTCTCAGCCGTCTTATGCGGCTGTCGGCTTCCAGGTACCAGGACAGCCGGTTGTCATGCCCCAGGCAGGCTCCTCTGCTTCTGTGGGGCATGCAGGAGCTCCTGCGCCTGGACCGCAGGCTGCTGCCCGGGGCGGAATGCAGAATTCGTCCGGCTCCAGGCAGCCGGTGAGAACGGTTCCGGGAAACTTTGGCTCTACTGTAGTCTTGAACGGAGGAGAATCCGTGGGAACAGTTGTGCTTTCCGCACAGCCGGATATCCGCCCCAGAGCCTGGCTTCTCCGGGTAAGGAATTCTCAGCGGATGTACCTTGACAAAAATGTGGTACGTATGGGCAGCGACCAGTCCTATGTGGATCTGGTGATTCCGGACAACAGAGCTGTAAGCAGAAGCCATGCGGATATTATCTGCCAGGAGGACGGCTACTATGTCCGGGACAACAATTCGACCAACCATACCTATTTGAACGGGCAGGCAGTGTCTCCCGGGCAGCTTGCCAGGCTGGAGGACGGCGCAAGGCTCCGTCTGGCGGATGAAGATTTTGAGGTGCATCTGGCATGAATTTTTTCTATTCATATGAGACGGACAGGGGAAACGAAAAGACGGAAAATCAGGATTCCATCCTGCTGAAGAGGGCCGGGGACGGGCAGAACCATTACTGCATCGCCGCTGTCTGCGACGGTATGGGCGGTCTTGCCAGGGGGGAGGCCGCCAGTGCCCGGGTGGTGCGCTGCCTTGCGGATTGGTTCGAACGGGAATTCCCGGGACTGCGCAGGGATGAGGCGCGTCTCGGAGAATCCCTCTGCGGGCTTCTGGTTCGGGAAAATGAGCGGATCCGCGCATACGGGGAACACTACGGCGTGCGTATGGGAACGACAGCCACGGTGCTGCTGCTCACGGCGGGGCGGTATTACATTGCCCATGTGGGAGACAGCCGGGTCTATGAGATAGGACAGGAGATTCGGCAGCTGACGGAGGATCACACACTCGTGGCCCGGGAGATACGCCAGGGCCTGCTCCGCCCGGAGGAGCTGGAGAGAGATCCGAGGCGCAATGTGCTGCTTCAGTGTGTGGGAGCCTCTGATTCAGTACAGCCACAGCTTCTGAGCGGTGATCTGCTGGAGGGAGCAGTCTATCTTCTGTGCAGCGATGGACTGCGGCACGAGCTTTCTGCCTGGGAACTTCAGGAGCAGCTTTCTCCGGCAGGAATCACAGACGCCGGAGTTCTGAAGCAGAGGCTCGGATATCTGACGGCACTGGCTATGTCCCGCGGAGAAAGAGACAATATCAGTGCGCTGGCTGTCCGGACTTTTTAAGCTTTGGCTGGAGACTGCCGGAAGGCCTGTGTGGAGCGGAAAAGCCGAAAAAGACAGAGGGAGGAGAAAACCTGTCATGCTGGAAATAGGTTCTCTGATAGACGGAAAATACAAAATACTGAATCAGATTGGAAAAGGCGGCATGAGTGTCGTCTATCTTGCGATTAATGAAAAAGCGAACAAAACCTGGGCGGTCAAGGAGGTGCGCAAGGACGGCGTACAGAATTATGAGGTGGTCCGCCAGGGGCTGATCGTGGAGACGGATCTTCTGAAAAAGCTGAAGCACCCGAATCTGCCCAGCATCATTGACGTCATAGACGAGGATGACACCTTCCTGATTGTTATGGATTATATAGAGGGAAATTCCCTGGAGACGCTTCTGAAGGAGGAAGGAGCCCAGCCTCAGGAGAAGGTGATTTCCTGGGGAAAGCAGCTCTGTGATGTGCTGGGCTATTTGCACAGGCAGAAGCCCCCGATCATTTACCGGGATATGAAGCCTTCCAACGTGATGCTCAAATCAGATGGTACTGTGACCCTGATTGATTTCGGAACAGCCCGGGAATTCAAGGAGAGAAGCAGCAGGGATGATACGGTCTGCCTGGGTACGCCGGGCTATGCCGCGCCAGAGCAGTGGGGCGGCAGCGGACAGACGGACGCCCGGACAGATATTTACTGCCTGGGCGCGACGCTCTACCATCTTTTGACCGGGCATAACCCTTCTGAGCCGCCCTATGAGATCTATCCAATCCGGCAGTGGAATCCCGCGCTCTCTTCAGGACTGGAAGCCGTCATTCTCAAATGCACCCAGCGGGATCCCAGTGAGAGATATCAGAGCTGCGAGGAGCTTTACTATGCTCTTGAGCATTATGGGGAGCTGGATGAAAAATACCGGAGGCAGCAGAAGAGGAGAGCCGGCCTGTTTGCAGCGGCCCTGTCTCTGTCACTGGTTTTCGGTACGACCGCTCTGGCAGCAGGAAACATGGAACGGGGGCTTACGGCAAATACCTACCAGTCGCTGATAGCCGACGCCCGTTCCGGAGCTACAAAGGAAGAGCAAATCCGGCTCTGTGAACAGGCGGTCAGCCTGGAGCCGGGAAGGGCGGACGGATACCTGGAGCTTCTGGAGCACGTATTCCTGACGGCGGAAAACGGAGCGGTCAGCCTGGACAGAGAGGAAGACGAGGAACTGCGAAGCCTTCTGAGCCGGACTGATGCGGAAGGAAGGACATATGAGAACCTTCTCAGAGAAAACGCAGAGGAATATGGAAGGCTGGCCTATGAGCTGGGATTGGCCTATTACTACTATTATGAGACAGAAGGGAACAAGACCTATGCAGTGAAGTGGCTGGATGCTGCGGCACAGTCTCAGAGCCTTCCGGAAAAGGAAAGAGTGCGGGCCGAAAGGCTGGGAGCCATAGCCGGATATTATACACAGATTGGCCTGATAGACAAGGCGGGTGATTCTACGGTTTCCTATCTGGACTACTGGAATCAGCTTACAGAGCTCACGGCAGGCAACCTGGTGGATGAGGACAATGCCATGACAGCCCTGCGCATGTACCAGGAGCTGGCCGGCCAGCTGTACACCCGGGCGCCGGAGTTTGCGGCTGCCGGGGTGAGCAGAGAACAGATGAAGGAGCAGCTTGCGGGGATCCGGAAGCATCTTCAGACAGATTTCCTGGAGGTGGATCTGAAGGAGCAGGGCCTGGAGGAAATGGAGCAGAGCCTGGAGCAGCTTACCGCACAGGCAGAGGAGCAGGTAGATGCAGTATTCAGCCAGCCGCAGGCGCTGGCGGAGCATGAGGGGGTGTAGCGGGATGAACCATGCGGAAAATGCAATCGCGATGTACCATCAGATTTTTCTTGTGAGTGCCGTGCTGGCTGTGCTGTGCCTGACGCTGGCTGTGGCGCTGTTTTTTGTTTTCCGGATTCCCGGAACGATAGGGTATCTGAGCGGAAAGACGGCGAAGCGTTCCATAGAGAGGATGAAGCAGGGCGGTTTTTCCCATTCTGCCGATTATGGGCCGGCTGCACCGGAGACAGGGCGGTCAGCGCCGGCGGCCCAGGCTGTCCGCGGCAGAGAGACGCTTCCGCTGGGCCGCCGGGATATGCTGGAATATGCCGGCGGGAGCGAGACGATCCCTCTTGAAAACGATGGATTCCAGATAGAGGAAGAAATTCTGGTGACGCATACGGACGAGACAATCTAGGCTGGGAGGAGAAAGTGATGAAGGCAGGAAAGGGATACAGAGCGCTGGCCGTGATGCTGGCCATACTTCTGCTGCTGCAGGCGGCCGGGGCTGGTGAGGTCCGGGCGGAAGAGATTCCGGAAATTATCGCAAATACGCAGGAGGTGCCGGTAGACACAGAGCCGGGCGGAGAGGAACCGGAAAAAGAACCAGACGTAGAGGAACCAGGAGAAGAAGAGCCGGACAGGGGAGCGGCTGGCAGAGAGGAACCGGAAGAAGGCTTTGAATTCAGCTTGTCGGCGGAGCTGGATGCAGAGGAGGGAGCGGTCATCACCGCAGGGAACCGCATCACTGTCCGGGCTGCGGTAACTGCCAGGGATTTGGCAGGGATAGAGAGCTCTCAGGCTCTCGCCCTTTTGGATGTGGAAAATTTCAGCGCAGACCTTTCGGATGTCAGCCGCGCAGAGGTTCTGGCGGACAGCATGACATATGAGATCTCCGGGGATGGCAGCGAGGGTATCCTGACGGTCGGTGTGCAGTTACAGCAGAACGCGGCGGAAGCCGGAGAGCCCTTAAGTATCACGATCTCTCTGTCTTACGGAGGGGAAGGAGATGCTGAGGGACAGACAGTCTCTGATTCTGTGGAAATCACAGGTATCCGGGAGCCGGAGCCCCCTGACACTGCCGCGCCGGTCTGGCTGGAGGGAAGCAGCCTGTCCGTTGCGGACGCGGAGAGCGGAGAGCAACTTTCAGTGGAGAATACGGGAGACATCCCGACGGTCTATACCAGCGGAGGGAGGGGCGTCGTCATTACACTTCCTGCAGCGCAGGATGAGGAGACGGGCTCCGGAATTTCCGGATATTTTTACACGGTGGATGCTGAGTACGCGGAGAAAGGAGCGGCAGAAAAGCGTCCGGTCTCCAAAGGCAGCCTGGTCTTTGCGGAGGGAGGAACGCACACGCTGTATTTTTATGCGGAGGATAAGGTGGGAAATATTTCTGTTCCCCTGATGGTCCGTATCGTGAGCGATCAGGAGGGGCCCTCTGTGGAGGTGGCGGACAGGACAGCGGAAGAAGGCGTATGGACCAGCCATCCCTATCACATTGCTCTGAGGGCTTCCGACGAAAACGGTGTGAAGGCTTTGAGCTACTATATCCAGGAGCAGGATGAAGAGGGCGGCGTGCCGGAATACAGCGCGGAAACCATGACAGCGGAGGGAGAGGAGGCAGTATATTCCTCTGAGCAGGGGCTCTGGAGCATTGCGCTTCCGGAGGAGGAATTCTGCGGCAGCGTTTATGTCTGTGCCCGGGACATGGCCGGAAATGAAACCGTGCAGGAGATAAAGGGCATCTGCATAGATCGGACAGATCCGGTTATCAGTGTGGAGTGGAGGAATGCGGATGGAACGGCAATAGATCTCTCGGAGCCGGGAGCCTATTATCAGAGAGGAGAAAGCCTGACTGCGGTGATTTCCGTTCGGGAAAGGTATCTGGATCCGAACGGTACATACATCTATCTGACGGCTTTGGACGGACAGGGGAACCCGGCCGGCGGAGAGGCGGAGAATATCAACGGGAAGACCTGGGCCTGGCTTGCGGAAAGGTACGGCGTGACGGAGGAAAGCGGCGTCAGCGCCCTGACCCTGAGCCTGACGGCGGAAGCGGCCTACACACTGTCTGCGGAGGCTGCTGACAGAGCCGGAAACAGGGCAGAGGCCGGGAAGACAGAGATACTTCTGGACCGTTCCCCTGCAGCCTTCGAGCTCCTTGGCAGGACAGCAGAAGAGAATGAATGGACAAATGAGGAAAATTACCGGCTCACCTTCCGGTTGACTGATGAGAGCGGCACAGCAGGCGTATGGTATTATGTGCAGAGGCAGCAGACAGACGGAACGGTCCCGGCCTTCAGCGACGAGACGATGCAGAAGGAAGGCCGGGAGCTGAGCCCGGGACAGGACGGCAGCTATACCGTTACGCTTTCCGAAGAGGATTTCCGGGGATGTGTCTATCTTTTCAGCCGCGATTTTGCGGGAAATGAAGGAAGAGAGACCGTGGGCGGAATCCAGATAGACGGAATCGATCCGGATACGGAGAATCTGTATTTTGAATACGAGGCGGATACAGACACAGGCGGGTGGGACAGCTTCTGGAATGGTGTGTTCGGGAAGGAAGCGATCGCGGTGAAGGTGTATGTCCGGGACCCGGGCAGCTTCCCGTCTGGTATCGCAGAGCTGTCTTTCCGGTGCGGGGGCCAGAGCTTTACGGTAAACAGCTTTGGGGAAGCGTCCCTGACGGCGGAGCAGGTGAAGGATCCCGCGGCTGCGGGGCTCTATCAGCTGGCAGAGGTGTCCCTGGATGTGAAAAAGGATAAGCTGGAGGATCAGCTTCTGGAAATCACGGACCTGAAGCTGAAGGATCTGGCCGGAAATACAGCGGAAGGGGAGGCAGAGCTCCTGAAGGGCGGCCATACCCTGATTATCGACAGGACAGCGCCGAAGTTGACAGTGAAGGCGGAGAGCGGATACCGGAACGGATTTTCCGCGGATGAGCGCTGGTATTTTAAGGACGCCGCCGTCTTCCGACTGACGGTGGAGGAGAAATGGTTTGATCAGGTGAAGGACCGCCTGCACCTGGAGCTGGCAGAAGGAGAGACAAGGACGCCGGATACCGGATTTGGAGCGGCCATGAAGGCAGAGGATCCGGAGAAGGGAATCTATGAAACTGTATATACGCTGACGGAGGAGGGCAGCTGGCAGCTGCGGATCGGAGCCTATCCGGAGTTTTCCGGGACGGAGCCTTCAGAGCCTTCGGAAGGAACGGGGGAGGCTGCAGGGTACGATACGTCTGTTCTCGGGGGCTTCTCGGATCCGGCCGGGAACCTGATGACAGGCGGAGAGAATACGGAGGTTCAGAGCGGAGTGTATACCGGGCCGCAGATCGTGATTGACAAAACTGCGCCCGAGGCGGGCCTGCAGTGGAAGGACGCGGACGGCCGGCCCTTTGATCCTGCGGAATCCGGCTCGTATTACCAGAGCGGAGACGGGCTGTCTGTGACGCTGGCCGTAAAGGAGCTGTATCTGGACACAGAGGACACGAGGATCTGGCTGGAGGCGCGGGATGGCTCCGGCGCGGCGGTTTCCTGTGAAGAGGTGCAGAAGCTGAACGGGAAGAGCTGGGAAGAGCTTTCCAGGCAGTACGGTGGTACGCATGAAAACGGAGTCTACACGCTGACACTGCCATTTTCCACAGAGGCGGCCTATACGCTGTCCGTACTGGCAAAGGACAAAGCCGGAAACGAAGCGGAGACGCTGAGTACAGCGGTGTTTCTGGACAGAAGTCCTGTCCGGTATGAGCTGATGGCCCGGACGGCCGGAGAGGGAGTATGGACAAATGCGGAGGACTATGAGCTTTCGTTCCGCCTGGCGGACGAGTCTGGAACAGAGTCTGTAAAATATTATGTGCAGGTTCAGGCGGAGGATGGGACTGTGCCGGGCTTTGATCTGGAGACACTGAATCAGAAGGGACAGGAGCTGAAGCCGGAGAAGGATGGAACGTACCGCATCGTGCTGCACGAGGAGGATTTTCAGGGAAGCGTCTACATCCGCACCCGGGATCGGGCCGGAAATGAGAAGACAGAGGAGATAAAGGGAATTTTTATAGATGGGAAGGATCCGGATCCCACCCATATCTATTTTGGGTACGAAGCAGCGGAGGAGCAGGGGCTGCTTCACCAGATAGCCAACACCATATTCGGAAAAACTGCGATCCGGGTGAAGATTTACGCGAGAGATCCGGGAACCTGTCCATCCGGGATCCGGAGGCTTGTTTTTACTTACGCGGAGAAAGAATATACGCTGACGGAGTCTTTGCCGGTGACGCTGGAGGCTCAGGGCTCTGTAGAGGGAGGGGAATATCAGCTTTTTGAGCAGCTCCTGAATGTAAGAGACAGTGAACTGGAGGAAGAAAAGCTGCGCATTACAGAGCTTGTGATGACAGACGGAGCGGGAAATGCCGCGGAAGCGGAGGAAGCCGCGCTGGCGAATGGCAGCATTCTCATCATTGATACGACTGCGCCGCGGCTGGGCGTGAGCACAGAGGCAGAGCATCTGGAGGGCTATGAAAATGATGAGTCCCTGTACTATGCCGGCAGTGTCCCCTTTGACCTGACTGTATCAGAGCGGTATTTTTCCTATGTACAGGACAGGATGCATCTGGAGCTGGAAAAGGACGGAAGGCTTACTGCAGATACGAAGCTTGGGCGCACGCTTACGGCGGCCTCGGCTGAGGATGAAAGAAATGGGCTGTACCGGGGGCAGTATCTGCTGACGGAGGAGGGAGTCTACCGGTTCCGGATCGGCTCCTGGCCGGAGGCCGGAGCCGGGGGCTATGACACATCTGCCGCTCTGGGAGCCTTTTCGGATGGAGCCGGGAATATTCTGGAGGGCCTGGGAGACACGGCTGTGACAGAGGGCTTCTATATGAGCCCGGTGATTATCATTGACAGGACTGCACCGGAGGTGTCGTTCCGCTGGCTGGACGCAGAGGGTCAGGAAATCAGCGGGGAGGAGGATTATTACCAAAGCGGGGAATTCCTCACACTGGAGCTGGCTGTGGCCGAGCCGAACCTGGATATGGAGGCTACCCGTCTCTGGCTGGAAGCGGCGGATATCCGTGGCGCTCAGGTGCCCTGCGGGGAGGTGGACAGCCTGAACGGGAAGACCTGGGCGGAGCTTTCGGAAGACCTGGGCGGAACCTTCGAGGACGGTGTGCACAGGCTTACCCTGAGGCTCGAGACAGAGGCTCATTATACATTGAGCATGGAGGTACGGGATAAGGCAGGCAATTACGCCTCTTTCACCGGGCAGGAGCAGGATCACAGGCTGGATCTCGGAAGCTGTTGCCTGGACCGTACAGCTCCGGAGCTGGCAGACTGGTATGACAGCCAGGGAAAACCGGCGGGAGACATCACTTATGAAGCAAAGGAACAGAATTTCATTGAAAAGCTCATAAACGGCGTGACATTCGGGTGCTTCTGCAAGCCTGAAATGACGGTCCGCATGCAGGCCAGGGATCTGGTCAGCGGAGTGGGCGAGCTCTGGTACAGGTATGAGGTCTATTATGAGGACGGAGAGACAGGGAAGACCGTGGAAGGAACGGCGTCTCTTCAGAATGGCATGCTGAAGCGGGACGGGGCAGACCCGTCGGTCTGCTTCATGGAAATCACTCTCCCGGAATCCTTCCGGGGAACCTTTACGGTCCGTGCCGCTGACCGGGCAGGCACAGCCATGCCAGGAAGCGTGACGACCAGAGGAATCGTCTCCGAGACGACCGCGATGCATGAGAAGACCTCCTCAGCGGAGGTGTCCGTGGTGGACGGAACAGCCAAAAGAGAAGGCTTTTACCGCGGAGATGTGACGATTCAGTTCGTGATGAAGGACGGCTTTTCCGGAATCCGGAACGCCTTCTATCAGGCGGGAAGCCAGGAGGAGCGGCAGAGCTTCGAGGAGAAAGGCCGGGAGATCGTCACAGAGCTGAGCTACAGAATGACCATCCATGCCTCGGAAAATAACCGGAATGAGATCCCGATACAGGGGATTCTGACAGATTTTGCAGGCCATACAGCCGGAACAGCAGGAATGCCTGAGGTACACATTGATACGGTGACTCCGCAGGTGTCTGTAAGCTGGGACAACGAGGAGGTTCTGAATGAGAAATATTATAAGGCAGACCGTACGGCGCTGATTACAGTGACGGAGCGGAACTTTGATCCGGAGGATGTGCAGCTTGAGATCACCGGCATGGACACGCCGGGGCTGTCCTGGAGCCATCACGGAGGCGGAGGCTGCTCCGGATCCGGGGATCCATACGATCTGGGGCATACAGACAGCTGCAGCTGGACGGCGGAGGTGGTCTTCGATCAGGACGGCGAGTACAGCTTTGGCTTTTCCTGCCGGGATTCTGCGGGAAATGAAGGCAGCTATGGAAAGACAGAGGAATTCGTGATAGACAAGACAGCTCCCGTACTCTCGGTCAGCTGGAACGGCGGCAGTGCCTTGAACGGAAATTACTACGGGGAAGCGCGCTCCGCTCAGATTCTGATTACAGAGAAAAACTTCAGGGAAGAGGATGTGATCGCGGAGACCACGGCCACAGACAGAGGACAGAGAATCGCCGCGCCCCGGATTTCGGGCTTCTCAGGAAACGGTGATGAGCACCGGGCGTTGGTGGATTTCGATTACGACGGCGTCTTTATGATGGAGCTTCAGTATACGGATCTGGCCGGAAATGAGGCAGAGATCTATACGGAGGAGGAGTTTGTGGTGGATCTGACAGCTCCTGAGGCAGAATTTTTTGATATCGAGAACCACTCAGCGAACAACGGCACAGTCGCTCCCGGACTGCGGATTGCGGATACCAATTATGACATGGAGGGAATCCAGGTACAGCTTCTGGGAAGCGGCGGAGGACTCCGTGAAATGCCGTTTTCAAGGAGCGCCGGCGCGGACGGCGTCACTCTGAAATGGAGAGATTTCGAACATGTGCCGGAAAATGACGACCTGTACCGGCTTACCGCCAGCATCACAGATCTGGCTGGAAATGTGACGGAGACAGAGCTCCTGTTTTCTGTGAACCGCTTCGGCTCTGCCTATGTGCTGGATGCGGCCACGGAGCAGCTGGCTGGAAGGAATGGTTCCTATTATACAAGCCAGGAGCAGGATATCGTGATCGAGGAATATAATGTAGACACGCTGGAGTTCGGTGAGGTCTCCTACAGCCGGGACGGACAGGTAGTCATGCTGCAGGAGGGACGGGACTATACGGTCACGGAATCCGGCGGCGAGGACTCCTGGAAAACCTATCGGTATCAGATTGCGGCGCGTAATTTCAGTGGAGAGGGCACATATGTGGTGACGGTGTATTCAAAGGACAGGGCGGAAAATGTCTCCAGCAACCGCATCAAGGAAAAGAGCATAGAATTCGCTGTTGACAAGACCACTCCCAGCGTCGTGGTGACAGGCGTGGAGGACAACGGACGGTACCGCAGCGACAGCCGGGAAATCCGGATAGATATACAGGATAATATTGCTCTCAGCCAGGCGGAGATCTGGATCAACGATGAAAAGCAGGCCTCCTTTGATCGGGCACAGCTTCAGGAGAGCCGGGGACAGCTTGTCTTCCGGGTGCCGGGGAGCGGGGACTGGCAGACGCTGATGGTGCGGGCGGAGGATGAAGCGGGAAACCGGCAGGAGACAGAAGAGCTGCGATTCCTTGTCACCTCCAGTGCGTGGATTCAGTTTGTGCGGAATGGAAGAGCCATGACAGCCTGTATCTGCGGAGCTCTGGTCCTGATCTCCGGGGGTATTTTTATAATAACGCACAAAAAGAACAAAATGAAAAGTTCAAAATAATCATAAACTAAAATCCGGCTGTGCAAAATGCCGGATTTTAGTTTACATAAATGCAAAAATCAGAGGTTTTGCTTGTGCGATAATACAAAATTATCAAAAAGTACGAAAAACGAACGTAAAAACATAAAAATAATCATAAAAGCATTTGCGGGATCTGGAAGACTCCGGTACAATAGGATCCATAAGGAACAGAAAATTATTTTTAAGAAAGGAAGTAACTGATATGTCCAAGATTGACGACATCACAAGAGACAGCTGGATCATGAGCACCTTTCCGGAGTGGGGAACCTGGCTGGTGGAAGACATCGAGAACGAGGTAGTAGCTCCCGGAAACGTAGCCATGTGGTGGCTGGGCTGTACCGGAATCTGGATGAAGACACCGGGCGGGGCGAACATCACCATCGACCTCTGGTGCGGCAATGGAAAGAGAACCCATGGCGACAATAAGATGAAGCCGGGCCATCAGATGGCGAATATGTGCGGAGGCCGCCTGATGCAGCCGAACCTGCGCAACGTGCCTTTCGTAATCGACCCGTTTGCGTTCAAGCAGGTAGACGCGGTTCTGGCTACCCATTACCATCAGGACCATATGTCCGCAGAGTGGGCTGCCCACGTAATCAAGAGCGGCATGACCACCACCGATGAGAATGGCAAGGAGATCCCGGTGCCTTTCATCGGACCGAAGAAGTCTGTAGAGACCTGGATGAAGTGGGGCGTTCCGGCTGACCGCTGCATCACCGTAAAGCCGGGAGACGTAATCAAGATTAAGGATATCGAGATCGTGGCCCTCGACAGCTTTGACCGTACCTGCATCGTCACCACAGACGACACCAGCGAGAACCGCGAGGAGCTGACCGGAAAGTGCCCGACCGATATGGATGAGAAGGCAGTGAACTACCTGCTGAAGACCCCGGGCGGAAATATCTACCACTCCGGAGACTCTCACTTCTCCATCTACTTCGCAAAGCACGGCAAGGACTACGACATCGACGTGGCGTTCGGCTCCTTCGGAGAGAACCCCATCGGTATGCAGGACAAGATGACCTCCATCGACGTGCTGCGCATGGCTGAGAACCTGCAGTGCAAGGTTGTCATCCCGATTCACTGGGATGTATGGACGAATTTCCAGGCGGACTGCGAGGAGATCAAGCTTCTGTACGATTTCAAGAAGGATCGCAACGAGTACAAGTTCCATCCCTTCTTCTGGCAGGTGGGCGGCAAGTACACCTATCCGCAGGATAAGGACAAGATCTACTACCACCACAGAAGAGGCTTTGAGGACTGCTTCGAGCATCCGCAGAACATTCCGTTCCGTTCCTGCCTGTAAGCAGCAAGTTTTGAACAGGCCGCCCTGCCAGGAGACCGGGCAGGCGGCAGCGATAGGAGAAGAGCTATGTTAAGAGAGTTTGTGGAAATGAAACATTATCTGTTCGCTGAGGAGGCGCCGGACTGGCAGGAGGCCATCCGCATGAGCTGTAAGTCTCTGGAGGCGGACGGTACGGTGGATCCGTGCTATGCCCAGCAGATTGTCGACTGCGTAAGCAAATACGGCCCCTATATCGTAATCATGCCGAAGGTGGCCATGCCCCATTCCCAGGAGGGAGCGACCGGCGTGAACAAGACGGCCATCGGCTTCATGAAGCTGAACAAGCCGGTAAGCTTCGATCCGAATGATCCGGAGAAGGATGCGCAGCTGTTCTTCACCCTGGCGTCCTGCAACCCGGACCAGCACCTGAACAACATGATGCGCCTGTCAGAGATGCTGATGAACGAGGATCTGGTGGCAGAGCTTCTGGAGGCGCAGGGACCGGAGGATCTTCTGAAGCTTCAGGAGAAATACCTGGACAAATAAAGAGTCCGGGTTTTCGAGGGAAAAGGATAGACTAAAGGAAAATACTGGAGGAAAAGTGTATGGAAATTTTAATGAGCGCATGGTCGTATTTTGCTACAAATATTCTGCAGCAGCCGGCGTGGATGATCGGTCTGATCGTACTGGTAGGTTATGTGCTGCT
>CALWQJ010000012.1 GCA_944383645.1 uncultured Merdimonas sp.
ATATGACGGCAAAGCAGATGTATATGCAGCTGAAGGAGCGCCTTTATCCGGGCGGAAAGACTTATTTGTTTCTGGATGAGGTGCAGGAAATCAAGGGCTGGGAAAGGGTGGTAAATTCACTTCTGTCAGGGAGCCGAAAGCGGAGCTGGCAGATTATATCCGTCTGGGAGGATTTCCGGCGGCCCATCTGCAGGCGTTTTCTCAGGATGAAATTTACACGATTGTCCGGGATATCTATAACTCCACGATTTTTTCAGATATTGTAAGACGGAATCGGATCAGAAAAATCGATCAGCTGGAGCGGGTCGTCAAATATACCTTCAGCAATGTGGGAAATACTTTTTCGGCAAAATCGATTGCGGATTACCTGAAATCGGAGCGCCGCTCCCTGGACAATGAAACGGTATGCGGTTATCTGGAAAAATTAGAAAAGGCATATCTGCTTCACCGCTGTTCCAGGTATGATTTGCAGGGAAAGGAAATTCTGAAAACCCAGGAGAAATTCTATCTTGCTGATACAGCCCTGCGCTATAGTGTCCTTGGCTACGACGTGGACAGCGCGGCTTCCAGCCTTGAAAATATTGTGTATCTGGAGCTTTGCCGCCGGGGCTACACCGTCTATGTGGGAAAGTCCAGCAACGGTGAGATTGATTTTGCAGCGGTGCGTCAGAATGAGAAAATCTATGTCCAGGTCACACAGGAGTTTCGTTCAGAAAAGACAGAAAAACGGGAATACGAACGGCTTCTTGAAATACGTGACAATTATCCCAAGTATGTCCTTACGACAGACGAATTTGCCGGAGGAAATTACGAGGGAATCAAGACGATGCATGTCGCGGATTTCCTGCTCAGCACGGAATACTAAAATTAAAAATAAGCGCATTTTTGCCAGCCAATTTCTTGAAAAAAAGGAAAATCTGGGCGGAAATGCGCTTATTTTTTATCTGCTTTTAACAATTCGGATGAAAAATTTACGGCTCATTAACCAGAGCATGCCGGATTTCTTAACGATGAGCGTATATCATAATCTGTAACGCCCGGAAGGCGCGCCATCAAATTCTTTATTTTGGAAGGAATCCGTTCTGATGTCAGAAAAACTGCTAAAATCCCTGAAAAATGAAATAAATGCTGCCCTGAACTGGCTGCGGCAGGGGAAAAATCTGCTGAGGCTTTTTATCATGGCCGCTGTGCTGACTGCTCTGGCAGTCTGCGCCGTCCTGGTCAACCGGCCGGCGGAAGGCGAGGTGCCCACCAGCGCCAGCCAGATGGTGTTTGAGCGGGCGGTCGTTACGGCGGTGCTGTCGGACGACGCGGCCCCGGATTACGAATACGCGGAAGGCAAGCGCGTGGGGACCCAGGAACTGGAGATCCGGGTCCAGACAGGAATCCATAAAAATGAAATTATGAGCCTGACTAACTACATGAGCGCCATGTTCAATGTGGATCTGGAAAAAGACGATTCGATCATTATAAGGATTCTGACGGATGAGGACGGGGCCTGCTATGCCTCTCTCTTCAATTACAACCGGGGAGCGGTGCTGGGCGGCCTGATGCTGCTGTTCGCCGTACTGCTGGCAGTCCTTGGAGGAAAAAAGGGCGCGGGAGCCTTGCTGGGCCTTCTTTTTACCCTGGCCTGCGTATGGTTCCTGCTAATCCCCTGCCTGATCCGGGGAATTCCGGCGGTTCCGGTCACAGTCGCCGTCGTCGCGGTGACGGCTGCAGGAGCGCTGATCCTGCTTAACGGATTTTCCAGGAAAACCCTGTGCGCTGTGCTGGGCTGCGTGATCGGAGTCGTAGCGGCCGGAGCCATCGCCGCTGCGGCGGGCAGCCTTACGCCCATGGACGGCTTCAACATGCCGGAGGCGGAGAATCTGATTCTCTATGGAGCGGACAAGGGCCTGAAGGTCCGGGGCCTTCTGGTCTGCGGCGTCCTCATCTCCGCCCTGGGCGCGGTTATGGATGTGGCTCTGGGAATCGCGTCCGCCGTCTGGGAGCTGCGGGAGCAGAATGCCGCCATGACAGCGGGCCAGCTGTTCCGCTCCGGCATGCATATCGGCCGGGACGCCATGGGGACCATGGCAAATACGCTGATTCTGGCTTTTGCCGGTTCTTCCTTAAATATGCTGATTCTGGTTCAGACCTACGATATCCCCTTTCTGCAGCTGGTCAATACGGACTATATCTGCATCGAGATTATTCAGAGCATCGCCGGATCTATGGGGATACTTCTCACCGTACCGATCGTGGCTTTCATCAGCGCCCGCATGATGGCGCGTGGAAAGCGGCGTCGTGATAGATAGATGACTATAGAAAAACCGGCTCCGGGAAAGGAGCCCGCAAGAAGGAGGAGAATTATGAGATTCAGGAAAGGCCTGCAGAGGTTTCTGTCCGCGTTTCTGGCAGTCCTTCTGGTATTTTCCGGCGTTCCCGCCACTGCGCAGGCAGAAGGAACGCAGACGTATCAGAAGATTTCCAGTGCGGATGAATTTGAGACAGGCAAGTATGTGATGGTGACGGATACCGGATATGCCCCGGGAGTGCTTGACGGAACCTGGGTGACGGCAGATGAGGTCGGAAGCAGTCCGGAAGCGGGCAGTGCATGGACGATTACAGTGGACGGGAATAGCGCCACTCTTCAGGATGCCAATGGACAATTTATTGCCCCGAAGGGCGGTGATAATAATGGAATCGCATCTGGCGGCTATGACTGGGAATGGTCGGAGAATGGAGGGACATTTACCTTCTCCGGCACCGGGGAGGATACGGTTCGTCTGGCCAGCAACAAGGGTTCGGAGAATAAATTCCGTGCTTATAAAGATTCAACGGTTACAGGGAATCCGGAAGGTTACCCCAGTAACTTTACTTTGTATAAGCTGACTGAGAGCGGTTCAGAGCCCGGAGGGGAGACGACCGTTGCGGCTCCGACAGCAGATCCGCAGGCGGGAGAGGTGGCATCCGGAACAGCGATTACGCTGAGTACCACGACTGCGGAAGCGCAGATTTACTTTACATTGGATGGAAGTGATCCGGCGGATGCCGAAAATGAAGCCCGCCAGCTTTACAGTGAAGAAAATAAGCCGGTCATCACAGCAGACTGCACGCTGAAGGCAGTGGCGGTTCATGATGACAGTGTTAGTGCGGTGCAGGAAATTGCATACACAGTAGCTGAGACAGAAACTCCGGAGGAGCCGGAAGCCCCGATCGCAGACGGCGATCAGGTCGTGATTTACGCGCCGGCCTATAATAAGGCGCTGTCCTCGGAAAAAACCGGATTCTATAATGTGGGTACAGATATCACAGTAGGTGAGGACGGAACAGTCACCGGCTACACAGACGCAGATGTCTGGACAGTAGTGGCAAATGAGGACGGAACATACAGCTTCGGGCAGGACGGACAGAATATCGGTCTGGCAGACTCTTATTCCAGCATGGATTTGGGAGCGGTTCATGATGACTGGGAGCTTATCGATCTGGGAGACGGTCTTTATAATCTTAAGAATGCCGGCCGCGGCAATTACATGGAGTGGTACGCCCAGTACAGCAACTGGAGCACCTATAACAGCAGCAGCGCGGCGACAGATGCTCAGTTCCAGATTTCTTTCTATGTTGTGCCAGAGGGAAGCGATACTCCTGATGAGCCGGAAGCCCCGATCGCAGACGGCGATCAGGTCGTGATTTACGCGCCGGCCTATAATAAGGCGCTGTCCTCGGAAAAAACCGGATTCTATAATGTGGGTACAGATATCACAGTAGGTGAGGACGGAACAGTCACCGGCTACACAGACGCAGATGTCTGGACAGTAGTGGCAAATGAGGACGGAACATACAGCTTCGGGCAGGACGGACAGAATATCGGTCTGGCAGACTCTTATTCCAGCATGGATTTGGGAGCGGTTCATGATGACTGGGAGCTTATCGATCTGGGAGACGGTCTTTATAATCTTAAGAATGCCGGCCGCGGCAATTACATGGAGTGGTACGCCCAGTACAGCAACTGGAGCACCTATAACAGCAGCAGCGCGGCGACAGATGCTCAGTTCCAGCTCTCTTTCTATAAAGTGACAGAGGATACCCCCGACGAGCCTTCCACCGTTGAGGGCCTGGAGGTCGAGGCGTCTCCGAAGAGCGGCGCAAGCGTGGAAGCCGGACAGGAGATTACTCTGAAAGCTGCGGAGGGAGCGGAGATTTATTATACCATGCATACAGACGGCACGGAGCCGGAAGATCCGGTGGCAGGTACTGCGGATCAGCTCTATACGGAGCCGATCGTGATTGAAGAGACTCCGGAAAAGGGCAAGCCTGTCATCATCAAGGCAGTGGCGTACATTCCCGCCGGCGAAGCGGCAGGCACAGAGGCGCAGACCGGAGAGGTGTATACCTTTACCTACAAAGCGCCGGTGAAGCTGGGTGACTATGAATTGTATTTCGGACAGCTCCACGCCCACACCAATCTGTCTGACGGTACCGGTACCGTAGAGCAGGCCTTTGATCATGCGTCCCAGGTAGAGAATCTGGATTTTCTTGCGCTGACCGACCATTCCAATTCCTTCGACAATGATGGCGGCGTGCATCTGGGAGATGAAAATGCAGAAGAGCTCAGCTCTGAGTGGAGAGAGGGACGGGAAGGCGCCCGGAATATCACAGAACGAGAGAACGGAACCTTTGTAGGCCTTTATGGCTTTGAGATGACCTGGTCCGGCGGCGCTCCGGGACATATCAACACCTTTAATTCCGAAGGCTTCGAGAGCCGCAACTATGCACCATACAAAAAAGGCGACGATTATGAAGTGCTTCAGGCATATTTTAACACCCTGAACGAGAACCCTGAGACGATTTCCCAGTTTAATCATCCGGGAGATACCTTCGGCGATTTTATGGATTTCGCGCTGTATGATCCGGTGATTGACAACCAGATAACGCTGATTGAGGTAGGAAACGGCGAGGGAGCCATCGGAAGCTCCGGTTATTTCCCGTCCTACAGCTACTATACGAGGGCTCTGGACAAGGGCTGGCACGTGGCGCCTACCAATAATCAGGACAACCACAAAGGAAACTGGGGCGATTCCAACACAGCCAGAAGCGTGGTGCTGGCGGAGGATTTGACGGAAGAGGCGATTTATGACGCGATGAAGAATTACCGTGTCTACGCCACAGAGGATAACGATCTGTCGATTCTGTATTCTCTGAACGGCAACGCCATGGGCTCTATCCTGGATGAGCAGGAGAATATCAACATCACTGCCGATATTTCAGATCCGACCGATACGACGGGAGAGACGAAGGTAGAGGTTATCGTAAACGGCGGACAGACTCTGGCGGAGCAGACTTTTGAGGGCGGCAGCGCCACGGTAGAATTTGACAATCTGTCCACAGGCTACGGCTATTATTACCTGCGGATTACGCAGGCGGACAAGAATATCGCGGTGACGGCTCCCGTATGGACCGGCGAGAGCGTGAACGCGGGCATTTCCAACACCTCCAGCGATGTGGCGATGCCGATCAAGGGCGATGAGATCAACATCTCCAGTCAGATTTTCAACAACCTGAACGATGACATGACAGTGACATCTCTGACCTATACGATGGAAGGCCAGACAGAACCGTTCCATACGGCGGATGTATCTGCTGTCGGTGAGAACGGGGTGATTGGCGCGCGGACGTCCTTTGCGTATTCCTTCCCGTACACGGCAGACCAAGCTGGCGGCTTCAATATCAACGCCGAGCTGAAGGCCGCGATCGGCGGCGAAGAGTACACCTTCACAGATGTGCTGAAGCTCAGTGTATCCGACCCGTCCATCGCGACCAAGGTCCTGATCGACGGTACGCATTACAATGATTATGTAAATGGATATTATTCCGGCAACATGACCAACTTTATCAATATGGGTACGGCGGATAATATTCAGGTCCGCATCGCCCAGCCGGGGGAAGAGATCACGGCTCAGACGCTTAAGGATGTGGCGCTCTTCGTCATCTCCTCTCCGCTGAAATATACCAGCGACTACACCGGCGACGCGCAGCCCAGCACGTTTGAAGATAGTTTTATTCAGGTAGTCAGCGATTACGTCAACGGCGGCGGTACGGTGGTCGTCTGCGGACTGGCAGATTACCAGGACGCCAACAGCGGACTGCCTTACACGAGCTATGCGCAGGCAAACGCGCTTCTTGAGGGAATCGGTTCTACCATGCGTGTGAATGACGACGAGCTGATTGACCAGGATGAGAACGGCGGACAGCCCTACAGATTGTATTTTGACGACTTTAATTATGAGAGTACAGATCCGGTGGTCCAGAGTGTTCTGGCGGGCGTAAAGGAGTCCGGCCTGGCATATAGCTCCTACTCCGGCTGCTCCATCAGCGTGGGCGAAGGTGAGGCGGTTGTCTATGGACATGATACCACTTACTCCATCAACAGCAAGGCTCCGGCCCAGGGACATGACAAGCCGGTACTGAGCTACAGCGCCGAGTATGATCCGGATACAGCAGTGGTGAAGAAGGGCGAGGTAGTCTCCATGGCGACGGAGGCTGTGGGCGAAGGCCGCGTATTTGCCTGCGGAACCGTATTCTGCTCCAACTTCGAGGTGGCTGCGGAGGACCAGGTGAGCTATTCCAACGGTATCATCGCCCAGAATATTCTGAATATGGTAAAGAAGGAGCCGGTGATCAGCACCATGGAGGAAGTCAGAAATGGCGCTGACGGCGAAGTCTTTACCGTAGTCGGAACGGTGGCGAACGGAACGGCGGAGAGCGGAAACGCTTTCTTCAATACGATTTATATTCAGGATGAGAATGGGAACGGAATCAATGTATTCCCGATTGACGACAATACCATCCGCCGCGGCGACCGCGTACAGGTGACCGGTTCTATCAGCGCGTATAACGGAGATAAGCAGCTCTCCGCCATTAGTGTGACGGTTCTGGACGGGACGGGCAAAGTGGTCATTACGGATATGACGACAAAGGAAGCCAATGATTATGAGGCTAACTTCGGAAAGCTTGTCCGTATAAAGGGTACTGTAAAAAGCGTAAGGATGGCCAGCGGTCTTGTAGACAGCATCGAGGTAGCGGATGAAAGCGGCGAAGCCTGCCGGGTATTTATCGACGGCTACATCGGTTACTCTGACGGGGCTTCCCAGGCGCTTGAGGAGTTTGTAAAGGAAGGCGCGGTGATCAGCGCGGTGGGCTTTGTGTCTCATGACGCAGAAGGCAACCGGCTGCGTGTGCGCGACCGCTCTGAGATTGTACTGGCGGAAGCAGGAAGCGATACGCCGGAGCAGCCGGATAACCCGGATGAGAAACCGGGCGCTCAGCCAGACGTGCCCAGCGGTTCCGGAGACCAGGGCAGCACAGGAAATAACGGCGGCAATGGCGGAAGCGGCTCCGGCAGCGGCGAAAGCTCGGGCGGTTCCGGAAGCTCCGGTCACTCCCTGACCAGTACGCCGAAGACAGGAGATACGGCGGCGCCTTTGGTATGGCTGCTCATCCTTCTGGCAGCAGGCGGGGCGGCGGCAGCAGTTGCCGTAAGCATGAAGAAGAAAAAGGAAGAAAACAGAATGAGATGACAGAACCGGCAGGATAGGATTGAAGACGCCGGCTGTGAGCAGGCTGCTGCCTGGCTGGAGAGATCCGTCAGAGCAGGAGCCTGCTCATTTCCCGGATCCTGCATTTTGACATAAAAACAGAAAAAATTGCGGATTGTGCAGTTTGGACGATAAAAATTATCGAAAAGAAAAGGAAAATGATAAAATCTATACAGGATGCATAAATCGAGCATGGATAAGACCGAAAATGCTTGCAAATTTCCTAAATATGTCCTATACTGATACCAGCAATATGTTGCGGGGGAATGGAATTTTTTGGACAGCAGGTTTCCTGCTCAGAAGAGGGAACATTATGGCGGGCTTGAAGATACACGTAATGAAGACAGTGTCCGAGGGGACGAAAGAGATTATCATACGCCGTGCGAGGATGGACGGGCTCCGTGAGCTTTTCCAGACTCACGCGGCGCTTGCGTTGTGCAATGGAAACGTGTGCGATCTGATTTACGCCAGCGACCTGGCCCAGAAGACCTCGGAGGTGGAGGTCTTCGAGATCAGCGGGAACTGTCCCCAGCACCTGACCTGCCTGGCGATTCTGGGGAGCGCCGCGGCTGTGGACGAGGCGGTAGAGAGAATACGAAGCGAACTGGGAGGCTGAAAAAACCTCCGGGAGCGGACGACAAGGAGGGATAGACTTGGAGAGCTATTATGTGAAACCGAAGATTTACATGGACCGGGAGGGCCTGCGGGAGATCCTGAAGGGAGTGTCACGGGCCTTCATTGTGACAGACCGGTTCATGCATGAGAGCGGAAAGGTCAGCTATCTGACGGATCCCATGGATCAGATGGGGATTTCCTATGAGATCTTTTCCGAGATCAAGCCGGACCCGGACATCGCGACGGTGACGAAGGGCATCGGCAGGCTGACGGACTTTAAGGCAGAGGCGCTGCTGGCCCTCGGCGGAGGCTCCGCCATCGACGCGGCCAAGGCCATGAATTATCTCGCCGCAAGACAGGGGATCCTGTCCCGCTGCACCTTCGTGGCGGTTCCCACCACCAGCGGCACGGGAAGCGAGGTCACGAGCTTCGCGGTGATCTCCGATCCGGAGAAATCGGCCAAGTATCCGCTGATTTCCGATGAGATGCTGCCGGACGCGGCCCTTCTGGACGCGGAGCTTACGAAGACAGTGCCGCCGGCGATCACGGCGGATACGGGTATCGACGTACTGACCCACGCCATAGAGGCCTTTGTGTCGGTGAAAGCCAACGACTTTACGGACGGGGCGGCGGAGAAGGCCATCAAGCTGGTGCGGAGCAACCTGATGCGGGCCTATAAGAACCCGGACGATATGCGGGCGCGCCAGAAGATGCACCACGCCTCCTGCCTGGCAGGTATGGCGTTCAACAACGCGGGCCTGGGCATCAACCACAGCATGGCCCACACGCTGGGCGGACATTTCCATATTCCGCATGGACGGGCCAACGGCATCCTGCTTCCCTACGTCATGAGTTTTAACGCGGGCTGCCGCGACAAGCTGACGCCCACCGCGAACCGCTACGCGAGAATCGCCCGGTGCTGCTGGCTGGAGGGGGCGAGCATGAGGCAGAGCGCCTTTAACGTGATCCGCACCACGAAGCAGCTGGTCCATCAGCTGAAGATTCCCACCAGCATCGCGGAGGCAGGCGTCTCCAGGGAGGACTTTATGGGAGCCCTCGACGAGATGGTGGAGGCGGCCCTGAATGATTCCTGCACCCCCACGAATCCCAGACAGCCTACGCCGGAGCAGCTAAGAGAACTGTTCCTGGAGGCCTATGAGGGAAGAAGAATCTAAGAAAGACAGGGAGGAAGCCTGATGTTTGGAGAAGAGCATAAGGAACGAATCATACAGGAATTTGTGCCCGGCAAGCAGGTGACCCTGGCCCATGTGATACCCCATCCCGTGGAGGAACTGTACGCGAAGATGGGGCTGATAGACGGAAACGGAGCCATCGGAATTTTCACGATCACCCCCAGCGAGGCGGCGATTATCGCGGCCGACGTGGCCAGCAAGGCTGCCGGCATCCAGATAGGCTTTGTGGACCGCTTCAACGGCTCGCTGATTATCACCGGAGAGGTGGCCGACGTGGAGGCGGCCCTCCACGACGTCATGAAGGTGCTCTGCGACAATATGGGCTTCGCCCGGGCGCCGATTACACGTTCCTGAGGCGGTAAGAGATGAAGAAACGGATTATTCTGATTGGCCGGTCCATGGCGGGCAAGACGACGCTCATCCAGTACCTGACCAACAGCGAGCTGAAATACCGGAAGACCCAGACCATAGAGATTATCAATCAGAACATGATTGACACGCCGGGGGAGTACCTGGAGCGCACCGCGTACCGGGGAGCCCTTGTGGTATCGGCGGCGGACGCCGACTGCATCGTGCTGGTGCAGGACGCGGGAGAACATGGGACCATGTTCCCGCCCGGCTACGCGAGCACTTTCGCGAAGCCCTGTATCGGCGTGGTGACCAAGAGCGACAGGGCATCCGAAAAGGAAATCGAGGACGCCAAAAAGTATCTGAAGGCGGCGGGGGCGAAGGAGCTCTTCGTGACCAGCAGCTATGAAGGGACGGGCTTTCAGGAATTTCTCGATTATTTTGACGGAGAGTCATAAGGCATGAAGGAGACGATTTTAAGCGTAGGAATTGATATCGGGACCTCCACGACCCAGCTGATTTTCAGCCGGCTGACCATCGAGAACCTGGCCAGCAGCTATATGGTTCCCCGCATCCGGATTGTAGACAAGGAGGTCACCTACCGAAGCGAGATCTATTTCACGCCGCTTCTGTCCCAGACAGAGATCGACGCAGAGAAGGTGAAGGGGATCATCGAGCGGGAATACCGAAAGGCGGGCATGAAGCCGGAGGATCTGCAGACGGGGGCGGTGATCATCACGGGAGAGACGGCCCGCAAGCAGAACGCCAACAGCGTGCTTGCGTCTTTGAGCAGCATGGCCGGCGATTTCGTGGTGGCGACGGCAGGGCCGGATCTGGAGTCGGTGCTTTCGGCCAAAGGGGCGGGAGCGGACCGGATTTCCGAGGAAAAGCGGATCGCCGTGGCGAATATCGATATCGGCGGCGGCACCAGCAATATCGCTCTGTTCCAGAAGGGAAGCTTAAAGGGCACCAGCTGCCTTGATATCGGCGGCCGCCTGATCAAGGTGGAGCATGGCAGGATCAGCTATATCTATCCGAAGATCCAGAAGCTGGCTGAGCGGCACGGCATCCGCATCGCGGTGGGGGACCGGGCCGACGAAAGCACTCTTTACCGGGTGTGTGAGCACATGGCGGATCAGCTGGCCATGGCGGTGCACGTCATGGAGCCGGACGAGCTGCACGAGGGCCTCTATACCAACGACGGCCGTCCGCTGACCGCAGAGCCAAAGGCCGCGGGCCTTACCTACTCGGGCGGGGTCGCCAGCTGCTATTACAACGGGGAGCCGGGAAATGTCTTCGAGTACGGGGACGTGGGCGTGCTTCTCGCCAGGGCGGTGAAGAACAACGCGGCCCTGAAAACCATTACGACGTATCCCGCGGCGGAGACCATCCGTGCGACGGTGGTAGGCGCGGGTACCCACACTACAAATGTTAGCGGCAGCACCATCAGCTACACCAGCGGGAAGCTGCCCATAAAAAACATTCCGGTTCTGAAAATCTCCGAGGAGGAGGAGCAGGAGCCGGCCATGTTCCGGGACGCCATCCGAAGAAAGCTCAAGCTTTACGAGGGGGAGAACGGACTGGAACAGGTTGCCATCGTGTTTTCCGGAAAATATCATACCACCTTTGCGCAGCTCCAGGAGCTTTCCCGGACCATCGCAGAGGGGGCGGACGAGGTGATTGCCGGACCCCATCCGCTGATCCTGGTGATTGAGAATGATATTGCCAAAGCGCTGGGGAACGCCCTCAATGTGCTTCTCATGCGGAAAAAGGATATCATCTGCATCGACGGTATTTTCGCGAACGACGGCGACTACATCGACATCGGCGAACCCGTGGCCCAGGGGCGCGTGGTTCCGGTAGTGACAAAAACTCTGATATTCAATACATGAAAAAGGAGAGTGAAAAGGTTGATTTTAAAGACAAAGTTATTCGGCAAAGTGTATGAGTTCAAATCTCTTCGTGAAGTCATGGCGAAGGCCAACGAAGAAAAGTCCGGCGACAAGCTGGCGGGCATCGCGGCTGAGTCGGCGGAGGAGAGAGTAGCTGCAAAGGTGGTCCTTTCCCACATTACCCTCCAGGATCTGAGGAACAATCCGGCTGTTCCCTATGAAGAGGACGAAGTGACCCGTATTATCCAGGACGGAGTCAACGAGACCATCTGCAACGAGCACAAAAACAAGACAGTTGCTGAATTCCGCGAGTGGCTGCTTGACGAGGGAACGACAAGCGATATGATAAGACGCGCTTCCCGCGGCCTGACCAGCGAGATGGTAGCGGCTGTCTGCAAGCTGATGACGAATCTGGACCTGATCTATGCGGCAAGAAAGATGCGCGTATCAGCTCACTGCAACACGACGATCGGTCTGCCGGGCACCTTTTCTTCCCGTCTGCAGCCCAACCACACCACAGACGATCCCAAGGGCATCATGGCTTCCGTCATGGAGGGCTTAAGCCTTGGCTGCGGCGACGCCGTCATCGGACTGAATCCGGTAGACGACTCTGTGGAGAGCGTTGCCAGAATCTTAAGAAGCTTTGATGAATTTAAGAATAAATGGGAGGTTCCCACCCAGATCTGCGTGCTGGCCCATGTGACCACCCAGATGGAGGCCATGGATAAGCTGGGCGCTCCCATCGACCTGATGTTCCAGTCCATCGCGGGATCCCAGAAGGGCAACGAGGCCTTCGGTCTGACCGCCTCCATGCTGGACGAGGGACGTGATATGATGCTTCACAAGGCCACCAGCACAGGCCCCAACGTGATGTACTTCGAGACCGGCCAGGGCTCCGAGCTTTCCTCGGACGCGCACAACGGCTGGGATCAGGTGACCATGGAGGCACGCTGCTACGGCTTCGCGAAGAGGTACCAGCCCTTCCTGATCAACACCGTAGTAGGCTTCATCGGACCGGAGTACCTGTATGATTCCAAGCAGGTTATCCGCGCCGGACTTGAGGACCATTTCATGGGCAAGCTGACCGGAGTTCCGATGGGCTGCGACGCCTGCTACACGAACCATATGAAGGCAGATCAGAACGACATCGAGAACCTGGCGACCCTGCTTGTAGCCGCAGGCTGCAACTACATCATGGGCGTGCCCCAGGGCGACGACTGTATGCTGATGTACCAGTGTACCGGTTATCATGAGGCGGCAAGCCTGCGCGAGATCTTCGGACTGCGCCCGATCAGGGAATTTGATCAGTGGCTGGAGAAGATGGGCTTCTCTGAGAACGGAAAGCTGACTCCGCTGGCTGGCGACGCGTCTGTATTCATGAAATAAACAGGAGGTGAATGGCTTTGGTGAGCGAAAAGGATTTAAGAGATATTATTGCACAGGTGCTTACTGAGATGAATGTGGGACAGGACGGAGGCTCTGCTGCCTCTTCCGGATCAGCCGCGAAGGCGGACTGCCAGACCACGATTGAGGACGGCTGCTGGGACGATGTGGCAGCGGTGGATTTGAGGACCCAGTACCTGGTAGAGAATCCCGTGAACAGGGACGCCTATTATGATTTGAAGCAGTACGCTCCCTGCCGTCTGGGAATCGGCAAGGCGGGCGCCCGCTATAAGACCCTTCCGGTTCTGGAGTTCCGGGCAGCGCATTCCGCCGCGCAGGACGCCGTGTTCTCCGATGTGGACCAGGATTTCGTGGATAAGATGGGCCTCTTTACGGTACAGACCAAGTGCGACTGCAAGGATACCTACCTGACCCGTCCGGACCTGGGAAGAGTCTTAAGCGACGAGGCTGTTGCCACAATCAAAGAAAAATGCAAGAAGAACCCGAAGGTTCAGATTTATGTGTCTGACGGCTTAAGCTCCGCGGCTATCGCCGCCAACGTGGGAGACGTGCTCCCGGCTATCGAGCAGGGCCTGAAGAGCTACGGCATCGATTACGGAACTCCGTTCTTCCTGAAGTACGGACGCGTGGGCGCCATGGATCAGGTGTCCGAGATTACCGGGGCCGAAGTGACCTGCGTGCTGATCGGCGAGCGTCCCGGCCTGATTACGGCAGAATCCATGTCCGCGTACCTTGCCTACAAGGCGACCGTGGGAATGCCTGAGGCGAGAAGAACCGTTGTCTCCAATATCCATAAGGATGGAACGATCCCCACGGAGGCAGGCGCTCATATCGCTGATATTATCAAGAAGATTCTGGATGCAAAGGCCAGCGGAACCGATTTAAAACTTTAATTCATGAACGGAGGTCAATAAAATGAAACGTGATCCTATTCAAGCAAACGTACTTGCGACGAAACTGATTCCAAACGTAAGCCCGGGAATGGCGAAAGAGCTGAATCTGAAGCCGGAGCAGAGATCCCTGGCGCTGATCACGGCAGACTGCGATGACGTTACCTATACAGCCCTCGACGAGGCGACCAAGAAGGCGGACGTGCAGGTCGTATACGCGAAGAGCTTTTACGGCGGCGCGGCGAACGCGAACACGAAGCTGGCCGGAGAAATCATCGGCATCCTGGCAGGCCCGAATCCCGCTGAGGTAAAGAGCGGACTGGAGGCAGCCGTGGATATGATTGAGAACCAGGCGCACTTTATTTCCGCCAATGACGACGACACCATCTGCTACTACGCTCACTGCATTTCCCGTACAGGCTCCTACCTGTCCGAGGGCGCAGGCATCGAGGAAGGCGAGGCTCTGGCGTACCTGATCGCTCCGCCTCTGGAGGCGATGTACGGCGTGGATGCGGCCCTGAAGGCAGCTGACGTAAAGATGTGCGTTCTGTACGCCCCGCCCTCTGAGACGAACTTCGGCGGCGCTCTTCTGACCGGCAGCCAGTCCGCGTGCAAGGCGGCCTGCGACGCGTTTGCCCAGGCTGTGGAATTCGTAGCTGACAATCCGATCGAATAAGGAAGCGGCCAGTTGGGATAACGGCAGAGGTACTGTATGAAAGCATTGGGTATGATTGAGGTATATGGTTACCTTACAGCAGTAGAAGCTCTGGACAGCGCGCTGAAGGCGGCGAACGTTACCCGGCTCGATGTGGTGAAGGTCAGAGGAGGTCTGGTCACGGTGCTGGTGGAGGGCGACGTGGGAGCCGTAAAGGCAGCCATGGACGCTTCCGCGGCCGCGGCGGAGCGAATCGGGACCGTAGTGAGCGTACATGTGATCCCGCGTCCGGCGTCTGATGTGGAACGGATGCTGAAGGGTCCGGGCGGCGGTCCGAAGACGGAACCGGAGGAACCAGAAGAACCGGAACCGAAGGGACCGGAACCGGAGGAGCGAAAGGCCGAGGAACCGAAGGCTGAGCCGCCGGAAGCGGATTTGGAGCCTGAGACGCCCGAACCGGAACCAGAACCGGAAGCTCCGGAGCCGGAAAAGTCTGCACAGGCGGTGATGCCGGAACCGGCAGGACCGGAAGGAAAGCCGGAGGAGAAAAAGGCCGCAGCCGTGACGCCGGAGGAGATGAAGGCCATGAGCGTGGACGGACTGCGCAGGCTGGCCAGAGAGCTGGAGATCCCCAGCATGACCCGCGCTGAGATCCGTTACGCCAAGAAACAGGAGCTGATTCAGAAGATAACAGAATTCATAGACAGTTAGACAGGAGATTGACACATGCAGTTATATGATAAGGATCTGTTGTCAGTTCAGGAAGTGCGCGAGCTGGTAGAACGTGCCAAGGCGGCCCAGCAGGAGCTGAGCGAAAAGAGTCAGCAGGAGGTGGACGCCATTGTGAAGTCCATCGCAGACGCAGGCGTGCGCAACGCCCGCCGTCTGGCGAAGCTGGCCCACGAGGAAACCGGTTTTGGCGTGGAAGCTGACAAGGTAATTAAGAACGTATTTGCCAGCCGGGATGTGTATGAGCACATCAAGGACATGAAGACCATCGGAGAGCTGGGAAGGGACGAGGAAAGGAAGATCCGCACCATTGCGGTTCCCGTAGGCGTCATCGCGGGACTGATTCCCTCCACGAACCCCACCTCCACCGCTCTCTACAAATCAGAGATCGCCATCAAGGCCGGCAATGCGATTGTATTTTCACCCCATCCGAATGCGCGCAACTGCATTCTGGAGACGGTAAAGGTAATCCGTCAGGCCATCGTGGAGGCGGGCGGCAATGAGGACCTGGTGTCCTGCATTACCATCCCCACCCTGCAGGCTACGGACAATCTGATGCGGCACGCGGACGTGTCGATGATTCTGGCCACCGGAGGAAGCGCCATGGTACGGGCGGCTTACTCCTCGGGCACGCCGGCCATCGGCGTGGGACCAGGCAACGGTCCGGCCTATATTGAGAAGACGGCGGATCTGCCCCTGGCAGTGAAGCGCATTATTGATTCCAAGACCTTTGACAACGGCACCATCTGCGCCTCCGAGCAGTCCGTAGTCTGCGACACGGCTATGGAGCCTGCGGTGCGGGCAGAGATGGAGCGTCAGGGAGCTTACTTCCTGACAGACGAGCAGATAGCCAAACTGGGCGGTTTTATCTTAAGAGCCAACGGCACCATGAATCCCATGATCGTGGGAAAGAGCGCGGCGGTGATCGCCGAGCTTGCAGGCATCGAGATTCCGGCAGGCACCAAGGTGCTGGTAGCCCGGGAGACTGGCATTGGACGGGGACACCCTTACTCCAACGAGAAGCTGGCGCCGATTCTGGCGTTCTACACGGCGGAGAGCTACGTGGAGGTCTGCGAGCTCTGCGTGGAGATCCTTCACTACGAGGGAGCCGGACACACCTTCTCCATTCACACGAAGGACAGCGCCATGGTGGATTACTTCGCGAAACGGATCCCGGCTTCGAGAATCGTCGTGAATACCCCCAGCGCTCTGGGCGGAATCGGAGGAACGACGGCCCTGATGCCGGCGCTGACCCTAGGCTGCGGAGCCATCGGAGGAAGCGCGACCTCAGAGAACGTGGGGCCGATGAACCTTCTGAACCTGCGCTATGTGGCGGAGGGACTGCAGGAGATTGAGGAGATCAAGGCGGGGCTTCCCGACTGCTCCGAGGGCATCTGCAAGGTGCAGAAACTGAATTTGAATGATGTCGATGTAGACGCGCTGGTGAGCGAAATCGTGAAACGGCTTCGTTCCATCTAGCAGATAGGAGGAAAAAGAAATGGCAGCACAGCAGGCATTGGGAATGATTGAGACGAAGGGCCTTGTGGCTTCCATCGAGGCGGCAGACGCCATGGTTAAGGCGGCGAATGTCACCCTGATTGGAAAAGAGCACGTAGGCGGCGGTCTGGTAACGGTAATGGTAAGAGGGGACGTAGGAGCCGTGAAGGCGGCTACGGACGCGGGAGCGGCAGCGGCAGAGCGCGTAGGCGAACTGATCTCCGTTCACGTCATTCCGAGACCTCACGACGAGGTGGAGGGAATCCTTCCGAAGCTGGGATAGTCAAATACCCCCGGAACAGCATAGTTTAGCTTAGAAAAATCAGTAGATAGGAGGAAAAAGAAATGGCAGCACAGCAGGCATTGGGAATGATTGAGACGAAAGGTCTTGTAGCTTCCATTGAGGCGGCAGATGCCATGGTAAAGGCGGCAAATGTGACGCTGATTGGAAAGGAGCACGTAGGCGGCGGTCTTGTGACTGTGATGGTAAGAGGAGACGTAGGAGCCGTGAAGGCGGCTACGGACGCGGGAGCGGCAGCGGCAGAGCGCGTAGGCGAGCTGATCTCCGTTCACGTTATTCCGAGGCCTCATGAAGAGGTGGAGGCAATTCTGCCGTCCTTATCTTAAGACAACTGCTCCGGCCGCCGGTCGGAACCGGCGGCCGGGATGCCGAAAGGATAAGGAGGTGGCTTTGCTGCGATGAAGGTAATTACAGAGGCGATTCTGCGGGATGAGTTAAGAGCTGACAGACCGGAGGTCTATGTGATTCCGGAGGGAAAGATCCTTTCGCCGGCGGCGAGAGAGTATCTGCAGCAGTGCAAGATTAAAATCGTCAAGGAAAATGAAAAGCCGCGTCCGAAGAAGACGCTGCAGGTGACGGCCACAGAGGTGCCGGGAATTCCCGAATCGGCGGCGCCGGCTCAAAAGGAAAACCAGAGCCAGCCGAAGCCCAGGTATGTGGACGACGCCACAGGGGCGTTTTACTACGAGAAGCCCGAGCATATGACGCAGCTTCACGGGAATGTGCTGGTGAACAAGAACGACGACCGGATCCTGTTCCGCGGAAAGCTGGACAGCC
Source organism: uncultured Merdimonas sp. (assembly GCA_944383645.1). Classification (GTDB taxonomy): domain Bacteria; phylum Bacillota; class Clostridia; order Lachnospirales; family Lachnospiraceae; genus Laedolimicola. Next base: position 17,882 of record CALWQJ010000012.1, read on the forward strand.
TGGAGGCGCTGTTTGTTCTTGATCAGACGATTTTCGCGGAGATGGGCGAGAGCCAGGAGCTCCTGGGCGATCTGGAAGACATCCTGATCAGCATCCGGGAGATGATGCGCTGCGACGTACTGGATGAGCCCTTCCGGCGCGAGACGATGATTGGTCTGAACCATGCGGAGCTTCGGGATCATTCCCATCATCCGATGAAATATTACAAGGTAAAGCAGATGGTGCTTCCCAACTATACGCTGGGAAAGACCTACGCGATGCTGAATCAGCTGCGGACGGCGGTCCGTGAGACAGAAGTCAGCGCAGTGACAGCCTTTTATACAGGAAAGAAATGCGAGCGCCCGGATATTGTGGAGGAGCTGAACCGCATGTCCAGCGCCATGCATATTATCATGTGCAAATATCTGGCCATGCTCCAGAGTAAGGAGGCGTGATGAAGCAGGTGATTGACAGGGTCGTGGATTCCATTCTGGACAGCGGACTGGTGGAGGTAGAGGTATCCGCCCGTCATGTGCATCTGACGCAGGAGGACGTGGAGAAGCTGTTCGGGAAGGGGGCGGTGCTTCATGAGAAGCGCGCGCTGTCCCAGAAAGGGCAGTACCTGTCCGAGGAGCGGGTCACGATCATCGGGCCGAAGGGCCGGATGGAGCGGGTGGCCGTGCTGGGGCCCGTCCGGAAGGCGACCCAGGTGGAGCTGTCCATGAGCGACTGCTTCGCCCTGGGGGTGAAGGCTCCGGTGCGGGAATCCGGCGATCTGCGGGGAGCAGGCGATATCGTCATCGAAGGACCGGAAGGCACGCTGGACGCGAAGGGTTCCGTCATCGTGGCCCGCGCCCATGTGCATGTGCCCCCGGAGGTGGCTTCAAGGCTGAAGCTTCAGGATAAGGAGCGTGTCAGCGTCCAGATTATCAGCGAGCGGCCGGTGACCTTCGACAACGTGGTGATCCGCGTGAACAGCGAGTTCCGCTTCAAGATGCACATCGATTTCGACGAGGCCAACGCGGCCCTGGTAAGCGGTTTTACATTAGGAAAAATAATCAGGCAGGAGCGGCAGTAAATGGACATTGAGCGGGTAGAAGCCTTTATGAAACGGGTAGAGCAGTCGGAGCAGGAGACCTTCGCTCCGGTGGGCCAGAAGCTGAAGGTGGGAGTGGATCTGGGTACGGCGTACATCGTGCTGGTGGTGCTGGACGAGGAAAACAACCCCGTGGCCTGTGAGAAGCAGGCGGCTGATGTGCTGCGGGACGGGGTAGTGGTAGACTATCTGGGAGCCCTGCGCATCGTAAAGGAGCTAAAGGCGAAGCTGGAGAAACGGATTGGACGGGAGCTTGTGAACTGTGCCATCGCCATGCCGGCGGGCACGGAGAGCAGCGTGAAGACCCATCAGTACGTGGCGGAGGGCGCCGACCTGGAGGTTACGGCAGTTCTGGATGAGCCCAGCGCGGCCAACGCGGTGTACCAGATTTCCGACGGCGTCATCGTGGATATCGGCGGAGGAACCACAGGTCTTGCGATTCTGCACGGCGGAAAGGTGACGGAGATCGCCGACGAGCCTACGGGCGGCACGCACCTGACGCTGGTGCTGGCGGGCAATTACCATATCCCCTTTGCCGAGGCGGAAAAGATCAAGCAGGACTACTCCAGACACAGGGAAATCCTTCCCGTGCTGAAGCCGGTGATTGAAAAGATGGCTTCCATTATCCGGAAAAACGTCAATCCGGAGGAGATCGACACCATTTACCTGTGCGGCGGAACCTGCTGCCTGACGGGGATGGAGACGGTGATTGAAAAGGAGACCGGAATTCATACCGTGAAGCCGGCGAATCCCTTCCTGGTGACCCCGGCGGGCATCGCGATGAACTGTATTGTATAAGATAAAATTGTAAGATTGTAAGAAGGTAAAGAAAAGTAACCTGCAGAAAGGAGGGAAGTGCGTGGAGCTGGATGCATTGATTGGCGAGATCTGTACAAGAGTGCAGCAGCGGATGCAGGAGCTGGAAGGCGGCGCGGACGGGGATAAGGAAGCCCCGAAGACCTGCGGCGCGTCACAGGATCCGGCGGCAGCGGCAGAGGATAAGCCGGGCCTTCTGATTCTGACGCAGGAGCATGGAACGCTCTGCCATCCGGCGCTGGAAAGCAGCGAGCTGAAAGAGTGCTACCGCACAGACTGTGCGCTGCTCATGGAGTATCAGTGCGATGTGGAGCGGTATGAAGGCGTCATCGCCTATACGCTGACGAACGAAGCCCTGGGAAAGCTGGCAAACGGCATCTTCGACGACGATTATACCCGGGCCTTCGGAAAAGCACTTCTCCTGGGAAAGCAGATTTTTGTTCCTGAGGAAGAGGTGGAGCTGTACCGGTACCGGGAGACGGCGCCGGCGGGCTACTTCGGACGGCTGGAGGAGAATCTGAAGTTTCTTGAAGAGAACGGAGTGAGGATCGTACCGGCCGCGGATCTGGTGCAGACGGTTCTGAACGGCGGCTGTGAGAAGGCCTGCTGCAAGGAAGCGGAGCAGAAGAAAGAAGAAAAGCTTCTGCGTCTGGATAAGAAGGTCGTCACGGAACGGGATCTGATCAGCGCGAAGGAGGAAAAAGCCACCTGCGTGCTGGTGGGAAGGAAAGCGATTCTGACTGATTTGGCGAAGGACTACGCGAAGCGGCACGGAATCGAACTGAAACGGGAAGACGCCTGTGCTTCCGGGAAAGGGGCATAAGCAATGAAAATAGGAAGAGTAATCGGAAATATCTGGGCCACAAGGAAGGACGAGCGGCTGGCAGGCCTGAAGCTTCTGGTGATACAGCCTCTCGATCTTCTGAAGGACAGTCCGGTAGAACATCCCATCGTTGCGGCTGACATCATCGGAGCGGGCGTAGGAGAAAAGGTGCTCTACGTGGGCGGCAGCTCGGCGCGAAGCGCGGCCGGCTCCCGGGACATCCCCGTGGACGCCACAGTAGTAGGAATTGTGGACGATCAGGAGATCGACGAATCTCTGGCATAGGATGGGCGGTGACAATATGGGCATGGTAGAAGCCATTCAGAAGGCTGGAGTCGTGGGAGCCGGCGGAGCCGGTTTCCCCACACATGTAAAGCTGAACGCGAAAGCGGAATATCTGATCATCAACGCGGCGGAATGCGAGCCGCTGATCGAGACAGATAAATATCTGTGCCGGACCTTTCCGGAACGTATCGTGTCCACGGTGCTGAAAATGAAGGAGCACCTGGGCGCCGCCCATGCAGTGATCGCGCTGAAGGGCAAATACATAAAAGAAATCGAAGCCCTGGAGCAGGCCATAACGGCGGCCGGGGCGGATGTGGAAATTTTTAAAATGCGCGCCTACTATCCGGCGGGCGACGAGCAGGTGCTGGTGCACCAGGTGACAGGAAGAGTCGTGCCGGAGCGGGGACTGCCGCTGAATGTGGGCTGCGTGGTAGAGAACGTGGGAACGGTGCTTTCCATCGCCGACGCTCTGGAGGATAAGCCGGTGCAGGAAAAATACCTGTCCGTGACCGGAGCGGTGAAGAAGCCTGTGATGTGCCTGGCGCCTCTGGGGACCCCGATCCGGGAGGTCCTGGCGAAGGCTGAGCTTCTGGTGAAGCGGTACGCCGTCATCATGGGCGGCCCCATGATGGGCAAGATGCTGTCCGATGAGGCGGCCATCGATCAGGCGGTGGTGACGAAGACCACGGGCAATCTGCTGGTGCTGCCGGAGGATCACTACCTGGTGAGAAGGGCGGTCCGCCCGGTCAGCCAGATGATGCGCCAGGCGGCGACGGCCTGTCTCCAGTGCAGGGCCTGTACGGACCTCTGTCCCAGATCGCTTCTGGGCCATCATGTGGAGCCCCATATGGTGATGCGGTCCATCTGGCGCAAGGATTCCATCACGGATCCGGCAGAATTTGAGCGGGCCTTAGGAAGCGCGGTCAACTGCAGCAGCTGCGGTACCTGCGAGATGTTCTCCTGTCCCATGGGCCTGTCTCCGAGAAAGATGAACGACTACGCGAAGACTCTCTTGAGAGAGCGGGGAATCCAGCCGGAGAAGAACCAGAATCCGGCGGCCAGCGGCGAGATAGAGCACCGCAGGATTCCGACGGAGCGGCTGATTGCCAGGCTGGGACTTTCAGCTTATGTATATCACGGAGATCTGGAGCTTTACCGGGTGGAGCCGGAGGAGGTCTTCGTCCCGATGTCGCAGCATATCGGAAAGCCGGCGGTGCCGGCGGTATCGGAAGGCGATACGGTGAAGGCCGGAGATCTGGCGGGAGCCGCGGCGGAAGGCCTGTCGGCAAATATTTATACGGGACTTGGCGGAACGGTCACGCAGGTGACGCCCCAGGGCATCCGGATCAGAAGAAGGGAGGCGTAAGGCATGGGAAAGGCAATCTGTATGCTGGAGCTGTCCAGCATCGCCCGCGGAATTGAGACCAGCGATTATATGATCAAGGCGGCTCAGGTAAGCCTGCTGCGCGCCTCGACGGTATGCCCCGGAAAATATATGATTATCGTGGGCGGAGACACCGGAGCAGTCAGAGCTTCCATGGAGGCGGGCATCGCCCAGGGCGGCGAATTTGTGGTAGACTCCCTGCTGATTCCCAATGTGCATGACCAGCTGTTCCCGGCGATATCCGGGACTGTGGAGGTGGTAAATCCCCAGGCCATCGGCGTGGTGGAGTTCTATTCCATCGCTTCGGCGATTCTGGCCGCGGATGCGGCGGCCAAGGCGGCGCAGATCACTCTGATTGAGGTGCGCACGGGCTATGCCATAGGAGGCAAGGGCTTCGTGGTGCTGACCGGAGATGTGGGCGCTGTACGGGCGGCTGTGGAAGCCGCGAAGAGGGAGAGTGAACTGTATGTGGAGAGCACGGTCATTCCAAGGCCGGCCCCCCAGCTTTTACAGTCTCTTTTATAAAGTGTACATGAAAAGGAGGAAAGGATATGTTTCAGGAGCTGATTGACAACATCACAAACGTAAGCGTATTTACGGAAAGTATTTCGGATTGGGTCAGCAATATCTCGATCAACTCTGTCATTATCTTCATCATGATGATTTTCATGCTGGTAGGCGCGATCGACAAAATCCGCGGCAACAAGAAGGGTTATGGCGAGCAGTTTGATGAAGGCTTCAACGCCATGGGACCTCTGGCGGCGTCCATGGCCGGAGTTGTGGCGGCAGCGCCTGTGCTTGCTATCATTTTGAAACCTATTATCGTGCCGATTTACAGCCTGTTCGGCGCCGACGCTTCCATGTTCGCGACCACGCTGCTGGCCTGCGATATGGGCGGCTATCCGCTGGCAATCCAGCTGGCGGGCGACAACGCGGCGGTCGGAAACTTCGCGGGTCTGATTCTCGGAACCATGATGGGACCCACCCTGGTATTCACGATTCCGGTAGCTCTTTCCATCATTAAGAAGGAAGACCGCCCCTATCTTGGAGCAGGTATCTTCGCAGGTATGATTACCATCCCGATCGGCTGTATTGTCGGCGGTCTGGTCATGAACATGACTCCGTACAAGATGGATATCATTGCTATCATCCGCAACCTGATTCCGGTTATCATCATCGCAGCCCTCATCGTAGTCGGCCTGTGGTTCGCCCCGCTGAAGATGATCAACGGCTTCAGCAAATTCGGAACAGGCGTTACCATTGTTATCACAGCCTTTACGGCTATCGCAGTATTTGAGTACCAGACCGGCATCAAGTTCCCGCTGCTGAACATCATGGTAGAGGCAGACGCGGACGGCGTCGTTCCTCTGGAAAATGGTCTTCTGACCTGCGGTATCATTTCCATCGTATTGATTGGAGCCTTCCCGATGGTTCTGTGGATCACCCGTACCTTCGGCGGCGCTCTGAACGCTCTGGGCAAGAAGTTTGGCATGGATGAAGAGAGCTCTGCCGGACTGGTAGCTACCCTGGCAAACAACATCGCCATGTTCAACATCATGGACAAGATGAACCCGAAGGGCAAGCTGCTCAACGTAGCCTTCGCAGTCAGTGCGGCCTTCGTATTCGGCGACCACCTGGGCTTCACCGCAGGCGTGAACCAGGACATGATTCTTCCGATGATCATCGGCAAGCTGGTTGCAGGAATTACGGCGTTTATCGTAGCCAACCTGCTGTCCGGCAAGCTGCTTGAGAAGGTAGAAGAGAGCTTAAAGGCTCAGGAAGGAAAGTAAAGTATGAACGTTAGTGAAGAACTGATCCGCCAGATTGTGCAGAAGGTTCTGGAAGAGCAGAAAAAAGCCGGGGACGGCGAGGATTTCGTCAAGGAAAAGGATCCCAGCGGAATCATCAAGATTGCCACCGGCACCGTGAAGTGCGAGCCCTTCAAGCAGGAGGGCGTGTCCCTGAAGGATGTGGTGACTCTGGAGGAAGCGCCGAGAATGGGCTGTGGAATCATGGAGCTCGACCACACCAGCTTCGAGTGGACGCTGACCTATGACGAGTACGACATGGTCATCGACGGGACTCTTGAGATCGAGATCGACGGACGCGTGCTGAGCGCGGGCCCCGGCGAGATCATTTACATTCCGAAGAACAGCCATATTCATTTCCAGACGCCGACGACAGCCCGGTACGCGTATTTTGTATATCCTGCTGACTGGCAGTAGGGCAGCGTCATCTGGACATGTATGAGCTTGAGGTAAAGGTAAAGCAGCTTTCGGTGAGAAGGCTGCTTGCCTCTTATTGGAAGCCGGATCCGGAAGGGCAGGGCTGCCGGGGCTGTCCCCATTATGGAAACGTCTGGTCCTGCCCGCCGGGGCTTCCGGCCACGGATGAATATCTGGCGCCCTATTCCGGCTGCTTTCTCGTCGGCGCCCGGGTCATCTATTCCCCGGAGACGAGGGCGCGGGCCGTGAACCAGGAGGAGGCGGACCGGCTGCGGGAGCAGGGGTATGAGAAGGTGGCGAAAGAGCTCCTTCTGACCCTTCTGGAGCTGGAAGGCCAGGTGCCTGGCGGGCGCTGCATGGGAGCGGGCCGCTGTATCCTCTGCCGGCGCTGCGCGCGGCTGGAGGGAAAGCCCTGCCGCCACCCGGAGCTTTGCCGCTATTCCATTACCGGCTTTGGCTTTGATTTCGCGCGTATGGTGAAGGAACAGCTGGATTTCGAGCTTCTCTGGAACCCGGGCGGCCTGCCGGAGTACGATGTGGTGGTGGCCGCGCTGTTTTACAAATAAGAGCAGCGCCGGAATATGAAGGGACATTGTCCTTGCGGACCGGCGCTGGACAGAAAAAAATAAGGAGGGCGCCGAAGCTTCTCTTCTCAGAAGCTCCGGCGCCCTCCGCCATGGGCTGTGAAATTATTCCTTTTCCCGGTGCGTCTCCTCCGCCATCCGGTATCCGATCCCCACCTCTGTAAAAATATATTTCGGATCGGCTGGATTCTGCTCCAGCTTCCTGCGTACATTTGCCATATTTACGCGCAGAATCTGGTTGTTGCGTTCAATATAGGGGCCCCAGATCTGGGTCAGGATATTGTCGTAGGTCAGCACCCGGCCGGCGTTGCGCGCCAGCAGGGAGACGAGCCGGTATTCGATCTGAGTCAGATGAATGCTCTCCCCCTTCAGAAAGACCAGGCGTTTGTCGAAATCCACGGTCAGATCGCCGCAGACATAGGGGCGCTTGCAGAGCTCTGAGTCTGACTCCAGCCGGTTGCTGTGCCGAAGGGCTGTGCGGATGCGGGCCATCAGTTCGGCTGTGCCGAAGGGTTTTGTGATATAGTCGTCGGCTCCCGCGTCCAGAGCGTGCACCTTATCCTGCTCCCTGGTCCGGGCGGAAATCACGATGATGGGAAGGCTCGACCAGGAACGCACCTCGCGGATGATCTCCAGGCCGTCGGCGTCCGGCAGTCCCAGATCCAGAAGCACCAGATCGCAGCCGCCGCTGTTTACGATGGACAGGCCCTCGGCTGCAGTCGCGGCGGTCGTGATTTTATAACCCTGGGGCCGCAGGGAGGTTTTTATAAAATTGCAGATATTTTCTTCGTCTTCAATGATCAGTACGGAAAGCTTGCTCATAATCGTATTCTCCTATTCCTGACCATCATACATCAAAATAGAGGGGAGGGCAAGGCTTACTTTCTTGTAAAACGGAGAGGGACTTTGTATAATAGAGGCAGCAAAACTACCGGATAGGAGACTGACATGAAAAAAAATTGTCTTATCACCGCTCTTACGCTGCTGCTGGCGACCCTGGTCGCGTACCTGTTTTATCTTGCCACAGACAGCTCCAATAATATTTCCATGATTTATGTGCTGGCGGTGGCGCTCATTGCCAGATACAGCAGCGGCTACCTGCCGGGCATTCTGGCCTCTGTGTGCAGCATGTTTATCGTAAATGTAGTATTTACCTATCCCTACGGGACGCTGGATTTCACTCTGGCCGGGTATCCTCTGACCTTTCTGGGCTTTTTAAGCGTCTCTGTTATCACCAGCACCACCACGACGCACCTGAAAAGCCAGGCCAGGCAGCTTCAGGAGCAGGAGCGCCTTCTTCTCGAAGCGGATAAGGAGAAGATGAGGGCCAATCTGCTGCGGGCTATTTCCCACGATCTGCGCACTCCGCTGACGGCCATTATCGGTTCCAGCTCCGCGTATCTGGAAAACAGAGCCGCACTTTCTGAGGAAGAGCAGGAAGCGCTGGTAGGCGGCATTCGTGAGGACGCGGACTGGCTTCTCCATATGGTGGAAAATCTCCTCACCGTGACCCGCATCGACGCGGATACGGCAAGCGTCAGCAAGACGGAGGAGCCGGTAGAGGAGGTCGTGGCAGAGGCTGTGGCGAGGCTGAAAAAGAGGCTGCCCGGCGTCTCGGTAAAGGTAGAGGTACCGGATGATTTTTACATGATTCCCATGGACGCTACGCTGATCGAACAGGTTATCATCAATCTTCTGGAAAATGCGGCCCGCCATTCAGGCTCGTCAGAGCCTGTGGAATTAAAGGTCTGGCCGGATGGACATTATATGCGGTTTGACGTCGTTGATTATGGAAAAGGGATTGAACCGGAACGGCTCGCTTCGATCTTCGACGGGGAAGCGGCCTACAGCAGAGCCGGAAGCAGCGAAGCCTTCAAGGGCATGGGAATCGGCCTGTCCATCTGCAAGACTATCATTTCCGCCCATAAGGGGACGATTACCGCGGAAAACCACGGCCGCGGTGCAAAGTTTTCGTTTACGCTGCCGATGTAAATAAAATTTCATGAGGAGGTATTTAGAATGGAACAGATTGAAGAGATGAGGGAGGACAGGCAGACAAGACTTCTGGAGGCAATGATGGAATTCGATCAGGGGACGCCGGAGAGGATCCAGCATTTTCTGAAGGTATGGGGATTTGCCAGACTGATAGGGAAAATGGAAGGCTTGGACGCCGCTGCGCAGGAAATCCTGGAGACGGCATCCATTGTTCATGACATTGGAATCCGGGTCTGCATGGAAAAATACGGGCACTGCAGAGGAAAAGAACAGGAAAAAGAAGGTCCGCCGCTTGCGGAAAAGCTTCTTGGGCAGCTGAACTATGAGAACACGGTGATTGACCGGGTATCCTGGCTGGTCGGCCATCACCATACCTATTCCCATGTAGAAGGGATGGATCATCAGATCCTTCTGGAAGCAGATTATCTGGTAAATTCCTATGAAAACCAGGAGCGCCCGGAGGATATACAGGTTTTCTGCCGCCGTGTCTTTCGGACGCCCTCCGGTATCCGGCTTCTGAGTCTTCAGAGCGGCCAGAAACTGGACTGAGGAGAGCGGCCATGGGCGATTTCGAGGAATAAGGTACCTTTCAGCGACCGCGTCTATTCCTCATGCACATGGGGCAGGGTAAAGATAAACTCTGTCCCTACGCCCTCGGTGGAGATGGCGTTGATATGCTCCCCGTGGGAGGTGATGATTTCTTTTACGATAGAGAGTCCCAGGCCGGTCCCCTTTTTGTCCTTTCCCCGGGAGGCGTCGGTCTTGTAGAAGCGTTCCCAGATTTTTTTCATGCTGTCCCTGGGGATGCCTACGCCCTGATCCTTGACGGAGATGAAGACCTTCTCGTGCCGCAGGGTCGTCTCGATGGTGATCTGGGAATCGTTGGGGCTGAACTTGATGGCGTTGTCCAGAAGGTTGTACAGGACCTGCTGGATTTTTCCCATATCCGCGGAGACGAACTGCTCCTTCGCGTCGAAGAGGAGTTCGATGGAGATATGGCGGTCCCGGCACTGGCCCTCGAAGGAGGAGACGGTGTTTTTGATGACCGTATTGATGTCGAAATCGGTGATGTCCAGGCGGTTCTTCTTGGTGTCAAAGGAATTTAAGGTCAGAAGGCCGCTGGTGAGTTTGTTCAGCCGCTCCGTCTCCATCAGCACGATATTCAGGTATTTTTCCTGCATTTCCGGCGGGATGGTCCCGTCCAGCATGGCTTCCACGTAGCCCTTGATGGAGGTCAGGGGCGAGCGGAAATCGTGGGAGATGTTCGCCACGAATTTTTTCTGGTACTCGTCCGTCTCGTCCAGCTCGTGGGCCATGTAGTTCAGGGTGGCGGCCAGCTGGCCGATCTCGTCCTCCCCGTAGATCTCCGGCTGGTATTTGAAATTGCCCTGAGCGTACTGGCGGGCGGCCTCCGTGATTTTCTTTAAAGGCCGGTAGACTGTGAAGGTGAAGGCCACCAGGATCATCAGGGACAGGGTGAAAATCAAAATCAGGGTCAGGTAGGTCGCGTTCAGAAGCCCGTCCCGCTCCGCGTTCAGGATGGACATGGGAAGGTGGATCAGCACGTAGCCCCTGGGACGGAAATTGTAGGTGATGGGAGCGGCCACGGTGAGGGTCTCCTCCCGGAACAGGCCGTAGAAATCGCTGATCATATAGTAGCTGCTGCCCATATCCGTCGGGTCAAATTCCTCGATGACCGTGTTGGATTCCTCCGAATAGCTCCCCTCGGAATTGACCAGCAGGGTCCCGTCCGCGTTCAGCAGCCAGATGGAAGCGTTCAGGTAGGTGTCCAGAGCCTGAAAATGGGAATAGACAGTCGCAAGCGACGGGGCGTCGGGACTGTCTGAGTAGTAGCTCCGCACAAAATTGGCGGAAATATAATTGGCCTCCCGGTACAGGCTTTCGGCTCTCTGCTCCGTCAGATAGCGCAGCGTCATCCGGGAGCTGAAGGTGGCGACCACCAGAAAGCCCAAAAGACCGAAGACCAGGTAGGCCAGGATAAATTTCAGATAAAGGGAATGTCTCATGGTTTCCTATCCTTTGACCTCGAATTTGTAGCCGATGCCCCAGACCGTGGACAGGCTCCAGGAGGGGTGGTCCTTGATCTTCTCGCGCAGACGCTTGATATGTACGTCTACCGTGCGGGTGTCGCCGATGTACTCATAGCCCCAGATATGGTCGAGGAGCTGTTCTCTTGTAAACACCTGGTTGGGAGAAGAGGCCAGGAAATACAGAAGCTCCAGCTCCTTGGGCGGCATGTCCACGGGGTGCCCCTGGTACAGCACGGAGTAGTTGGTCTGGTTGATGACAAGATCCGGGTATTCCACGATCTTGGCGGAGGATTTCGGCTCCTCCTGTCTGGCGGGCTGATAGCGCCGCAGCACAGCCTTCACCCGGGCCACCAGCTCCTTGGAGTCAAAGGGCTTGATGATATAGTCGTCGGCGCCCAGCTCCAGCCCCAGCACCTTGTCGAACACCTCGCCCTTGGCGGAGAGCATGATGATGGGCGTGGAGGCCTTGGAACGGATCTCCCGGCACACCTGGTAGCCGTCGATGCCCGGAAGCATCAGATCCAGCAGAATCAGGTTGGGCTGGAAGGTTTTGAAGACGGAGAGAGCCTCCTCCCCGTCGTTTACAATCATGGTTTCATAGCATTCCTTTGTCAGGTACAGAGAAATCAGCTCTGCGATATTCGCGTCGTCGTCGACGATCAGGATTTTCTGTTTTGCTGCCATATCGATTCACTCCTGTCTGCTTTCATCCCGCCCGCGTCAGTCCTGCTTCAGGGAGGCGATGGTGACTCCGGCGTCCCCTTCGCCAAATTCTCCCAGGCGGTAGGATTTCACGTATTTGTTCCTTTTGAGCATGCCCTGGACGGCTTTCCGCAGGGCCCCGGTTCCCTTGCCGTGTACGATGCGCACGGAGGGGAGGTGGGCCAGGTAGGCGTCGTCCAGATATTTGTCCAGATGGGCCAGGGCTTCGTCCACCGTCATGCCGATGAGATTGATCTCTGTGCTGACGCTGGCGGATTTGCCCATTTTGATTTTGCCCGCGCTGGTTTTCTGGAACTGCTTCGAGGTGATGACGGCCTCCTCCACAAGCTCCAGATCCGACAGCTTCACCTGGGAGCGTAAGATGCCCATCTGCACGAAGAGGTTTCCGCGGGCGTCGGGCAGGGAGCTTACGGTTCCCTCCAGATTCAGGCTTAAGACCCGCACGGTGTCGCCAAGGTGCAGATCCGAGGGCTTCAGCGCCTTCTTTGGCTTCCTGTCCTTCGGTTCGGCCAGCGGTTTCTCGGTTTTTCGGATGCGCTCCCGCAGGCGGGCGCGCTCCGCCTCCATCTCGCTGGCGGAGATGCCGGCCTTTCCGAATTTGTGGAAATCCTTCATGGTCTGGTCGGCGTAGTCCTTGGCTTCCTGGAGGATTTTGCGGGCCTGCTCGTTGGCGTCGCGCAAGATCCGTTCTTTCTGCGCCTCCAGCTTTTCCTGCCTGCGCTCCAGAGCCTCCCGGAGGGAACGGATCTCCTCCTTGTGCTCCCGGATCTCCTCCTGTTCCTGTTCGATGGTGCGGCGGCTGGTCTCCAGATCCGCCAGCAGATCCTCGAAGCTTTCGCTCTGTTCGCTCAGGTGGCCGCGGGCGTCCTCGATGAGGAAGCCGGGAAGGCCCAGCTTCGCGGAGATGGCGAAGGCGTTGCTCTTGCCGGGGATGCCGATGAGCAGCCGGTAGGTGGGGCTTAGGGTCTCCACGTCGAATTCGCAGCAGGCGTTCTCCACGCCGGCGGTGGAAAGGGCGAAGACCTTCAGCTCGCTGTAGTGGGTGGTCGCCATGGTCCGGATCCCCATCTTGTGCAGATGGGAGAGGATGGCGATGGCCAGGGCCGCGCCCTCCGTCGGGTCGGTTCCCGCGCAGAGCTCGTCGAAGAGCACCAGGGAATTCAGGGAAGCCTCCTTCAGGATGCGGATGATATTCGTCATATGCGAAGAAAAGGTACTTAAGGACTGCTCGATGCTCTGCTCGTCCCCGATGTCCGCGTAGACCTCGTCGAAGACGGCCAGCCGGGAATTCTGGGCGGCCGGGATGTGGAGTCCCGCCTGACCCATCAGGGTCAGAAGTCCCGTGGTCTTTAAGGAAACCGTCTTTCCTCCGGTGTTGGGGCCGGTCACAATCAGCAGATCGTACTCTTCCCCGAGACGGATGGTCACAGGGACGACCTTCGCCGGATCCAGCAGAGGGTGGCGTCCTTCCTTGATCAGAATCTGCCGCTTTTCATCGAATTCCGGGCAGGTGGCCTTCATCTCCTTCGCAAGGCCTGCTTTGGCGAAAATGAAATCCAGCGTGGTCAGAAGCTCGTAGTCCTGGGCCAGGGCCTCCGTGCAGGAAGCCGCCTCGCCGCTCAAGGTCTCCAGAACGTGCTCGATTTCCTCCTGTTCCTTTAAATAAAGCTCCTTTAAGTCGTTGTTCAGGCGCACCACGGCCATGGGCTCCACAAAAAGCGTAGAGCCGGTGGAGGACTGATCGTGGATCATGCCCGGCACCTGGCTGCGGTATTCCGCCTTGACCGGGATGCAGTAGCGTCCGTTTCTCTGGGTGATGACGGCGTCCTGCAGGTACGCTCTGGCAGAGCCGTTCACCATGCCGGAAAGGGTGGAATGGATCCGGTCGTTGGCCGAGCGGATGGAACGGCGCACGCTGCGGAGGGCAGGGCTTGCGTCGTCGCTTATCTCTTCCTCGGAAAGAATGCAGCGGCGGATCTCCTGGGAGAGGGGAGCGCAGGGCTCCAGGGCGGAAAAGAGGGGATCCAGGGAATCCGGCTCTGCCTCCCGTCCGTCGTTCTGCCGCGCGTACTGCTTCGCCTTCCCGGCCGTCTCCAGGAGAGTACAGATGTCGAGAAGCTCCGGGATATTTAAGGAGCTTCCGATCTCCAGGCGCTTCAGGGAAGCGCGCACGTCCTTCGTGCCGGCCAGATAGAGGCCGCCTCTTCGGTATACGCGGCTTAGAGCGTCCGCAGTCTCCTCCTGGGCCGCGCGGATCCTGCCGATATCCCGCATGGGCTCCAGGGCCAGGCAGAGGGCCTTTCCTCCGGCGCTGGCGGCGTGCTGCGCCAGTTTTTCCGTAATTTTATAAAATTCAAGTGTCTGATATGCTTTTCTGTTCATAGTAGTTCAAGTATACTCTAATTTGCCGCGAAACTCAAGGCATGAATTGCTGTCTTCCACAGGCAGGAA
>CALWQJ010000013.1 GCA_944383645.1 uncultured Merdimonas sp.
AAGCCCAAGCGCTGCCGCAAGTGCCAGTATCAGAATTCTTCTTATCCTCCTCATCCTCTTAAAGCTCTGTGTCTTTTTCATGATCTCTCCTGCTGTTTCCCGTTTTAAGAAAGGCGGCCGCCGGCTGCCCTAACCGCAGCCCGCAGCCGCCTTTTTCTCTTTCTTTCTAATTCCAGTCGTATTTTGTCAGATGCCCCTCCAGCTTCATGCCCGGAAAACCGTTCTGGCGCAGCGCCTCGTAAAGCACGATCGCCACAGAATTGGACAGATTTAAAGATCGCGTCCCGCCTATCATGGGAATCCGGATGGCCCGCTCCTTATGTTCCAGCAGAAGCTCCTCCGGAATCCCCGCGCTCTCCTTGCCGAACATGAGATAACAGTCCGGCTCAAACGCCGCCTCCGTATAGAGCTTCTGCCCCTTGGTGGTCGCCATCCAGGGCTTCGCTCCGGGATTCCGGCGCAGAAAATCCTCATAATTCGTATAGGTCGTCACATCAAGCTGGGGCCAGTAATCCATCCCCGCCCGCTTCAAATCCTTTTCACTGAGGCGGAAGCCCAGGGGCTCGATCAGGTGCAGGCGCGCTCCCACAGCCACGCAGGTCCGGCCGATATTTCCAGTGTTCGCCGGGATCTCCGGCTCCAGCAGCACGATATTAAGCGCCATTACCTCGCTCCCTTTTCGGCCCGCAGCCGCGCCACAAAATGGCCAAGGCGTCCCAGGGCCTCTTTGAGCTGCTCCAGGGAATAGGCGTAGGAAATCCGCAGAAACCCTTCGCCGCAGGCTCCAAAGGCTGTGCCCGGCACTACCGCCACCTTCTCCTCCTCCAGGAAACGGGTGGCGAACTCATCGGAGGTCATGCCGAATTCCTTAATGCAGGGGAAGGTATAAAAGGCTCCGTAGGGCTCGAAGCAGGACAGGCCCATCTCCCGGAAGGCGTTCATCAGAAAGCGCCTTCTCTGATCGTAGGACTCCCGCATCATGGCCACGTCGGCGTCGCCGTTTCGCAGGGCGTCCACAGCCGCGTACTGGCTGTTCGTCGGCGCGCACATGATGGCGTACTGGTGGATCTTCGTCATCTGGCCGATGATCTCCGCCGGTCCGCAGGCGTAGCCTAAGCGCCAGCCTGTCATGGCGTAGGCCTTGGAAAAGCCGTTGATCAGGATCGTGCGCTCCCGCATGCCCGGCAGGCTCGCGATGGACACGTGATCGCCCTTGTAGCTCAGCTCAGAATAAATCTCATCCGAAAGCACATAAATGTCTTTTTCAATACAGACCTCGGCGATCTCCTCCAGATCCTTCTTTTCCATGATGGCTCCCGTGGGATTGTTCGGGAAGGGAAGGACCAGGATCTTCGTCTTGTCCGTGATGGCAGAAAGAAGCTCCTGCTTCGTCAGACGGAAGTCATTTTCCGCCTTCAGCTCGATGATCACCGGCACGCCGTCCGCCAGAACCGCGCAGGGCTCGTAGGACACGTAGCTGGGCTGGGGAATCAGCACCTCGTCTCCGGGATTCAGCATGGCGCGGAAGGCCATGTCGATGCCCTCGCTGCCGCCCACGGTGATCAGGACCTCGTCCACCGGATTGTAGCTGGTATGGATGCGCCGCTCCAGATAGCGGACAATCTCCTCCCGCAGCTCCTTTAAGCCTGCGTTGGAGGTGTAAAAGGTACGTCCCTTTTCCAGGGCGTAGATGCCCTCGTCGCGGATGTGCCAGGGCGTATCGAAGTCCGGCTCGCCCACGCCCAGGGAAATGGCGTCCGGCATCTCGCTCACGATGTCGAAAAACTTGCGGATGCCGGAGGGCTGTATCGCGACAACCTTATCAGATAATGGATTTCTCACAGCGTCATCAGCATCCTTTCGTCTTTGGACTCATGTGCCATTATAGAACCATGATCCTTATATTTTTTCAATATGAAATGTGTGGCAGTGCTCAGCACCGAATCCAGCGGAGACAGCTTATCGGACACAAACTGCGCCACGTCCCGCATGGTCTTTCCCTCCAGCATCACCAGGAAATCGAAGCCGCCGGAGATCAGGTACACGCTGGTCACCTCCGGATAGTTGTAGATACGCTCCGCCACCTTGTCGAAGCCCAGGCCCCTCTGGGGCGTCACCTTCACCTCGATGAGGGCCGTCACCTTCTCCTCGCTGGTCTTATCCCAGTCAATCAGCGTGTGATACCCGCAGATAATGCCTTCCTTTTCCATATCCGCGATCTCGTTGGCCACCTCTGTCTCGCTGGATCCCAGCATCACAGCCAGGTCCTTCAGCTCAATGCGGCTGTTGTTCTCGATAAATGTCAGTATCTTTTCTCTCACAACCATATCCTCCCATCTGTTCTTGTATTTCTTTTATAGTCTGCAGCTTTCGCGCCTCATTTGGCGCCTGCATAGATCTTGTACAGCTCATCCGTCTTCGGCCTCTCCAGGTAGCTTTCTTCGCCGCCGTTCCAGATCCGGCGGGCCTTCCCGTCCGTGGCCTTTCCGATGACGGCCGCCGGAATCCCCGCCGCCGTAAGTTTCCGGGCCAGGTCGTGGCCCCGGTCCGCGGCCATCAGCATACAGCCGCTGGAAATCAGATAATAGGGATTCAGCTCAAAATATTCGCAGACCTCCACGGTCTCCTGGCGGAGCGGGATGGCCTTTAAGTCGATCTCCAGTCCGATGCCGGAAGCCTCTGCCACCTCCCAGAGCGCTCCGTAGATGCCGCCCTCGGTCACGTCATGCATGGCGCTGACCCCGTGCTCTACGGCAATCTGCGACTCCGGCACCACCGACAGGTACTGATCGAAGCCCTTGGCCGTCTCCACGAAGGCCTCTGAAAAGCGCTGCCGCAGCTCCCGCTCCTTTTCCTTCGCGATAATCGACGTGCCTTCGATGCCAATCCACTTGGTCACCAGAATATCCTGGCCCGGCTTCGCGCCTGCCGTCGACACCAGCCGGTCCTCCCGGACCTTGCCCACGCCCGTGACGCTGATCACAGGCTGGTTCACCGCCCGCGTGACCTCCGTGTGGCCGCCCATGACCTGAATATGGAAACGGGAACAGGCTTCCTCCACCTGCTCCATCATCTTCCGGATATCCGCTTCCTCAATCTCCTCCGGCAGAAGCACTGTCAGCATGACGCCCACCGGCTCCGCCCCGCTGCTGGCCAGATCATTGGCCGTAATCTGAATCGCCAGCATTCCCACATCCTTCACGGTTCCCGTGATCGGGTCTGTGGAAATCACAAAAATCTCGCCGGGCGCGAGCTTCACGGCCGCGCAGTCCTCGCCCACGCCGGCCCCCAGAAGCACCTCGTCCCGCTTTGTATGAATCTGTTTGAAAATGCTTCTCTTCAAAACAGTCTCTGATATCTTTCCAACCTTCATTGTTTTTACGCTCCCGTCTGTGCCGCTTACTGCATCCGGGCGAGACAGGAGGCAAGGGTCGCGTTGACCTGCGCCTCGTCCTGGGTGGCCACAGCCGCCTGCAGCTCATTGGAAAGCTCTGGATCCCCCGCCACGCCTACGGTGATCGTCCGTGGGAACATCTGATAGGTCGTCTTATTCTCCCGGATCACATCCTGCTCCACGCCGTCCACATAGACATGCTTGTAGAGCTCCGCCACCAGGCCGGTCCGGCCGTTCTTCACCACGATATAACCTATGGGCTGCCCGGCGTCCGCAACGATCTGCGTGGGCGCAGGCGTGGTGCTGACTGTGGTGCTGGTGAATTTCAGCGTCCGGTTCGCAGGCCTCGTCTCCTCGCCGTAAATCGAAAAAGTCACTGTCTTATTTGACGTATAAGCCTCGATATAGATCGGAGTATCCAGATTGTTTGTAAATTTCAGGTCCTTATAGGTGCCCGCGATAGCCGCGTCGTCCGCCGGGTCCACGTAGGATACCGGCATGGAATGGCCGGAGCGCTCCACAATCTCCAGCTCCGCGCGGATCACCGCGTTGTAAAGGGTCGTGGATACCTGACAGATGCCTCCGCCCATGCTGTCCACCGTCTCCCCGTTCAGATAAGATCCCGCCATATAATAGCCGTTCGCCGAGGTAAAGGGGCTGACCGCCTCGTAAGCGGAAAAGGTATCGCCCGGGTACAGAATGGTGCCGTCAATCAGCTCCGCTCCCCTCGCGATATTCGCGGAACGGCTACTGCTGGAGGTCTTGTAGCTGGTGGTAAAGGTGCCCAGGTTATCCTGTATACTGCTCAGCTCCTCCTCGCTGCCCCGGGGCTCGTCGATGGCTGCCGGAAGCTCCACGCTTCCCTCCGTGTAATCCCATTCATTTTCAATATAATTGATAATAGCCGCCTCTGCTCCGTCTGTGTCCAGCAGAACGCCTGCCGTTCCCGGCACATAGGTAAAGCTGTTCCCATTTTTTTCGAGGCCCGCGTCCACCGCCTCCTGATCAAACTGGGTACACTCATTGGCCACATATTCGGAGACCAGAGCCGGATCCAGCGTCCACTCCAGCTGGTAATTCTTATTCTCATGCTCCAGATCCTTGCGGTCCTTATAGCGCTGGATGATATTCCCCACCTTGCCGAGCTGAACCGCCTCTTCCGTCACATCCAGATTCGTACATTCCAGCCCCAGCTCAGAAAGCGTCGGCTGCAGCTGGTGATCCCCGATCTTCAGGGTCAGCGTCTCCGCGCCCATCTCTTCTACATAGGCTTCCAGCTCTTCCCGGGCTTCGGCCGCTGTCAGGCCGGACACATCGATCCCGTCGATGTAGACTCCCGTGTGAATCACGGAATTCGAAGCAGCATCCGCCGCCTGCGCCTGCGTACCGCCCGCCGTAAATGCAAGCCCCAGCGCCAGGGCTGCCAGCCAGGTCATTTTTTTCATAAATATTCTCCTCTTTTCCCGACAAAGCCGGTCTTTTTCACTTCTGCCGGCCGCCGTCTGTCCAATCCTGTCCGCGCCCTGTCTTTTAAGAAAGCGCGTAGCTCAGCATCGGCACCACCATCGCGATCACCAGAATCACAATGATAACTGTGGAAATAATCTTTCTTGATTTCTTGTCATAAAAATTCATCTTACGATCCTCCCATATGTGGAAATGATTTTATCGATTAACCTTGACGCTTCGTTTTTCGTCAGAGTGTCTATGGACACATCTAACGCTATTTTATGATATTTTATCAGATCATTCAAGTATCCTTTTTGCGCCGGCGTCATCGGCCCCTGCTTTTTGGCCTTATAGACCAGGGGCTTAGGCTCGAAGAGCTCCTGCGGGCTCTCCGGAAATTCCCGGACAAGCCGCCGGTACAGCTCCATGGCCGCGCAGGCGTCGTCCACCGCCCGGTGGGCCCGCTCCTGGGAAATGCCGAAATGGCAGCAGAGCGCCGTCAGGCTCTTATGCTCCACGTCCGGCAGCAGCGCCCGGGCAAGCTTCAGGGTATCGATGCCCGCCTTTTCAAAGGCCAGATCAAAATTTACCGCGTTTTTCTTCACAAAGCTGTAGTCAAAAAGGATATTGTGGCCCAGAAGCGGCAGATCCCCGCAGAACTCCACCAGCTCCGCCACCGCCGTCCGGGTATCCTTCCCGCCTGCGGCCATCTCGTCTGTAATTCCCGTAAGCTCCTGGATCCTGGGACTGATCCGAAGGCCCGGATTCAGAAGCGTCCCATAGGTCTCCCGGATTTCTCCGTCTATCACCTTGACTGCCCCGATCTCGAGGATCCTGTCCTCCGCCGGGCTTAGGCCCGTCGTCTCCAGATCCAGGGCGATATAGCTGTCCGTCACTTTTTTCTCACCTCTTCTGTATCGTGTCCTGCCGGTTCCGCCCCGGATTCCAGCGAAACCTTTGTAAGGAGGGCGTCTCCGGTCAGCGGATCCCGCTTCTCATAATCAAATACCAGGAAGGCTGCTTCGGCTTCGCCGTCCGGCTCTGCTGCCGCGCCGCCTGGCGCTCCTTTCAGGGCCTTCGCCGTCCCGGCGCTCACCGCCTCCACATGCACCTGCCTGGGAAGCTCTTTTAGGAGCTTGCGAAGCTCCTCCCGGTACCGGCTCTGATCCGGCGCGAAGGAAGGCCGCGCCTTCGCCCGCTCCCGCAGGTAATAATCGATGGTCAGAAGCTCCCGGTACCAGGCCTCCTCCTTCGGGAACCGCTCCGCCGCGAAATCCAGCAGAAGCTCGTATTTCCGCGCCCGGGAGGATTTCTGTCCCTCCTGGCGCCCCTCATAATACCGCGCCAGCTCCTCAAAAAACGCAAAAGGCGACGGGAAGGCCGGAACCAGGCGTTCCAGCGTCCTTCCGAATTGATGACTATTATAATAGATTTCCACCATTTCTTCAATCGCCTTGAGCCGCAAAAGATCGGAAAAGGAAAGCCACGGCGTGCTTAAGACCTCGTAGGGCGGCTGGCTTTTATACACGATCCCGTACCGGGCCGCGTCCCCATACATGGCCGCGCCCTTCAGCACCTTTAAGAAGCCCAGCTGCAGTTGCTCCGGCTCCATGGCAAAGACCCGGTCAAAGGAGCGCCCGAAGCTCTCGTAATCTTCAAAAGGCAGGCCGGCAATCAGATCGAGATGCTGGTGGATATTCCGCCCCCGCCGGATCCGCAGTACGGTTTCCCGGAGCCTGTCAAGGTCCGTACTCCGGCGCACCGCGGCCAGGGTCTTCGGATTCGCGGACTGTACGCCGATCTCCAGTTGCACCAGCCCCGGGCGCATGCGGGAGAGAAGCTCCAGCTCTTCCTCGCAGAGAAGCTCCGCCTCGATCTCAAAATGGAAGTTCGTAATCCCATTGTCATGCTCCAGGATATAAGTCCAAATCGCCATGGCATGGCTTTTGCGGCAGTTGAAGGTCCGATCCACAAATTTCACCTGGGGCACCCGTCGGTCCAGGAAAAACTGAAGCTCCCGGCAGACCGTCTCCGGATTTCGGAAGCGGACGCTCTTTTCGATAGAGGAGAGGCAGTAGCTGCAGGAGAAGGGGCAGCCCCGGCTGGACTCATAGTAGATAATGCGGTTTTCAAAGTCCGCCAGATCCGAGTACGAAAACGGAAGGGCGTCCAGGTCCGGAAGCGGGGCAGGCGGATTCACCTGGATGCTTCTTTCTCTTTCCGGCTGCCCCGGCTCTTCCCGGATCCGGGCAGGTTCCCGGTACACAAGCCCTGGGATTTCCTTAAGGCGGGCCGCGCCTGCCTGTCCCTGTCCGGGGCGCTGTCCAGAGCGCTGGCAATCGTGCCTTCCGTACCTTCCAGCGTCTCTCCCATACTGCCCGCTATATTCCGCCAGCTGCCCGTAATACTCCGCCAGCCTGCAAAAGGTCTCCTCGCCTTCCCCGCAGAGAATCCCGTCCACCGCCGGATTTTCCCGCAGAAAGGCTTCCGCGTCGTAAGAAACCTCCGGGCCGCCCAGCCAGATGGGAACCTCCGGCATGATCTTCCGGCAGTTCTCCGCCAGTTCCCTCACATATACGATATTCCAGATATAGCAGGAAAATAACAGGACGTCCGGCTTTCGCAGATAGATTTCCCGCAGGATGTCCTCCGTGCGGTGGTTGATGGTGAATTCCGCCAGGGCAATCTCGACGGGCAGGGGGAAAGCCGGGGCAGCGAGGGCGGAGGTCCGCAGGCTGTACACCGCCAGGTTGGAGTGGATGTATTTTGCGTTGATGGCTGTTAAGAGCAGTTTCATACTAAATTATTCCATTTCTATTTTTACCTAATTTTCTTATTAGATTTCAGATCCCCAGTTTACTGGACTCTCTCAATTAGAATCTAATAAAAATCTAATTAAATCTTCTGGTTTCTTTTATATTTAATTAGATTCTTTCAGTACCCAATTAGCCGTTCTAAAATTATCAGAATCCAAAACGAGTATGTTCTCTTTTCTTAAAGACTGCAGTAAATTCTGCACTTTATATAATTTTTGCTTATCATCCATGGTATCAGGCAATTTATCCTGGAGTAAAACCAGAAAGTCTTTCTTTTTTCCCTTTTTATACTGTTTTAAGTAACTAATAATCCACTTTTTATAAGCCTCATCGTCAAACCCCTTATTTTTTACATATCGTGCCTTTTCTTCCGTATTGGAGGCAAGGGCAGCTGTGATATAAATATTAGGGAGTTTTCCTTCGATTACTCCTAACTTTCTCAAATATTTAACTGCTTCCTTCGAGATAGTCTCGTGCTTTTGTACACGATCAATTAAATAAACGGTTGATAAGTCAAAATCCGGGTTCCTAAACAGAACCTGCGTATAATTTTCATCTAATACTTTCCCATACACTACAACTCCCACCTGATTTTTAATATCCAATTTATAATCCGGAAGCGGAAAATATTTTTCCTGCTGAATTCGAAAGACCCTTCGAATTCCCATTGCCTGGGTATCAATCATGTTTAATTTTACCATTGCTTCTGCTAAAAGCTGATTTCTGTAAAAAGGCGGATTATAACTTGCTTTCAGTACAGGTTCTATGCTCCCAGGCAAAAATGTTCCCGGATTTGTTAAAATAATATGATCTTCAAACTCATTTAAATAAATTCTTCCTCCGATGGTATACTCCGAATGGGCAATACAATTATTCATAAGCTCCCTCAACAGCCACATATCATATTGTTTTGTTTCTGTTGGGAATAGCGTGAGCTGATCCGGCATATATCGATATGTTAAATTTCGTATTTTCGCAAAAATTCTGTCACTCAATGTAATAAACGGTATTTTAAATATTTCGTAATCCTGAATATCATTTTTAGAATTATATACTCTCCAGGAAGCCTCCGGAGCAGAAGCAAAAAAGTAATCAAAATCTTCTTTTCCCAATAAAAGCATTGCTGCATTGGTAAGCTTCCCGTCTCTCATTAATTTTAATTTTGTCAAAAATTCTTCATCCGTCATCCCGTTTATCTCTTCGGAAATATATGGACGGTTCATTTTTTCTTT
The DNA here is from genome assembly GCA_944383645.1 of uncultured Merdimonas sp. Classification (GTDB taxonomy): domain Bacteria; phylum Bacillota; class Clostridia; order Lachnospirales; family Lachnospiraceae; genus Laedolimicola. Next base: position 8,892 of record CALWQJ010000013.1, read on the forward strand.
ATATTTTTCTCTGGCTAATTTCAGCGCTTTCTTATCCAAATACTCTATCGCTGCGTTTTCTATCAGCTGCTTTGACCAATCCTTTTTTTCCTGTCCGCGTATTCGATCCAACTCTTCCACAGAAAGAGCTCCCAGGGATTCTCCGTTTCTTCCGTAAAAATGATTATGCCATCCTGTCGGAATCGCCGTTGCTGCTGCTGGAATTTGAAACATAATCACTCGTTTCCGTTCTCCTCCAACTATTGGAAAAATTTCTATGATATCAATAAAGGAAATCCCGCCTGTAGTTCCGGTTGATATTTCCTGCTTTAATGCCGCCAGCCCCTTGGTGCTTCGATAATTACTTCCGACAATTTCTCTTGTTTTATTTTTGACACCAAATATCAGCCATCCAAATTGAACTCCTTTTAAATTTGCCTCATTACTGATCGCAGAAAAATATTTTCCTATTTTATCTTTATCATAATCATTTTCCGCTTCTTTAAACTCGACAACTTCATCTTCCCAATTATTTATAAGATCGTACAAAACATTCAACCTATCTGAATTTATTTCCGCATCTTCATTATAAAAAAACATGCTTACACCCCCTAGCTAGTCTTTGCCCACACAAGAAATAAGGTTCTGTCTATTTTAAACCGTTCACTTCCCTCTGCAGATTCTCCAGGAATCTGCCCGCATGGGCGCCGTCCATCTGCGTGTGATGGAACTGGAAGGAAATCGTCAGATAATACCGGAACCATTTCTTTTTGTATCTGCCCCAGATGATAAAGGGATTATTGAAAATGCCGCTGTTCATCCCGACGGCTCCGTCAATCTCTGTATTGATAATCGCCGACGTGCCTATGACCATGCTGTTCTCCGACAGATCCCGATCCCGGCAGGTTCTGGCTGTCCGGGAAGTGTATTTTAAATACTGCCTGTTATATTCGCCCAGATCATCCACAAACAGAATATCGCAGGAGCTGACCTCACCGTCTTTATTTTTCACAATCGTATTGACCGCGAGCGTATCGTACTGCATGAGCTTTTCCCCGACCGGAAGCGTATAAAATTCCCTGATGCCTGCGGCGGCCCTGCCAATGCAGTAATCCATGAGCATATTAAATTTCATGTGCTTTCTTCTGCTGACTTTTATCAGATTTGTCACATCCAGGGTCTTGAAAAAGGTTACCATTGGATTCGGCGCCTTCATCCAGAGTTCATAGGCCGCAGCCCTTGTCGTGTCCTTCGGTTGAATTTCTTTCGCCATAATTTTATTTTTCCTCCAGGGGATATGGGGCGTCTTCCTGCAAAAAATTTTCAGCCCTCTTATTTCTTACTCCCACATAAATGTTTTTACAGCCCACACAGTTAATGTTACATTCCAGAACAAAACCGAGAAACCATACAAAAGCTTCGCTGCCTTTTTCTGAAATGCTTTAGAAGCAGCAAGACTCCAGATAAACAGGCCGATTGTCATAACCAAAAACACTGCCATTCTCAGGTCATTAGCATTAAAAGGAATGTTCAGCGTATTGGTCTGTGTGGAAGGCACGCAGCCGCATCCAAATATATTTACCAGAATGAGACTGTCTAAAATTCTGTAGACAGGTATAAGTATTGGCATTATGAGAAAAGGCAGCGCTGCGCTTATTTTTTTTTCATATGTCCGCACCTCTGTCTGCCCAGCTATTTTATTTTTCTATTTTTGAACTTATTTTTTGAATTTATTTTCTCCCCGCGAAGCAGTACGCTTCCTCCGTCCAGCCAAGCAGCTCCTCATCCACCTCTTCTTCGCTTCCGATAACAATATGGGTTGTCCACCGTCCGGGATAAGGCTCCGTCTTGGCTGCCGCGCGGGGCGACTCCAGCGGATACGAAAGTCCCAGCGTAATTACCAGATACGGATCTGGAAGCTCCTTCTTTTTCTTCACGCGCAGGAAAGAAGCGCAGGCAAAGATATAGCGGTTTGAAAAGGATATCTGCGTCTTCTGAATTTTTATTCTGGCGTCGGGATGCCGTTTTAATACGGCGTCATGAAAAGCTTCATATAATGGCAGCGCCGCTGGCTGCTGTTCAAAAAACAAAAGCGTATCTGCGTCCATAACCATCCTTTCCTCCTTATCCTCTCGTCGATTCCCTAGCTGATAAAGAATCAGCTCAGGCACCACTTTGCAATCTCTGCAGCCAGCTTTTTCTCTCAGTCCGGCTGCTGCCCGTCGTGGGCCGCCCATCTGCATTCCGTCAGCTCCATATTGGTAAATACCGCCTTGAAGGAAGATTCTTCGGGACTGCAGGCGTAGATGCCAAAGGAAATCTTTCCGCCGCCCTTCCACATATGGCAGATCCGCATCTGCTTAAAGACGGCGCCGTCCTCCGAGCATTCTATGCAGTAGTCGTCCTCCCGGCGGCTCAGCCTGTACCACATGGATTTCACGGAAGCGCTGATTTCTGTCGTCGCCCAGTCTGAATATCCCTGGTTCGTGACGACGCTTCCGAGATGCTGGAAGCTTTCGTTTTCGTATTCGATCGACGCCTTCAGCCAGTTTTCGCTGTCCAGGTACATCACGATTCCACACTGGTCAAATCTGTGCCTGCTTTCAAATTCCGTCTTCACCGTAAAGGAAAAATATGCTTCCTCCGTCTCCATCTGCAGGACGGGCGCGTTGTCATTTCTGAAATGATAGTAGGTTCTCTGCCACAAATCCGTATAGGGCTTCGTCGTGATTTCAATTTTTCCGGCGGACACGACGCAGTCCGCTGGCTTCCTGGTCCATTTTAATCTGCTCTCGTCGAATTTCATAAGCGTCCTCCCTGTCTCCAGTCTCCCGGCTCTGACTTTACGTCAAAGCACCTTGTTTTCCAGATAGCACTCCAATAAATAGGAGGGATTTTCATAATACATGCTGCTGTTATAATCATCTATCTTGTCGCTGATAAAGGAATTGTAAACCTTCAGCAGAGCGTCTATGATTCCTGTTCTCTCTTCTTCGGCCGCCCCTTTAATCAGCCTCTTATAGACCTTTCCAATATCCCAGTGAGAGGGGATCGCATATCTGCAGTCCTTTACGTTGTCAAAGCTGCCATTTCTGATGGACGCTTCCCGGATAAAGTCATCACTGACGCGGTCGATATTGTCGCTGTGGTAGACGTCCGCCAGCTCATAAATTTTTTCCAGGCGTTCCTTTCCAAGGGCGTTTACTACGTCTTTTCGGGTATTCTTTGTCTTTCTTGCAATATAATCAATCAGACTGCATGTAAAAAACAGGTCGTTGTCTTTGGGATTTTCTCTTCCACAATTCTCGTTCATTGCTTCACCTCTTCATAGCCCCGGTATTCCAGGCATTTCAACGCTTCCTCTGTGCAAAAATTGATCTGGTGCGTCGGATATTTAAATTTTGCCAGCACCCAGAACTGCTCTCTCGTAATGGCTCCGTCTATATAATCAGCGATATAATTATAAATCTGATCATTTGCCATTGCTCCGATCACAATATCATAGGTATGCGGCTTTCCACTGCGGCAGGCAATGATAAAATCCAGCCACTCATCTGTCATCTCTTTAAACTCTTTTATCTTCAGCCCCGAATTCAGCCGCACTTCATAAACAGATACTATTTTTCTGTCGTACCGCTTCGCCCACCGCTCCGCCTGTTCTTTTATAATTGTGCAGTAAAATCCCGGGCCAAAATCTTTTGTATTTCTTCCAATACGGATTTGCGGATGTTCAATCGGCATATAACCGCCGTGGTATACTGTCATTTTTGCCATAAAATCCTCTTTTCTGTCTGAACTGTTTCTATTGTCAGACTGGCAGCAGCACTTTTCCGGATACATGGAGCCGTAGCTTTCCGTTGTTTTTATCATATCATAATTCTGGAAACGTGCCAACGGCAGAAATGATATCACAAAGCGGCGGGCCCTTTCCGGGAATCCCGCCGCTTCCGCATTTTCTATATTTTCTGTCGTATTCTTATTCGATGCCGGTTACCTTGTAATCCTGATCTTCCACAGCCTTCTTGAGCACCTCGTCGGCTGTCTCGGTGTTCAGGGTCACTACCGCCGTGCCCTGCTCGTGGCTTACCACCGCCTCGTCTACCTGGGGAAGGGCCTCCAGGACCTTCTTCACTCTCGCCTCGCAGTGTCCGCACATCATTCCTTCAATTTTCATTGTTTTTTTCATAGCTGTTTTCTCCTTCTTTTCTGATTTTTGTTTGATTTTTTTATCCTTACTCGCGTCATGCACCTTAAACCAGTTCAGGCGCAGGGCGTTCGTTACCACACAGAAGCTGGACAGGCTCATGGCCGCCGCGCCGAACATGGGGTTCAGCTGCCAGCCGAATACCGGAATCCAGACGCCCGCCGCCAGCGGGATCCCGATCACATTGTAAAAGAATGCCCAGAAGAGATTCTCGTGGATGTTCCGCAGGGTCGCCCGGCTTAAGCGGATGGCCGCAGGCACGTCGCTTAAGCGGCTTTTCATCAGCACCACATCCGCCGCGTCGATGGCGATATCGGTTCCTGCTCCGATGGCGATTCCCATGTCGGCTCTCGTCAGGGCCGGGGCGTCGTTGATGCCGTCGCCCACCATGGCTACCTTACCCTTTTCCTTCAGGGCCCGGATGACGCTTTCCTTGCCTTCCGGAAGCACGCCGGCGATGACCTCGTCCACGCCTGCCTGACGGCCGATGGCTCTGGCGGTTCTCTCGTTGTCGCCGGTGAGCATCACTACGTGGATGCCCATGTTCTGGAGCTCGCGCACTGCCTGCGGGCTGTCTTCCTTGATGACGTCCGCCACGGCGATAATGCCCAGAAGTTTTCCACCCTTTGCGAAGAAGAGCGGGGTCTTGCCCTCCTCCGCCAGCGCTTCCGCCTGGCGGCGCACAGCCTCTGTCACCTCTGCGGTCTGGCTGATGTATTTCAGATTGCCGCCGGTCAGACGGCTGCCCTCCAGTTCTCCGGTCAGGCCGCCGCCCGGAACCGCCTGGAAATCAACGACTTCCAGTTCATCCTTCACGCCGCGCTCCCGTCCCGTCTCCAGGATGGCTCCCGCCAGCGGATGCTCGCTCTTTTTCTCCAGGGCGTAAGCCAGAGTCAGAAGCTCTTCCTCACTGACGCCCTCCGCCGGAAGGATATCCGTAGTCTTCGGCTCGCCGCTGGTGATGGTTCCTGTCTTATCCAGTGCGACGATCTGCATTTTTCCCGTCTCTTCCAGGGAAACCGCCGTCTTGAACATGATGCCGTTCTTCGCACCCATGCCGTTTCCTACCATGATCGCCACAGGCGTCGCCAGGCCCAGGGCGCAGGGACAGCTGATAACCAGCACGGAGATGGCCCGCGCCAGGGCAAAGCCAATGGTCTCCCCGGCCAGCAGCCACACGATCAGGGTCACGATGGCGATGCCGATGACCGCCGGGACAAACACGCCGGATACCCGGTCCGCGATCTTCGCGATGGGGGCTTTCGTGGCCGCCGCATCGCTGACCATCTGGATAATCTGGGAAAGGGTGGTGTCCTCGCCGACTCTCGTGGCCTCGCAGCGGATAAAGCCGGAATGGTTCAGAGTCGCCGCCGACACGGCATCGCCCGGCTTCTTATCCACGGGAATGCTCTCTCCTGTCAGAGCCGATTCATTGACGGCGCTCATGCCCTCCAGCACGATGCCGTCCACCGGAATATTCTCACCGGGTCGCACCACGAAAATATCGCCTTTTCGCACCTGATCGATGGATACCTCCACCTCCGCGCCGTCCCGGACGATCACTGCCGTCTTGGGCGCCAGCTTCATCAGGCCCTTAAGAGCGTCTGTAGTCTTGCCCTTGGAATGGGCCTCCAGCATCTTTCCCACCGTGATCAGCGTCAGGATCATGGCCGCCGACTCGAAGTAAAACTCATGCATGTAGGACATGACGCCCTCCAGGTCGCCGTTCATCTGAGCCGCCGTCATGGCAAACAGGGCGTACAGGCTGTAGCCAAAGGACGCCGCCGATCCAAGGGCCACCAGCGTATCCATATTGGGCGCTCCGTGGATCAGGCCTTTAAATCCGCTGATAAAAAACTTCTGGTTGATCACCATGACGATTCCTGTCAGCAGAAGCTGGGCGATCCCTACCGCCACGTGATTTTCTGCCAGCGCCGCCGGAAGCGGCCAGTTCCACATCATATGTCCCATAGACAGATACATCAGCGGAACCAGGAAGCAGAGGGACGCAATCAGCCTGCGCCGGATCTTCGGCGTCTCCGTGTCCTTCAGAAAATCGTCGTCTGCGGCAGCGGCCGCTCCCCCGGCCCGGGAATTCACGCCGGAGGCGGCACCCGCTGCTCCCTTCACCGAGGCGCCGTAGCCTGCCGCCTCCACGGCGGCGATGACGGACGCCTCGTCCGCCGTGCCCTCCACGCCCATGGAATTCGTAAGAAGACTTACGGAGCAGGAGGTCACGCCCGGCACCTTCGACACGGCCTTTTCCACTCTCGCGCTGCAGGCCGCGCAGCTCATACCTGTCACATTGTATTGTTCCATAACCTTTCCTCCTCTATCGCATCAGCTTCTGCAGCACCGTCACCAGCTCGTCGATGGTCTCGTCCTTTCCCTCCCGGATATCCTCTGCCACGCAGGTCCGGATATGGCTGGCCAGCAGAACCTTGTTAAAGCTGTTCAGCGCCGCGTTGACCGCCGACACCTGAACCAGGATGTCGGGACAGTAGCTGCCGCTCTCCACCATTTTCCGGATGCCCCGCACCTGACCCTCGATACGGCTCAGACGGTTGATAAGATCCTTCGATTCCTTCTCTGTGCGCTCCTTCTTTTCATGAACAAAGCAGCAGCTCTTCTGTTCTTCCATCCCTGTCACCTCTTTTTTCTTTTCAGATCCCCTCCTGCGGCCGTTCGAGCTCTTGAGCTGTCGATACGCCCCGGGGGTATCTTTCTTATGTGCCTATTATATACCCCCTGTAGGTATTTTGCAAGAGGAATTTTTCTGCTATACTGAAAAAAATTCTCTGTTACGCGTACATACACAGGAGGAAAACACCATGGATCAGCTCTCAAAACAGCGCAGCGAATTGGAAAAGGCCGGATTTTACGGGGAAACCCTGGAAAATGCACTGAATCTGATAGAACGCACTGGCGCGTCGCAGATTCTGACCAAAACACTGGTCAAGTCCGTCACGAAGAAGGGGATGACTCCTTCTATGGCCCTGCATACTGCGGAAACCTTCCTTCGTGAAAAAGGCTTTCTCTAAGACAAAAAATCAGGCGTATCACACAGAGGAAAGGACCTTTCTTCCTTCCCTGCGGGATACGCCTTCTCATCTGCCTGCCGGCAGCTCTCGTTTCTCATTTCATTTTTATGGCTTTTCTGCTTTTATTTTTAAATCCGCGCATTCTGCTTTGAACCCTGAACAGCGCCGTTACCTCTGCAGCCGGCTCGGCCCAGGCTGCCTCGCGGCACACGGAAGGTTCCGCTTAGGGCTGCTTCATTCCTGACCTGACCCGGTTCACAGATTCCCGTTGCGCAAGACCCAGGCGTCAGTGCTGCTTACAGAGGGCTGCACGCTGTTCATAAAATCCGAGGCAGAATATCACCCCTGCTGTAGCGGATTGCAGGTACAGGGCACCGCTAATTCCCCGGCTGCGCGGAAATTTTATGACAGATTTGTATGAAATTCTGACCGTCCCTTCCGGACTGTCTTCGATAGTATACCGTTATTCCCGTTGTTTGTCAACGGCTTTCGCTTTTCCGGCTTCGGAGTTCCTTAAAAAATTCTGTCAGCATCTGGCTGCATTCCTCTCCCAGGACGCCCCGCTCCACCAGTACCTGATGGTTGAATTCCGGCATCTCCAGAAGATTCAGGATCGAGCCTGCGCAGCCTGCTTTCGGATTCATGGCTCCGATCACGACCCGTCCCATCCGGGCCTGTACGATGGCTCCAGCACACATCTGGCAGGGCTCCAGAGTAATGTACATGGTACAGTCCTCCAGCCGCCAGTCCCCTGTCTTTTTGCTGGCTTTGCGGATCGCGTTCAGCTCCGCATGGGAAAGGGTATTCTTGTCCGTATTTCTGCGGTTATAGCCTCTTGCGATGATCTTTCCATTCTGCACGATCACGCAGCCGATGGGCACCTCCATCAGCGCCCAGGCCTTTCTCGCCTGACGCATCGCCTCTCTCATATATTTTTCATCCGCGGCTTTTTCGGCCAAAGCCAATTCTGCCCGTTCTGCCATTCCTGTCCTTCCTTTTCTTTCGTTTTCCGCTTTCCTGTCCCGGAACGCCCTTTATTTCAGCAACCTGCACCAGTACCCCAGGCTCCCGCCTCCCGGGTCTCCATTCCTCTCTGGCGCCTTCATCACCTTAAATTCTTCAAAACCGAACATGGAGGCCAGCATCTGTTCCTTTTCATTATAGATGCCCGGCACTCCCATGTAATAATTTACCCGATCCGCCTCTTCCTTGCGCAGCAGCAGAAGATGGTGGTGCTGGTAAAAGCCGTGAAGCAGGAAGCTGTTATTCCCCAGTCCCCATCTGTCCCTGGGAATCCGCGACAGCTCCCTGCTGCCCAGACGGATTCCTGACAGAAGACTGCCGCCTGCATCCTCATACCGGACAGCCGGGAAATGCGAAACCAGATACTCCCACTGCTTCCTGCGGGGATCCTCCGGCTCCATCCGCTCTTTCGGCTCCTCCGGTCTCTCCCATGCCGCCTGCATTTCGCTCTCTACAGGAGCTTCTTTTTCTTCAGAAGCCTCTTTTTCCGGAGGCAGACTGTCAGAAGGCGCTGGAAAAAATTTCTCCACACCATTTTCCGCCTCTTCCTGCCTGGCAGCTCTCTCCAGGGGCCGGAACCTGTCCACATCCACCGGATAATCGTCCCACTCCGCGGCAAAGACTCGGTTTTCCCCTTCTATATAGATTCCCCGGCTCTCATCCAGGCCGAAGCCGCCCATCAGGCTGTCTGTCTGCGTGACGCCGTTCCACTCCAGCGCTCCGTTGCGGCTTTCCAGCTCGCCCAGATACTGCCCTTCCAGCCGTTCCCTCTTCTGCTTGAAGACATAGACCCGGTACGGCTTCTGCCTCTGGCTGTAAAAGCCTTTGACATGCACCCAGATCCTGCATTCGCCGCCCCGGGCGTTCACCTTCACAAATCCTGTATTTTCTCCCTTTTCTCCCTGATCGTATCCGTAAATGTAGGAGACAAACCGTTTATAGTCAGACAAAGAATCCCTCCCTTTCTCCTGTTTGCTAAGATATTCTATGCCTGACCTGTCCGCTTCATTCCAGAATCTTTTTCAGCCTGTTGCTCAGCTCGGCAAAGCCCGCAAGATCAAGGGCCTCCCCGCGCACGCTCGGACTTAGGCCCATCTCCTCCAGGACGGCCGCCGTCTTCTCTTTTGGGAGATGAAGCTCCGGGGCGTTCCCCAGGCCGTTCACCAGTGTCTTCCTTCTCTGGTTGAAGGAAGCCCGGATAATTCCAAACATCAGCTTCTCATCCTGCACTTCCACCGGCGGCTTCTCATGGCGCGTCAGGCGGATCACCGCGGAGCCCACCCGCGGACGGGGCATAAAGCAGTTCGGCGGCACATTTGCCACCAGCTCAGGCCGGGCATAATACTGTACAGCCAAAGACAGCGCTCCGTAATCCTTGGATCCCGGCCCCGTCTTCATCCGGTCCGCCACCTCCTTCTGCACCATAATGGTAATACTGTCCAGCGGAACATGGTTTTCAAAAAGCCCCATGATAATCGGCGTGGTAATATAGTATGGAAGATTTGCCACCACCTTCACCGGCCTTCCCCCATTCTTTTCCTCCGCCAGCCTGGTCAGATCCACCTTCAGCACATCGTCATGAATGACCGTCACATTGTCATATCCGCTTAAGGTATCCTCCAGGATCGGAATCAGCGCGTCGTCTATCTCGATCGCCGCCACCTCGCGGGCAGACGCCGCCAGATACTGCGTCAGCGTCCCGATGCCCGGCCCTATCTCTATCACAAAATCCTCTTCCGTGATCCCTGCAGAACGGATAATCTTCCCCAGCACATGCTCGTCAATCAGAAAATTCTGTCCATATCTTTTCTGAAAGACAAATTTGTATTTATTCAAAATTTCAATGGTGTTCTTCGGATTTCCCAGCGTCGGTACCGGTCTTGTCATAAGTCTCTCCCCCGAAAATAAAGCTTCCTGGCGTTCTCGTTCGTAATACGGATGACCTCCTCTGCTTCCACTCCCTTAAGCTCCGCAACAGCCTGCGCCACATAAGGCAGATTCAGAGAGGAATTGCGTTTCCCCCGGTATGGAACCGGAGCCAGGTACGGACAGTCCGTCTCCAGAAGCATCCTCTCCAGAGGCAGCATTTTCACCACCTCCTTTAGCTTCTTCGCGTTCTTAAAGGTGGCCACGCCGCCGATCCCGATATAATATCCCATGGAAAGATATTCCCGGGCCGTCTCCGGCGAATAGGAAAAACAGTGGATGACGCCCCGTAGCCTCTCTGTATGCGCCCTCTTTATCTCCTCCAGCGTGTCCGCGCAGGCCTCCCGGCTGTGGACGATAATCGGAAGCCCCAGCTCCTTTGCAAGCTCAAGCTGCCTTCGGAACCAGTATTTCTGAACCTCGTGGTTTTCCTTATCCCAGTAATAATCAAGGCCGGTTTCACCCACCGCCACAGTCTTCGGATCCTGGCACTGCTCCTTTAACCAGGCAAAATTTTCTTCAGTTAATTCTCCCACCTCATCCGGATGGACTCCCACCGCCGCGTAAATAAAGGGATGCTTCCGGGCCAGCTCCAGCGTGGTTTTCACCGAAGCCAGGCTGGCGCTGACATTTACAATGTATTCGATTCCCTGGGCCTGGCACTGCGCGAGAAGTTCTTCCCGATCCGCGTCAAAGGCCTCATCATCATAATGTGCATGGCTGTCAAATATCATAGGTGTTCTCTCTTTTCCGTTCTCTTTATTCTTCTCCCATTATACAGAACCGCTCCCCAAAAATCCAGTACCGCTTTTCCTGCTTTCAAGCCATCAGCCAGGTCCTGATATCAGCCTTCCACAATATACCTTACATCCGCGAACCCGACCGTGTCCCCTGGCCGCAGCCTCGCCTTCTCATTGACCTCCAGCCGGCCGCCGTTCAGGTAGGTTCCGTTCGTGGAATTGAGATCCGTCAGATAATAGCAGTCCTCCTCCCTGGAAATCCGGCTGTGTATGCGGGAGATTCCCCGAACCTTCAGCCAGCCGTCCACCGCGTCCTTCTTTTTCCCGATGAGAAAGCTGTCCTTGGTGACGCGCAGATCCGGGCAGGACGCGTTCTCGCTTCTGAGAAACAGTCCCGGCTCCCTGATTTTCGAGAGAAAAGAGGTGCCTCCATCTTTGCCTTCCGTCCATTCCGGAGAAGCCGCGTCAAAGTTTCGCTGCGGCTCGCGTTCCCGGATACAGTCTTCCTCCAGACACGCCTGGCCCCTGCCGTCATAATGAATGATTTTCTTATCTGGGGGCGCCAGTGTCTGCGGTTCTCCTGCATAAGCCGCGTCTGCCGCCTCAGCCTTCCTCTCCGTCTCCTGCCAGCTTTCCAGAAGCTTTCCAAGCGATGGATTTTCCTCGCCGGCAATCCGGTAGAATTCATAGCCCAGAGTGACAGCCCCGGAGTCCTGCCGATCCAGCCGGTCCAGAAGATACTCCGCCAGCTCCAGAAGACTGCAGCCTGCATTTTTTCCGAAGTCCTGCCTGCCACAGGGAAAGAAGCAGAAATACATGGTCCATTCGTCCGGGTCCAGATAAATATAATCCGGATCCAGAAGGAGCCTGTCCACATCCAGGAGGTATTCCGCGCAGGACTGAACCGCCTGGTACATACCGTTCAGAAGCTTCAGAAGTTCCTCCTGATTCAGCCTTTTTCGTTCCAGCACGAGCCGCAGACTCTGCCGTGAGGTTATCTCGTAATAAAAAGAGGCTCCCTCGTCAAACCGGCTCATCCGGCATTCCAGAAATCCCGGAATCCTGTTTTTCAGCAGCATGCCTGCCTGATAATTTTCCTGATACTCTTCCTCCTCAAGAACCAGATAATTGTGATCCAGCTCCCTTTTATATGACACCTTCATTTCCAGCGCTCCTATTCGATTAAATTTTTCAGCCGCCTGCTGTTTCTGATATAATTCACCGGATTCAGCCGCTTTGCCGTCTCCTCCTCCCAGACCTCCAGACCGCCCAGAAGAGAAGTGCTTCCTTCATAAAATACCGTCACCGAGCTTCCCTCCACCTCCGCTCCGGCTTCTGTCAGCCGCAGAAGCAGAAGCTTCTCATCCGCAAGCCCCCTGGCCTGACCGGCAAGCCAGCTTTCCAGATGCTCGTCCGTCTCATATTTTCTATAAGCTCCCTTTCCAGCCAGCTCCGCCGCGCAGGAGGCCAGAACGCTCCTGTCATGCAGATAGAGGCTCAGAACAAAAAACACAAAGATCAGAAAAATCAGAAGAGGGAGCAGCAGAGAGGCTTCTACAGTAAAGCTGCCCGTCCTCCAGCCCTTCTGGCCGGAAAATCCGGCGCCTTTTCTCCTCATTTCCATAAAATCCTTCCTATCTGTGCCAGAAACAGAAAAGGCACGAACGGAAATCTCTGCTTCCAGCGGACCCTTCCAAAGGCCAGCCCGGCCCCCAGCACGGCGGCGCACAGGATGGAGCCCAGCATGAGCAGCCGAAGGTTCCCCATGCCGCCCAGGAAAATGCCGGTCACGCAGAGCAGAAGTCCGTCGCCAAAGCCTACGGCGCCCTTCGATACTGCCGACACAGCCAGAAGAAAAAGTCCTGTCCCAATCCCGGCAAAAAGCTCCGCGCTTTTTTGATAATTCACCAGCAGGTTTAACAGAATTCCTGCTGCCGCCGCAGCGCCAAGGCTGGGCATGCTGACCTCCTGCCTCCGCAGATCCGTCCAGGCATTCCACCCCAGCAGCAGCGCCGCGCAATATTCATTCCACATCATTTTACTATTTTACTCTCATTATCCTCCGCAGACCGAACAGGGCGGACGGCCTCCCGTCTCCCAGATCCGGACTGCATGAATTCCGCGGACAAGCGAGGAGCAGTTCAGGCTCTGATGGTAGCGGTCCCCGCTTTCCGTCAGAAAGACAACCGAAGCCCCCTCCTTCCAGCACCGCTCGCACGGATAATATTTCCCTCCGTCTTCATTGCGCATGCTGTCTACCTGGTCAAGCTCTGCCTGCTGAACCGACAGCTTCAGGTATCGGCAGCTCAAATCCCTGTGGTACACGGTTCCATGATCTGTCACATACACAATCTCACTGCCTTCCGTTTCTTCCGCTCCCTCCCGCCCGGAGAAGCCTGTAAAGCCCCGCACCGTGCGTTTCTGCGTCACGCGGATGGGATGGAACCACGCAAGTCCCGGCGGAAGCGTCACCTGAAAGGACGCGCGCAGAGTCAGAACAGAAGTCTCCTCATTCCAGACTGTGCCCAGAAATGAAATTCCATCCGCCCCTCCTTTGATAATTTCCGCTGATACGCGTCCCTCCAGGTACTCTTTCACTTCCCGCTGACCGTAAAGCATGGCCAGCGCCGAAGGCGCCAGGCTGCCCGCATTTTCAGAAAAGTATGCGGTCTGAGACAGCCCGCGCCCCGTATCTGTCAGCGCCCGCCCCACCTCTGCGCGAAGCTCTACCAGAAAGAACAGGTACAGAAAAGCTGTCAGCACAAAGAGAAACAGAGGGAAGACGAGCGCCGCCTCCACCGTAAGGCTGCCCTTTTTTTCAAAAGAGGCGCACCGTGATGTTTTTTCGCCACAAGGGCGGGAAAGAGAGTTGTCAGTTTTTTTATTTAGAATGGCAGTCTGACTGCCCGCCACCGCCTGGAGAGCTTTGAATTCAGATAGACACACCCCTGTACGAAAAAACATCACGGTACACCCCTTTCTCCTTTACCATTCGTATGCGATCCAGCGCTCCGCCGTCAGCTCCTGGCCGTCCGCGCACACCGTCCGCATCCAGAACGCATCCACGCACTGATCCATATAGAACCACTGTCCGCCCGCCTGCTCCCGGATGACGCCTTCTATGGCGTCCAGGCTCCTCATTATCTTCTTCTCACGCCCGGTCAGCGTAAGCAGAATTCCCAGATAATCCTGATACAGAAGCCCGCCTTCGTCCTCCTGCTCGTCAAAGCCGGACAAAGAGCCCAGCTCCAGCGCCCCGGAAAGAGAAAGCTTCCAGGAAGAGCTGTTTTTATAAAAAGCGACGCGTTTTCCGTTCAGCAGCAGCCTTACATCCAGCACGCTTTCTGCAAAGGCCCACGCCAGCAGAAGCACATGTTTCATCGCCTCCACCAGACCCGGAATCATCGTGGCTCCCACCAGAGCCGCCGCCAGCGCCGCGCACTCTGCCACCTTCGCGGAATCCGAAAGCAGGTACACATAATTCATCCCTTCCCGAATCGCCAGAAGCCGCCCGCAGACCGCCTCCAGATTAGAGAGATCCGAATCCTTCCCGGCTATGAGATATTCCAGCTGATAATCCAGCCAGGCTCCGCTCTCCTTATCAGACGCCAGATATTCCGCCGCGTCCGGAAAATGCTCCAGCAGATAGGCCAGGAAAAACACGTCATTCGCCGCGTTCGCCTCATTGCGTCCCCGGGCCCCGGCTCCCGGAAGAAGATAACGTACAGAGGGAGCCGTGCCCAAATCCGCCTTTTTCCCTGACAGCTTATCCGGTTCCTTTACCACCAGATTCAGGATGCTGGTCTTTTTCAGGCTGTTCGTATCCGCCACCGGATCCGGCGTGCTCTGCTCCTCCTCTTCCTCCCGCCGTTTTTTCAGCTCCTCCAGGTTCCGGCTCTCCTTTGCGTCCGCCTCTTCATAGTCTGCCTCATTTTCGGAAGCCTGGCTTCCATACTCCTCATAGCTCTTCAGCTTCTGCAGAAGAGAAGCGCCAGTCTTCTGCTTCATATAGGCCACCGCCTGCTCATAGTAGGCCGTCCCCCGGTCATCGCTGGCCCTGGCATAATCCCAGGTGTCCAGAGCCAGCACGCTGCCGTCCGCGAGATTTTCTTCCAGAAAACCGGAAAACCTCCGATTCAGGTATTCCGTATCCTCCGCTCCGCCTCCGTAGCTTAAGTCAATGTAGAAGAGATCATAGAGCTCCAGAAGCTCCCGGTGGTATTCCGAAAGCACCGAATATTCCGCCAGCTCCAGCGCCTCCTCCATCTGACTGCGGAGCATGGCATACCGGGCTGATTCAAACGCCGCCTGGAAGAAAAACAAAAGCACCGCCAGCATCAGGCTTACAAAGACTGTGATCTCTCCCCGTTTCCAAATACGGATACTCATGGGCCTTTCTACACCAGTCTGCTCTGGCTCGTGATCTTGTCGAAGATCTCATTCACCAGCGAGGTAAGCTGGCTCTTGAAAATAAGCACGAGGGCGATCAGCACGACCAGGATCAAAATCATTTCCACCGTCCCGATTCCATCCTCTTCCACCCAGAAACGCTTCCACCAATTTCTCATATTCTGCTCATCCTTTCTTCTGTCATATCTGCATGGACATCGCCGCAGGCGCCAGAATCAGAAGCATCACGACTCCCAGCAGCATCACCAGCGGAAATAAAAGCCGTGTGGAAGCCTCCTCGCCCTGGCTCAGCGCGCAGTCTTTGCGCTGCTCAAACGCCTCCGCAATCTCCGCGTTCAGAATCTGGCTCAAGCCCTTTCCGCCCTTTCGCAGATTCTGCTCCAGCAGGGCGGATAGCTTCAGATAGCAGGGCAGCCGGCAGCGGATGCCAAAATTCTCATAGGCCTTCGTCTCGGCCACTCCGCTCTGCATCTCATGACAGGCCAGCGCCATCTCCTCATATACATACCGGGTTTTTACCTGCCCCTTTTCCTTTTTCGCCTGATAATCCTTTACAATCATCTCCCAGGCAGTCCGGACAGCGGCTCCGGCTCCCATCAGCAGCACCAGCTTGCTGACGACTCTCGCGTAATCCCGGCGCATCTGCCGCTCGCGTTCCCGTACCTGCTTCTGCAGCTCCCGGTCCTTTCCCACATACACAGCAGCAGCCGCGAACAGCGTGAGCGCCAGGGCCGGACCAGCCGGAAAGGAAGCCGCCTCCTCCCAGCGGACCAAAAGCCCGCCAATCGTCTCCGGCAGCTTTTTCAGCTCCTGCTGGCTGCTTTCCGTCTGTCCTTCCGCCACCGCCTCGTCCACAGTCTTCTCCCATTTTTCTTCTTCCGTAAGAAGGGGCGGATAGGCACAGACCACTGCCCGGTAGACGCTCTCCTCTTCCCCGCATGTCAGGCGGGCCGTCAGCTCGGTCAGGCTGCCCTCCTCCGTCAGATTTTCCAAGCGGAGAGTTCCGTCCAGATTGAGAGTCTCATAATTATCCAGCTCCCACTCCACCGTGACCGGAGTTCCTTCAATTTCCTGAACCAGATTGAGATCGCTTCGCACCTCCTGAAGGGAAGCGTTCTCTCCCAGGATAAGGCTTTCCATCCCTGCCGCCGTCTCCTGAAGCAGCGCCCTGCACTCCTCCGCTGTCAGCTCGCGCGGCTCCACCTCCACCGTATAGCTCTCCGCTTCTCCTTCCTCCGTGCGAAGCGTAAGTCTGTGCGCATAGGCCTTTTCCTTTCTCGGAAGAAAATACCCTTCTGTCAGAAGTCCTTCCTGCGCGGCGCCAAGCTGCAGAATCAGAGCGAGCGCAAGTCCCACGCCCAGCACCGCCAGCATCAGCCGGAGCTTGTCCGCGTAATACGCTTCCACCCGTTCCCGGACGCCTCTGTCCGTGCTGAGCAGGCGCATGCATTCCTCCGTCTCCGCTCTGCCCGGATATCTTCCGCCCAGCCTTCGGGAAATCCATTCCGTCAGACCGGTGGACAGCCCCTTACGCTCCCGTTTCCTTTCTTCCCGTTTCTTTTTCTCCCGCTTCCTTCGTCCGCGTCCTTCCCGCTTCTCTGCCTTCCCAAGCCTGTCTCACCCTTTCCCTATATTCCTGTCTATACCTCTATCTCCAGCAGCTTCTTTCCCAGCTGACGCGCAGCCAGATAGAGCGCCAGGCAGCCCGTCATTATGGCAATCCCGGCGGCGTTCCCATACACCGGATCCAGAAAGCCCGGACTGCCGAACCGCAGATAGAGAACCATCGCAAAGGGAATCACATTCATGATTTTCTGCTCGTACCTGCGGGATGCCAGCACGGAGGCCGCCTGGCGCTCCGTATCGACGGTCTGGGAAATCGTGCGGGCCGTGTCCTTCATAATGGCAATCAGATCGCCTCCGCTTCGCTTTCCCACCGCAAAGATTTCCGAAAAAGTCTCAGCCTCCTCCAGGCCGCTCCGGGAAGCGAAATCACGGATTACCTCCTCCACCGTCTGATTGGCGTCCAGCTTCCGCTGCATGGCCGCCAGCTCCTGGACCATATCCGCGCTTTCCGGGTAGACCAGCCTCAGATCCCGTCCCGCTTCCCGGATGGCGTTTTCTGCCGAGTATCCTGCCGCGAGGGCCGCCGCCATTCCCTGTACCGCGTCCCGGAACTGAAGCTTAAGCTCCTTTCTGCGCTCCTCCGCCAGCTGCTCCCCCTTTTCCCGGAAATACCAGAACGCCGTCAGCGGAAATACCGCGAGCGCCCAGGGGGAATTGTAGAAGCAGAACGCCAGAATTCCCGTCACCGCCAGGGCCTCCAGCCCATATCGAAGCCTCTCCTTCCGGCTGAAGCGCCAGGTCCTGTAATCCATCTCACCAGCCTCCGATCCCGGCCGCCCTCATCTTATCCCCATGGAGCAGGCCGTCCTTTTTCTTCAGAGCTCCCTTTACGCCTCCTCCGCCTTTCTGCCCCTCCGTCTCCTCCTGAAATTCAAACAGAGAATGCAGGCAGACGTCTCCGTCCTTCATCCCATCTGTCTCCACAATCTCCAGCACTCTGCGGCTCCCGTCCCGCAGTCTTCCCAGGTGCACAATCAGATCTACGCCCGAGGCGATCTGCCTCCGGATGGCCATGAGCGGCAGATCCATGCCCATCAGCACCATGGTCTCCAGCCGGCTCAGCATATCCCGCGGACTGTTGGCGTGACCCGTGCTTAAGGAGCCGTCGTGGCCCGTATTCATGGCCTGCAGCATGTCGATTGCCTCCGCTCCACGGACCTCTCCCACAATAATTCGATCCGGCCGCATCCGCAGAGCCGTCCGAATCAGGTCCCGGATGGAAATCTCGCGCTCTCCTTCCAGATTGGCGGTGCGCGCCTCCAGCGTCACCAGGTTCTGCACCCGGTCCAGCTGCAGCTCCGCGTTGTCCTCTATCGTGATGATCCGGGCCGTCTCCGGAATGAATTCTGAAAGCGCGTTCAGAAACGTGGTCTTCCCCGAGCCGGTTCCCCCGCTCACAAAAATGTTGTAGCCCGCCCGCACTGCGGCCTTCAGAAACTCCACCGCCTCCGGCGTAAGCGATCCCCAGTCCACCAGCTGGGCGATCCGCACAGGCTCCTCCGGAAAACGCCGTATCGTGATCACCGGTCCGTTCAGCGCCACCGGATCCAGAACGATATTGACCCGGGAGCCGTCCGCCAGACGGGCGTCCGCGATGGGATTCGCCTTGGAGACGCTGCGGTTGCAGAAGCTCACAATCTGCTGCACCACATCCTCCAGCTGGGTCCGGGAGGAAAAACGCCTGTCCCAGCGGAAAAGCCTCCCCTTTTTCTCTACAAAAATGTCATCCGGCCCATTTACCATGATCTCCGTCACCTCCGGATCTTCAATCAGCTCCTGCAGAATGTCCAGCCTCCGCATTCCATTAAAAAGCTCTCTGCGCAGCCGGAGCTTCTCGCTCAGCAGCAGATACTCTTCCCGGCTCTGGCGCAGGATTTCCTCATCAATCAGCGCCAGTACCTCCTCGTCCTGAAGCTCCCGGGACAGATCGAGCCTGTCCTGGACGCGTCCGCGAAGCCTCGTTCGAAGCCTTTCCCAGTCTGTCCTCACGGCCCGCTCCACCTCCTGCTTTCTGTCTTTGCCAGAAATTCCGCAGACGAAGGATCCGCAGACGGAAGCTTCTTCGTCCGCTCCAGCACCTGCTCCAGAGAGAGCAGCTTCAGCGTATCCTCATACTGCGCCAGCTTCGCCCTGGCCGTCTCATCCTCCTCTGTGTGGGTATAGATAAAGTCACACCGCTCCAGCAGCTCGAACAGGCCGTTTACCGCGCCGCTTAAGTCCAGCACCGCCACCTCATACCGGCTTTCCCGTTCCAGCGCCTCCAGAAGCCCCTCCCAATCCTCCAGGCTGATGTGGCGCAGCTCCACTGGGGAGCGCAGAGGCGGAATATAATCCAGGCTCCCCATCTGCCGGATCACGCTTTCCAGCCTGCAGGCAAAGGCTTTCTTCCCCTGCTTCAGGAAATACATCAGCTCCGACAGCGTCCAGCCGTCCTCGTAGGGGTAGAGCGCCGCGAATCCCGAATACTCCTCCAGATTCAGATAGAGCGTCCTCTTTTTCTTCGCCACCTCTTTTCCCAGCGCCAGCGCAAAACTGGTCTTTCCCGCCCGCCCTACTGGCGAGTAAATTCCAATCCGTTTCATCCTCTCCGTCCGCAGCGCCACGCCCAGGACCTTCGGTGTCTGCTCCGCGTATATGGCCAGCGCCTGCCGCAGCACCTGGCTGCAGGACTGATATCTGCAGACCGCAGGATAGGTCTCATCTTCTCTGTATTCCGCCTCCGAAAGCAGGATCACCTTTCCGAAATTCCCGTCCACGGGCAGCTCGGGAAGGCACTCCTCCGAAAGGAGAAGCATGTCCACCGGATGCTCCTTCGTATACGCCGTAAGCGCGCCGCAGTCCGTAAACCCATGTACCGCAAACAGAGAGTCTCTGCGCGAATTCGCAAACTCCGCAAACCGCTTCGCGTAATCCGCCTCTCTGCCGCATACCGCTATCTGCCGCTCCTTCAACCTGGTCCCCCCAGACACAGCAGCGCTGCGGCCGCCACGCTTACCGATAACTCAATCCCAAGAAAGCCTCCCGCCAGAAGCAGGAACCCCGTTCCTCTTTTGTAACATTGAGTTAATGAATTCAATAAAGCCGCTCCTCCTTTCCTTCCATGTCCCATCCATGTACAAACAGGAATTGTGGTTTGAATCAAACCCGAGATACAGGCCGAGCCGCTGCCGGCCTCAGCCAGATGTAAGAATTTTCTGATCGATCGTAGGTAGAGTATAGTCTTTCTTTTCAGATTTGTCTATTGTAAATATCTCACAAAATTCCGAAGGCCGCAATCCCGTAAAGCAGCCCCAGCCCGCTGATTCCAAGGCTTCCGACTGTCAAAAGGGTCAAAATATTTAATCCCACAAACACAGAAATATTCTGTGAAATCAGGACTGCGTTGATGATCTGGATTCCAATCGCGCCGAAAACCATGCGCAGAAGAAAATTTAAGATTTTCATAAACCGTTGTCCCTGGTTTTTTTATTATTTATATGAGTCTTTATCCAATATATTCTATTTTTTAGTATAAATCCCAGTATTCCGGCCTATACTCATACTGTAACTGTAATACGGATATCCGCCCGGACCGCTTCCACGCGGAGGGCCGGGCTTCAGCCTGTAAAAAGCGGAGGTGCGGCATGGGACTTTTCAAGAAAGAACAGACGCAGGAGCCCGCCCGGGAATCCTTTTCCCGCCGGCAGCTCCTGGAAGACCTTTATCTGACAAAAAACGCGCTGGACACCGCCTACGCGAACTTCGAGGCGGTCGTGGATCCGGATCTCATCGACTGCTATACCTACGAGATTTATTCCGTGCAGAAGCGGTACAAATTCCTGCTGGAGCAGGCCAAGCAGATGGATCTGCAGACGTTTTTCTGAAAATTTTTTCTGGTTATCCCGAAAATTACGCAGGGCCGCCGGAGCATCGACTTCTCTTGGGAAGTCAGTCCGGCAGCCCTGCTACGCTAACTATTTCCATGCCCCGTCAGCTTGCCGCGGGGTGTTTGACTCCGGCTCTATTTTCTGCCTCGCTGCCTAGCAGATCTCCGCTCCGGCAGGCATATCCTTCTCCGGCGTCATCAGCGCCAGATTTCCTTCCGCGTCCTCCGCGCAGAGCAGCATTCCCTCAGAAAGCACTCCGGCCAGCTTCGCGGGCTTTAAGTTTACCACTACCATGACTTTCTTGCCCACCATCTCTTCCGGCGTATAGTGCGCCTTGATGCCGGACACAATCTGCTTCACCTGGCTGCCGATGCGCACCTGGGAGCAGAGCAGCTTCTTGGATTTCTTCACTGCCTCGCAGGCAATGATCTCGCCCACCTGGAACTGGAGCTTCGCGAAATCCTCAAAGGTGATCTCAGGCTTTGCCTCGATGTCGATGACAGCCGCAGCGCCGTTTCCATCCTGGCCCGCCGCGTCAGCGTTTCCATTCTCTTCCGCGCCAGCTGTTCCGGCAGCTTCCGCTTCCGCCTCTTTTTTCGCCTCCACCTTTGCCAGAACCTCGTTTACATCAAGGCGGGCAAAGAGAATCTCCGGCTTATCCGTCACCTTCGTACCGGACTGGTACAGGCCGAACATATTCATGATCTCAAGGGAGCGCTTCTTCGCGCCCAGCTGGGACAGAATCTTCGCGGAGGTCTCCGGCATGAAGGGCTCCAGCAGGCAGGCGCCGATGCTGATGGCCTCCACCAGGTTGTAGAGCACCGTCGCCAGGCGGCCCTTCTTGCTCTCATCCTTCGCCAGGGCCCAGGGCATGGTTTCGTCAATGTATTTGTTGCAGCGCTTGAACAGATTGAAAATCTCTGTAATCGCGTCCGCCACACGCAGCTCGTCCATCTTATCGGAGGCCTTCTGGGCAGCCGCCACCGCCGTCTCGCGAAGCTCGCGGTCCACAGGCTCGACCACCTCGCCGTTGCTTACGATGCCGCCGAAATATTTGTTGGACATGGAAATGGTGCGGTTTACCAGGTTGCCCAGGGTGTTCGCAAGCTCGGAATTGATGCGCTCCACCATCAGTTCCCAGGTAATCACGCCGTCGTTGTCAAAGGGCATCTCATGCAGCACGAAGAAGCGCACGGCGTCCACGCCGAACTGCTCCACCAGGTCGTCCGCGTAAAGCACATTTCCCTTGGACTTGCTCATCTTGCCGTCTCCCTGCAGAAGCCACGGATGGCCGAACACCTGCTTTGGCAGCGGCAGGTCGAGAGCCATCAGGAAAATGGGCCAGTAAATGGTGTGGAAACGGATGATATCCTTTCCGATCAGGTGCAGATCCGCCGGCCAGTTCTTCTTGAAGAGATCGCTGGATTCTCCGTCGCAGTCGTATCCGATTCCAGTGATATAGTTGGTCAGGGCGTCCAGCCACACGTAAACCACATGCTTCGGATCGAAATCCACCGGAATTCCCCACTTGAAGGAGGTACGGGACACGCAGAGATCCTGCAGGCCCGGAAGCAGGAAATTGTTCATCATCTCGTTTTTCCGGGAAACCGGCTGGATAAATTCCGGATGCTGGTTGATGTGGTCGATCAGCCGATCCGCGTACTTGCTCATACGGAAGAAATACGCCTC
>CALWQJ010000014.1 GCA_944383645.1 uncultured Merdimonas sp.
TTTCCGAAGACGCCCCAGAGCTTTTCGCCGGAGGAGGCGGTCAGGGCCAGGATACAGCCGTTTTTGGGGTCGAGCTCCAGGTCGCACACATGGCCCAGACGGCGGCAGTCACGGATATTGATCACATCTTTTTCACGCAGTTCGCAGAAGGTCATCGCTATTTCTCCCACATCCATCCCGGCGGCCGGGAAGGCCGCTTTTTTCTATTCTATGCAGGAATCCTCCGGGAATTTCCGCAAAAAGAATATGAATTGACAGAAAAGTGGAATCTGTACTATACTACATCTATCGGCGGGCTATCCCTCATTAAACGGCCCGGAGAATGCGGGAGAAAAATACGCAAGAAGAATGCGCAAGAAGAATGCGGAATGCGGGAGGAAAGCTATGAAATGCCCATATTGCAGCCAGGAAAACACACGGGTCATCGATTCCCGTCCGGCGGATGACAACTGCTCCATCCGCAGGCGGAGGCTCTGCGACGCCTGCGGAAAGCGGTTCACGACCTATGAGAAGATAGAGACGATCCCCGTGATTGTCATAAAGAAGGATAACAACCGGGAGCCCTACGACCGCAGCAAGATCATGGACGGCGTGCTCCGCGCCTGCCATAAGCGGCCGGTGCCCTTAAAGGATATCAATGCGATGATCGACACCATCGAGAGCGAGATTTTCAACCGGGAGGAGCGGGAGATCCCCAGTAGCGTCATCGGCGAGATGGTGATGGACAAGCTCAAAAGCCTGGATTCGGTGGCCTATGTCCGCTTCGCGTCCGTGTACCGGGAGTTCAAGGATGTGAACACCTTCTTAAGCGAGCTTAAGAAAATGCTGGACAAGTAGAGGGGACTAAGAAACGGATGACAGTGAGAAACGACAGGGCGGCAGGCCATCTGCTCGCCCTGGTTACCATTACCATATGGGGAACGACCTTTGTGGCCACAAAGACGCTTCTCCGGGACTACGACGCGCTTCAGATTATGCTGATGCGCTTCTTTCTTGCCTGGGTGGTGCTGCTGCTTCTGACAAGAAGGATTGAAAAGCCGGCGGGCCTTAAGGAGGAGGCCGGGATCTTCGCCCTCTCCCTTTCGGGAGTGTCGCTGTATTACTTTTTTGAAAACACGGCCCTGACCTACACGCTGGCCTCCAATGTCAGCATCCTTCTGGCGGCGGCCCCGATCTTCACGGCGGTCCTGGCCCATTTCTTTACGAAGGATGAGAAGCTGTCGGGACGGATCTGGGCGGGCTTCGTGATCGCCATCGCGGGCGTGGTGCTGGTAGTGTTCAACGGCACCTACGTGCTGAAACTCAATCCCCTGGGAGACGCCCTTTCCATTCTGGCCGCCTTCTCCTGGGGCGTCTATTCAGTGCTTCTGAAGGGCTTTGTGGGCCGGTACAGCGGCCTTTTCCTGACCAGAAGGATGCTGTTCTACGCGGTTCTTGTGACGGCGCCCTTTGCCATGTGGGAAAAAGGCCTTCCGCCCTTGACGCCCCTGGCCAAATGGGAGAACCTGTTCTGCCTTCTGTTCCTGGGAATTCTGGGAAGCGCTCTGTGCTATGTGGCCTGGAATATGGCGATCCGGCGCATCGGCCTTGTGAATACGAACAACTATATCTACCTGAACCCCTTTGTCACCATGGTGGCGGCGGCCATCGTGCTGAAGGAGCGGATCACGGGAGCCGGCTTTGTGGGCGCGGTGCTGATTGTGGGAGGAATTATCGTGTCAGAATACAGTGGGAAACGACCATTTTTCGGGGCCTTTTACCCGAAGGAATACCGGGATTCCACCTATGGAATCGATTTTGAGGAGCTCTACCGCAGGGGATACCGGGGCATCCTCTTCGATATCGACAATACGCTGGTGCCCCATGACGCTCCGGCCACGCAGGAAAGCGTGGAGCTTTTCCAGAGGCTCCACGCCATCGGCTTTCATACCTGCCTGATTTCCAACAATAAGGAGCCGAGGGTGACGCCCTTTGCGGAGGCCATGGAGACGCCTTATGTGTATAAGGCGGATAAGCCCTCCCGAAAGGGATACCAGGAGGGGATGCGGCGGATGGGGACGGAGCTTGCGGATACGCTCTTCATCGGCGACCAGCTTTTTACAGACGTCTGGGGGGCCAATCGGACCGGGCTCTACTCGATTCTGGTGAAGCCCATGAATCCAAAGGAAGAGATCCAGATTGTGCTGAAGCGCTATCTGGAGAAAATCGTGCTGTTCTTTTATCTGAGAGGAGAAGGGAAAAAATGAGACAGAAGACGGGAGAACATACAGCCCTTCTGCGGGCCAGAGAGCTTCTGCGGGCGCGGGGCCTTGACGCGGCTCTGACGGCCCGCCCGGCCAATATCCGGTATATAAGCGGCTTTGCGGGGACGGAGAGCTATCTTTACCTGTCGGCGGAGCGGGCGGTGATCCTGACGGACAGCCGTTATACCCTGCAGGCGGAGGAAGAGGGAAAGGACTGCGGGGTGCGGACCATCGGAAAGGGAAGCGGCTACGGGGAGCTGCTGGCGCAGCTTCTTTCGGAGGACGGCGTCCGGACGCTGGGCTTCGAGGAGGACGCCCTGCTCTATGGCACGGCGGCGGAGCTCCAGGAAAAATCAGGGCTTCCCGCAGGGCAGTGGAAACCCCTTGCGGGCGCTCTTTCCACTCTCCGGGCAGTAAAGAGCGCGGAGGAGATCCGCAAGATAGAGGAAGCGGAGCGGATCGGGGACGCGGCCTTTTCCTATATTCTGGAGGAGCTGAAACCCGGCGTCACTGAGCTTCAGATCGCGGCGAAGCTGGAGTATTTTATGAAGAGCCACGGAGCGGAAGGCACCAGCTTCGACACGATTGCAGCCTCCGGCCTCCATTCGGCCATGCCCCATGCGGTTCCCACAGATAAGCCTCTGGAAAAGGGAGACTTCGTGACGATGGATTTCGGCTGCCGGTACCAGGGCTATTGCTCCGACATGACCCGGACGGTGGTGATAGGGAAGGCAGACGCCCGCCAGAAGGAAATCTATCAGGTGGTGCTGGAGGCGCAGGAGGCGGCCCTTGCTTCCTTGCGTCCCGGCATGACAGGAGCGGAAGGCGACCGGCTGGCAAGGGCGGTGATCGAGGAGGCAGGCTATGGAGAATATTTCGGGCACAGCCTGGGCCATTCCGTGGGACTGGAGATTCACGAAAAGCCGGCCCTTTCCAGCCGGGAGGAGACGGTGCTTGCCCCTGGCATGATCGAGACGGTGGAGCCTGGCATCTATATCCCGGATTTCGGCGGCGTGCGCATCGAGGACCTGGTGGTTCTGACGGAGGACGGCGTCCGGAACCTGACCAGATCGCCAAAGAATCTGATTGAGCTTTAAAAAGGCTTGAAAAACCAGAGGTTTTATTATAGAATAAATTCAGGTAACTGCTGATTATGCCAGTTACGGATTAAAATAGCATGCGCAGAAGAGAAGAAAAGCTGCGCTTAGGACAGTAGGAGGAAGAGTTAAGAATGATTTCAGCAGGAGATTTTAGAAACGGCGTTACGCTTGAGATCGAGGGAAACGTATATCAGATTCTGGAGTTCCAGCATGTAAAGCCGGGCAAGGGCGCAGCCTTCGTGAGAACGAAGCTTAAGAATATTATCAACGGAGGCGTGGTAGAGAAGACCTTCCGCCCGACCGAGAAATTCCCGCAGGCCAGAATCGACCGCGTGGAGATGCAGTACCTGTACTCCGACGGAGATCTGTTCCACTTCATGAACACAGAGACCTATGATCAGATTGCTCTGAACGCAGAGGATATTGGAGATTCCCTGAAGTTCGTAAAAGAGAACGAGATGGTAAAGGTATGTTCCTACAATGGCAACGTATTCGCGGTAGAGCCGCCTCTCTTCGTAGAGCTGGAGATCACCGACACCGAGCCGGGCTTCAAGGGCGATACGGCGACCGGAGCCACCAAGCCGGCTACCGTGGAGACCGGAGCTGTGGTGAATGTGCCGCTGTTCGTGGATCAGGGAGACAAGATCAAGATCGATACCCGTACGGGAGAGTATCTGTCCAGAGTATAAGTGGAATATCAGATAAGATGACAGAGTGACTAAAAAGACTGCTGCACCAGTTTGAAACTGAGTGAGGCAGTCTTTTTTTGAAAAGAAAATGTATTGCTGTGGAGGAAGAAGAGAAAAGCTCCAGAATGAAAAAGAAAAAAGAGAAGCCCGAAAATCCGTTATTATGAATTTCAGGCTTCTCATTCTAGGTCTGCATCTGACTAGATTCGAACTAGCGGCACCTGGCGTCGGAGGCCAGTGCTCTATCCACTGAGCTACAGATGCATATTGGCTACCTGACTATATTACAACAAAATTGGAAAGAGTGCAAGCAAAATTTTTTCTGTAAATAATTTCAAAAAAACACTTGCAAAATGCAGCCTGCCTGCGTATAATGGAAACATCTTCTAAATCGAGCGGCGTTTCGCTGCAGGAATCCCCAAGGAAGACCTTACAAAAGAGAAAATGAGAAAGAGAGGTATTGTAAAATCAATTAATAAAGAAAGGATGAGAACATGAATTATCAGGAATTTGTAGGAACGGTTACGGAGTTTCTGAGGGAGTCGCTGCCCTGCGGAACGAAGCTGGAGATGCTCCCGCTGGAGAAAAACAACGGCGTGATTATGGACGGGCTGTCCATCCGGAGGCAGGGCCAGAAGGTGGCGCCAACCATTTATATGGATGCCTGCTACCGGGAATATCTGAATGGACGTTCTCTGAAGGGAATCTGCGACCAGATTCTGGAATGCTGCCAGGAGACAGATTTTGAGGGAAGGTTTGATGTGGACTTTTTTACAGATTACGGGAAGCTGAAGTCTACGGTGGTCTACAAGCTGATCAACGCGGACAAGAACCGGGAACTTCTGAAAAGGATTCCCCATCTGCCCTATCTGGATCTGGCGATCGTGTTTTACTGTCTGCTGACGGACACGCCGGTGGGGAACGCCACCGTGCTGATCCACAACAGCCATATGAAGCTCTGGAACATCCGGTGCGCGGATCTGTACCGGGACGCAAAGGCCAACGCGGTGAGGCTGCTTCCGGCCAGGCTCTGCGGCATGGCGGAGGTGATCCGCGAGCTGTCGGGCGGGAAGGAGGAGCCGGAAAATGTGGGGGTTCCCATGTATGTGCTTTCGAATACGCAGAAATCTCTGGGAGCGGCCTGCATCCTTTACGACGGCGTGCTGAAATCCTGCGCGGCAAGGCTGGGCGAAGCGTATTACGTGCTTCCCAGCAGCATTCATGAGGTGATCATGGTGCCTGTTTCGGCAGTGGGCGATGAGCAGGAGCTCTCAGCCATGGTCCGGGAT
The DNA here is from genome assembly GCA_944383645.1 of uncultured Merdimonas sp. Lineage (GTDB taxonomy): Bacteria > Bacillota > Clostridia > Lachnospirales > Lachnospiraceae > Laedolimicola. Next base: position 5,322 of record CALWQJ010000014.1, read on the forward strand.
ATCAACCGCACACAGGTGCGCGATACGGAAATACTTTCTGATAATATCTATCTGTATTCCCCCGTTTCCGGGAAGCTTACCCTGATAGAAAGCTGAAAATGTTCACAAAATTGTCACAATTTATGGTTGCCTTTTGTCTGCAAGTCTGCTACAATCGTTTTGTTACGAAATTGTTACATTTATTAAATGATTGTGTTTATCAGAGCTTTTTGAGAATAGAAGTGTGGCAGGAGGCAGATATGAAATTTTCTGTAGATGAATTAAAGAATGTTTTTAATAAGGATAAGATTGGCGACTGGGTTGTGAAGTATAAGCGCCAGGTGGCGGTGGGCTGCGTGGCCTTCTGCCTGGTGGTCTTTGCGGGAGTCAGCCTGGCAGGCGGAAGTACGTCTGGAAAGGAGGGGGAAGCCTCTCCGGCGGCTGCGGACAATGGACAGAGCGCGGAGGAGCAGCAGGGAGCCCTGGTTTCCGCGGCTGGCGCGGCTGAGGCGGCGGCTACGGAAAATGCGAATCCCCTGGAGAAGGACGCGCATCCGGAAGTAAACGAGCTGATACAGAATTATTATAATTACATGGCCGCCGGCGATATGGAAGGGCTGGCGTCTGTGGAGGACACGACCAGCGAAGAGGAGCAGAACCGGATTCTGCGCTCCAAGGATCTGGTAGAGGGGTATCAGAACATTTCCTGCTACACCAAGAAAGGTCTGGAAGAAGGCTCCTATCTGGTTTTCGTCTACTATGAGCTGAAGTTCGCCCAGATCGATACGGCAGCGCCGGGATTGTCGGCCCTCTATGTCTATACGAATGATGAGGGAAATCTTGTGATTTTCAATGGGGAAGCCAGCGAAGAGCTGAACGCGTATGTAGAAGCTATGGCACAGGAGGAAGACGTGCTTGCCCTGCGGGAAGAGGTACGTGTGAAATATGAGGAGGCGAAGGCGGCTGACGCAAACCTTGCGGAGCAGGAGGCCCGTTACCTGCGGATAGCGGAGAGCGGCGCAGAAGAGGCGCCTGCGGAGGAACAGCCCGCGGAAGAAGCGACGGAAGAGCCTGCAGAGGAGCAGCCTGCAGAGGAACCCGCGGAAGAGCCTGCAGAGGAACCTACGGAGGAAGAGCCTGCAGAGGAACCCACGGAGGAGGAGCCTGCGGAGGAAGCTCCGGCTGAGAATACTGTGACGGAGCAGAACAGAGAGACACGTTTCACGGAGAGCGTGCGTCTGCGTTCCGAGCCCAGCACAGAGGCGGAATATCTGGGTACGGCTTACCAGGGTGAGCATGTGACGCAGATCGAAAGCTACGAGGACGGATGGAGCAAGATTAATTACAATGGCACGGAGTGCTACTGCATGACCCAGTACCTGGAGTAAACAACAGAGCGGGACGTAAGAGGCCTGAAAGAGACGGGCGCCGGCATGAGGAGGAAGCGAAGATTCTTCCCGCGCCGGCGTTTTTTGCGCGGAGCAAAGCAGGGACCGGCTCTGCCGCAAGCTGTCCGCAGCGCCGCGGCTGTATAAAAATCCGCCGATCGCCATATGCTATGACTGGTTTTGAAAATATAAAGCGCAGGTTATCTGTCCTTTGGAGGCCGGCGCTGTCATGGCAGGAGGAAAAGGATATGCTTACAACCGCGGATTTGGCTGTATTAAATGAAGCTTACCGGAATACGAAGGCCGGCCTGGAGGCGATCAACACCGTGATCAGCAAGGTATACGACGAGGATCTGGCGCTGGATCTGAACCGCCAGGCGGTGCGCTTTCTGACGCTTGAGGATAAGGTGACGGAGAAGATACGGGAGGGCAGCAGGCGGCCGGAGCAGGCGTCTCCGGTGGGAAAGGCAGTGCGCTGGACTTCTATGCAGGCCAGCACGCTGCTGAACGCCAGCACGGAGCATCTGGCGGATCTGATGATTCAGGGAAACACGAAAGGAATCACCGATTTGATGAAGGCTGTGAAGGCGAATAAAGGGGCGAAGAAGGAATACTGCGAGCTGGCCGAGGAGATTATGGATTTCGAGGAAAGGAATATCGAAAGGCTCAAAAGCTATCTGAATGGCTGAGCACGAAAAAATTTCGCCGGAACCCCGGTTTTGGAAGAAAAAATTTTCATTTTTTTGAAAAAAATACTTGCAAATTGGCGTCTTCCATGTCATAATATCCCATGACAAAGGCGTCAGAAAAGGAGCGCGGAGGATGAGGAGCGCGTTCTCCTGTTTTTGGTACGCTTTTTTTTTATTGCCTTTCGAAGGCGCGGTTCCGGCAGCTGGGTCAGAAGGACTGAGCAGCCGGGAGAAAAGCAAAAGCAGCCGGAGAAAGGGCAGAGGAGATAAAAGCAAAGGGAAGAGGAGGAAACAAACATGTCTTACGTTGATGAGATTATCGAGTCAGTAGTAGCAAAGAACCCCAGCGAGCCGGAGTTCCATCAGGCTGTGAAGGAGGTACTGGAGTCTCTGCGTCCGGTGGTAGATGCAAATGAGGAGAAGTTCCGCAGGGAAGCTCTTCTGGAGCGTCTGGTTGAGCCGGAGCGTCAGCTCAAGTTCCGTGTTCCATGGGTGGACGACAAGGGACAGGCTCATGTGAACACCGGATACCGCGTGCAGTTCAACAGCGCCATCGGACCCTACAAGGGAGGCCTTCGCCTTCATCCGTCCGTAAACCTTGGAATCATCAAGTTCCTGGGCTTCGAGCAGATTTTCAAGAACTCTCTGACTGGCCTTCCCATCGGCGGCGGCAAGGGCGGTTCCGACTTCGACCCGAAGGGCAAGTCTGACAGAGAGATCATGGCTTTCTGCCAGAGCTTTATGACCGAGCTTTATAAATATCTGGGAGAAAATACAGACGTTCCGGCAGGAGACATCGGAACGGGCGCAAGAGAGATCGGCTATTTGTACGGACAGTACAAGAGACTGACCGGACGCTATGAGGGCGTTCTGACCGGCAAGGGCCTGTCCTACGGCGGCTCCCTGGCAAGAACCGAGGCTACTGGCTACGGACTGCTTTATCTGACCCAGGAGATGCTGAAGCTGAACGGCATCGACATCGCAGGCAAGACCGCAGCCGTATCCGGATCCGGAAACGTGGCGATCTACGCCATCGAGAAGGCGCAGCAGCTGGGCGTGAAGGTTCTGACCTGCAGCGATTCCAATGGCTGGGTATACGATCCGGAAGGCATCGACGTGGCGGCCCTCAAGGAGATCAAAGAGGTGAAGAGAGCCCGCCTGACCGAGTACAAGAACTACCGTCCGAATTCCGAGTACCATGAGGGACGCGGCGTATGGAGCGTAAAGGTAGACCTGGGCCTTCCCTGCGCGACCCAGAACGAGCTGCATCTTGAGGATGCAAAGCAGCTGGTAGAGAACGGCTGCATCGCGGTGGCAGAGGGCGCGAACATGCCCACCACCCTGGAGGCTACCGAGTACCTGCAGCAGCACGGCGTACTCTTCGCGCCGGGCAAGGCAGCGAACGCCGGCGGCGTGGCTACCTCCGCTCTGGAGATGTCCCAGAACAGCGAGCGCTTAAGCTGGACCTTTGAGGAGGTAGACGCGAAGCTTCAGGGCATCATGGTCAACATCTGCCACAACATGGCGGACGCCGCAGAGCGTTACGGCTTCGCGAAGAACTACGTGGTAGGCGCGAACATCGCAGGCTTCGAGAAGGTCGTAGACGCGATGCTGGCACAGGGAATTGTATAAGCAGACAGAAAGCAGACAGAAACATATAAGGCTGCAGACAGCAGCGCAGAAACCGCGGCGGGCCGGAAGGCTTCGCCGCGGTTTCTGCGCTTACATGCGCGCCCGCTGCTTTGCCGGGATCTGAGGCTACCTTTGTACATATAGAAAAAAATCTTCTCGCCATGTCCAATTTCTGTGCAAAAAAAAGGAATTTCCCTGTAAAAGAGGTTACAAAACATCCTGATTTTCCATATGCAAAAAAATCTGCGTGGTATGTCCAATTTTCTGCAGAATATGGGATATGGCAGATTCAAAATTTTCTATATATACAATTTAGATATGATTTTCCAGAAAAAGATGAGTGACAGGCCCTTTGGCACGCGTTTTTGTATATCAGAACGAAAAAAATTTGTATATGTCCAAACAACGCTCATTTTCGGGGCGCCCGCCCTTTTTGGACTGCTTTTTATTGCGCACCCCACTCAAATCCTCTATAATAAATAGCGTCAGTGCACCAAGGCTTACTGCCCCCTGTACACTGACGCAAGAGTTATTCTTTCCAAAATAAGAACAACAGAAAGGAACACGATCGTGGAAGAAATTCGTCTGAATAAATACTTAAGCGAAGCCGGCGTATGCTCGCGCCGGGAGGCGGACAGACTGATAGAGCAGGGAAAGGTCCTGGTGGACGGACGTACAGCTGTCATGGGCATGAAGGTGCGCCCGGATCAGGAGATTCAGGTAGGAAAGCAGATCATCGGCGGGCGCCGGGAAGAGAGGGTGCTGCTGGCGGTATACAAGCCGCCCGGCGTCATCTGCACTACCGACCGGAAGGAAAAGAGAAATATTGTGGATTACGTGGGCTATCCGGCGCGGATCTATCCCATCGGCCGGCTGGACAAGGACTCGGAGGGCCTGATCCTGATGACCAACGACGGCAGTCTGGTGAACCGGATGATGCGCGCCTCCAATCATCATGAGAAGGAGTATCTGGTGACGGTGAACAAACCGGTGACGGACGCTTTTCTGGAGCGGATGCGGGGAGGCGTGCGGATCCGAAAGGTGGAAAAGGGCGAGGTCCTGCTGGATACGGTCACCCGGCCCTGCCAGGTAGAGAAGCTGGGCAAGGCCAGCTTCCGCATCATCCTCACCCAGGGACTGAACCGGCAGATCCGGCGCATGTGCGAGGCTCTGGGCTATCAGGTGGAGCACCTGAAGCGGGTGCGGGTGCTGAATATCGAGCTCAAAGGCATGAAGCCCGGCACCTGGCGGAAGGTGACGGAACGGGAGCTGGAGGAGCTTCTGGAGCTTATACGGGATTCCAGAGATTAAAAAGAATTATCTGGGACTCCAGAGATTAAAAAGAATTCCAGAGATTAAAAAGGAAAAGAAGATGGAAGAAAAGAAGAAGAGAATGAAAGAGCTCGTGGAGCTTCTGAACCGGGCGGGCCGCGCCTATTACCAGGAAGCCGACGAGATAATGACGAATTATGAGTATGACGCTCTCTACGACGAGCTGGCGCGGCTGGAGAAGGAGACGGGGACGACGCTGGCGGGCAGCCCCACGGCCCATGTGGGCTACGAGGTCTTAAGCGAGCTTCCCAAGGAGCGCCATGAGAGGCCCATGCTTTCCCTGGACAAGACGAAGGACGTACAGGCCCTGAAGGAGTGGGTGGGCTCCCACAGGACCCTGCTGTCCTGGAAGATGGACGGACTGACCATCGTTCTGACCTATCAGAACGGAGAGCTTTTCAAGGCGGTCACAAGGGGAAACGGCGAGGTGGGCGAGGTCATCACGAACAATGCCCGGGTCTTCCGCAATATTCCTTTACGGATTCCCTTCCAGGGCGAGCTGGTGCTGCGGGGTGAGGCGGTCATCGGCTACCGGGAATTTGAGCGGATCAACGAGGAGATCCCGGAGGCCGACGCCCGCTACAAGAATCCGAGAAATCTGTGCAGCGGCTCGGTGCGCCAGCTGAACAACGAGATCACGGCCAAAAGAAACGTGCATTTCTTCGCCTTTTCCCTGGTACGGGCCGAAGGCGTGGATTTTGAAAATTCCCATGAGAAGGAGTTTCTGTGGCTGCAGGGACAGGGTTTTGAGACGGTGGAGTACAGGGTGGTGACAGCGGAGAACCTGGAGGAGGCGGTCCGCTGGTTTTCAGAGCGGATCGAAGAGAACGAGTACCCCTCCGACGGCCTGGTGGCTCTCTATGACGATATCGCCTATGGGCGTTCCCTGGGCCAGACGGCCAAGTTTCCCCGGGATTCCATGGCTTTCAAATGGCAGGACGAGATCCGGGAGACGGTGCTTAAGGAGATCGAGTGGAGCCCTTCCCGGACCGGACTCATTAATCCGGTGGCTATTTTTGAGCCGGTGGAGCTGGAGGGGACGACGGTCAGCCGCGCCTCTGTCCACAACATCAGCATCATGCGGGGGCTGGAGCTGGGCGTGGGCGACACCATCGAGGTCTACAAGGCGAACATGATCATTCCCCAGATCGCGGACAATAAGACGCGCAGCGGCGTCCGGGATATTCCAAAGGTCTGTCCGGTCTGCGGCGGAGCCACGGAGATCCGAAAAATCAATGACGTGGAGTCCCTGTACTGCACAAATCCGGACTGCCAGGCGAAGAAGATCAAGTCCTTCACCCTCTTTGTGAGCCGGGACGCGCTGAATATCGAAGGACTTTCGGAGGCTACCCTGGAGAAATTCATCGCCAGGGGCTTCATTCATGAGTTTGCGGACATCTTCCGGCTGTCCCGCTTCCGGGAGGAAATCGTGGAGCTGGAGGGCTTCGGGGAGAAATCCTACGAGAACCTTATCTCCAGCGTGGAAAAGGCGAGGAAGACGACGCTGGCCCGGGTGATTTACAGCCTGGGCATCCCGAATATCGGCCTTTCCGGCGCGAAGCTGATCTGCCGCCAGTTGGACGACGAGGTGGAGAGGCTGCTTGCAGCCAGCGAGGAGGAGCTGGCCGCCATAGACGGCGTAGGTCCGGTGATCGCCGCCAGCTTTACCGGATATTTCGCGGATCCGGAAAAGAGGGAGCGGTTTTTCCGCCTGCTTTCCGAGCTTACGCTGGAAAAAGAAGAGACTGCGGCGGTTCAGGATCTGAAGGGAAAGGTCTTTGTGGTGACGGGAAGCCTGACCCATTTTTCCAATCGGGCAGAGCTCAAAGACCTGATCGAGAAGCGGGGAGGAAAGGTCACAGGCAGCGTGACGGGAAAGACGGATTATCTCATCAACAACGATACAGAGTCTTCCTCCTCCAAAAACAAAAAGGCCAGGGAGCTGGGAATCCCGGTCATTTCCGAAGAGGAGTTTTTGAAATTATGAATGCCGGACAGAAGATAGTATTTTTTGACGTGGATGGAACCATTTACGAGGGAGGAAAGGGGACGCCGGAGAGTACCAGAAGAGCGCTGAAACGGCTGAAGGAAAACGGACATGTTCCTGTGATGTGTACGGGAAGGCCGAAGGCCTCCCTGTTTCCGGAGGTGCTGGAGCTGGATTTCCCGGCTCTGATCTGCGGCGCAGGAACCTATGTGGAATATGAGGGCAGAGTTTTAAGAAATCTTCTGCTTCCGAATCCACTGCTGATGCAGGCGGTGCCCCGGCTGGAGAAGGCTGGCTGCTGCGTGGTGCTGGAAGGGCCGGAATACTTAAGCTGCCGGATGAAGGAAGAGGATTTTACACGTTTTCGAATTCTTGACAGGCTGCGGCGGGATTACCCGGAGCGGCTAAAGCCGATGGAACTGCTGACGGACAGAATCAGCAAACTGACCGCCTGGATTCTGGACGCGCAGGCCTTTGACAGACTGGTGCCAGAGCTTTTGCGCAGCTTTGAAATGGCACGGTATGAAAAGTTTCCCTATGTGGAGATGATGCCGAAAGGCGTCTCCAAGGCAGACGGAATCCGGATTCTTCTGGAAGAGCTTGACATTCCTCTCAGTAATACTTATGCATTTGGGGATGGACCAAACGACCTGGAAATGTTACAATATGTACAGTACGGTACGGCTATGGGAAACGCAGAAGAAAGCGTCCTCCGATCCGCGGAATACAGGACGGAGGGCATATGGGAGGATGGTGTGGCCCGGGCGCTTGAGCGGTACGGACTGATCGGAAGAATCTGACGAAGGACGGCGCGCCGTTTTCCCGCGGTCTGCGGGGGCGGCGGAAGATACGGCGGATGAGCTTCGGATCGGAGAAGGAGGAGAAGGGTATGGATAACAGGTTGTATGAGCTTATGAATTGGCCCCGGATCGAGGCACTGGTGTACTCGGAAGAGGATGAGCCCCAGGAGATTCTCGGTCCTCACAAGACGGAGGAAGGGATTCTGGTCCAGGCTTTTCTGCCTACGGCGGTGAAGATGACGGCGGTCATCCGGGGGACGGGAAAAGAGTATGAGATGGAGCTGGCGGACGAGGGCGGCTTCTTTGCGGTCCTGCTTCCGGGCAAGACGGTTCCGGAATATTTTTTCCGCGTGGAATATGACAATGGAGTCGTTCAGGATCTGGAGGACGCCTACCGGTTCCAGCCGAAGGTGTATTCGGCGAAGGATCTGGACAAATTCGAGGCGGGCATCCACTATACCCTGTATGAGAAGATGGGAGCCCATCCCATGACCATCAAGGGCGTGGATGGTACATATTTTTCTGTCTGGGCCCCGAACGCCTGCCGCGTCAGCGTGGTGGGAGATTTCAATCTCTGGGACGGACGCAGGCATCCCATGCGCCGCATCGAGGAAGCGGGCATTTTTGAGCTTTTCATCCCTGGAATCGGACCGGGAGCCTGCTATAAATATGAGATTAAGACAAAGAGCGGCCTTCCGATGCTGAAGGCGGACCCTTACGCGAACGCTGCGGAGCTCCGGCCCCATACGGCGTCTGTGATCGCGGATCTGTCCGGTTTTGCCTGGACGGACGAGGGCTGGCTGGAGAAGAGAAAGAAGACGGATTATAAGAAAGAGCCCCTTCTGATTTACGAGGTGCATCTGGGGTCCTGGAGAAAGCCCGAGAAGGAGGAGTGGGACGGCCCCCTGACTGCCGCCGCGAAGGAAGAGGAAGCCAGGGAGGAAGCGGCCGCGGAGGCCGAGAGAGCGGGGGCGGACGCTTCTGCTCCTGCAGAGGAGACCAGGGAGTTTTATAATTATCGCGAGATTGCCCCCATGCTGGCGGACTATGTGAAGGATATGGGCTATACCCATGTGGAGCTGATGCCGATCATGGAGCATCCGCTGGACGAGTCCTGGGGCTATCAGGTGACAGGCTACTACGCGCCCACCTCGCGCTATGGCTCTCCGAAGGATTTCATGTATTTTATGGATTATATGCACAGCCAGGGCATCGGCGTGATCCTGGACTGGGTGCCGGCTCATTTCCCGCGGGATACCTTCGGGCTGGCGGCCTTCGACGGCACCTGCCTGTATGAGCATCTCGATCCCCGCAAGGGCAGCCACCCCCACTGGGGAACGCTGATCTACAATTACGGCCGTCCCCAGGTGAAGAATTTCCTGATCGCCAACGCCCTGTACTGGACGGAGGTGTACCACGCGGACGGCATCCGCATGGACGCGGTGGCTTCCATGCTGTATCTGGATTATGGAAAAAATGACGGAGAGTGGGTGCCGAATATCTATGGCGGCAAGGAGAACCTGGAGGCCATCGAGTTCCTGAAGCATCTGAATTCTATCTATAAGAAGCGCAAAGACGGGGCCCTTCTCATCGCGGAGGAGTCCACGGCCTGGCCGAAAGTGACGGGATCCGTGGAGGACGACGGCCTGGGCTTCGATTTCAAGTGGAACATGGGATGGATGAACGACTTCCTGGGCTATATGCAGTATGACCCGGTATTCCGTTCCTGGCACCACGGGGAACTGACCTTCAGTATGATTTACGCCTACAGTGAGAACTTTATCTTGAGCCTGTCCCATGACGAGGTGGTCCATGGGAAGGCCACGCTGGTGGGCAAGATGCCGGGCGACCGGGATTCCAAGCTGAACAATCTGCGGGCGGCCTACGGCTTCATGATGATGCATCCGGGCAAGAAGCTTCTGTTCATGGGACAGGAGTTCGCCACCTTCGACGAGTGGAACGAGAAGGAAAGCCTGGAGTGGGATCTGCTGCAGTACCAGGATCATGGAAATATGCGGGAGTATGTAAAGGCGCTGAACCATTTCTGCCGGCAGCATCCCGCCCTGTACCAGCTGGATCACGATCCGGAGGGCTTTACCTGGATCAATAATATTTCCGCCAACGAGAACATGCTGGTGTTCACCCGCCAGTCGAAGAAGCCGGAGGAGACGCTTCTGGTGGTCTGCAATTTCTCGCCGCTGGTTTATGAAAAGCATAAGATCGGCGTGCCCTTCGAGGGGCGCTATAAGGAGATCTTCAACAGCGACAGCGAGATGTTCGGCGGAACCGATGTGCTGAACCGGCGGGCGAAGCGGTCGAAGAAGTCGGAGTGCGACGGCAGGGAGGATTCCATCGAGATCACAGTGCCGCCCATGGGCATCGCCGTTTTCTCCTGTACGGAGGAAAAAGCGCCTGTGAAGGAAAAGGCCTCCGCAAAGGAGAAGGCTCCCGCAAAGGCAAAGGCTTCCGCGAAGGAAAAGACCGGCGCGAAGGAGAAGTCTTTGGACGGAAAAAAGAAGAAAGGAAACGGTAAGAAAGCATGAGATATCTGCTGACTACGGCGTCTGAGCTTACGGATGAGCTTCAGACAGAGCTTGCGGAGGTGACGGAGCATATCAGCAGGACCCAGGAGTATCTGGACCGGTACCTGCCCGCCGTGATAAGCTTCGGCCTTCGGCTGGTGCTGGCGGTGGTGGTCTTCCTTGTGGGAAGCAGGGTGATTAAGTTTCTGCGGAAGGTCTTCCGCCGTTCCATGGAGCGGGCGGGGGCCGATGTGGGCCTGATTCAGTTCCTGGATTCTCTGATGAAGGTGCTGCTGTACTTCGTGCTCGTCATGCTGCTGGCTTCCGGCTTTGGCGTGGATACCACGTCGGTGATCGCGCTGGTGGGTTCTGCAGGATTGACGGTGGGCCTGGCGTTTCAGGGCAGCCTTTCGAATTTCGCAGGCGGCGTGCTGATTCTGCTCATCAAGCCCTTCCGGGTAGGGGATTACATTATCTATGTCAATGACAATCTGGAGGGAACGGTATCTGAGATTCAGATGTTTTACACGATTCTGCTGACGGTGGACAACCGGCGCGTAGTGATCCCCAACGGCGTCCTGTCGAATAACAGCCTGATCAACGTGACGGCCCAGGACAAACGGCGCCTGGATATCGACGTGGGAATCGGCTATGCTTCGGATCTGAAGCTGGCGCGGGATCTCTGCGTGAAGCTGATGGATGAAAATGAGAAGATTCTAAAGAATGAGGAGCACATTGCTGTGGTGGACAGCCTGGCGGACAGCGCCGTCATGCTGAAAATGCGCTTCTGGGTGCGTCCGGGAGATTACTGGACGACGAAATGGCAGATGACAGAGGATGTAAAGCTTTTGTTTGACGCCAATGGAATCGAGATTCCGTTTAACCAGATGGATGTGAATATCCGGAAGTAGAAAGAAAAAAACACGACTTGAAGAAGGCGCGGCCAACTTGTATTTGATACAATTAAATACAAGTTGGCCGCGCCTTCTCTGCTGTGTGGAAAAAGATTTCCTGAATTCATAAGGAGGCTATTGACAGCTTGTGCAAACTGTTGTATAAGTAAAACATAGAAAGCGGAAATATAGACTAAAGAGATAAATGTAAATCTGTCTGTCCAAAAAACGCTTGTCAAAATAATGGAATACAGGACAATACAAGTTTGATAGAAAAATAAATACAAGTAAAAAGAAATGAATCGAATGCCGGCAGGCAGCGGACAGCAAGAGGATGAACATGCCGAAATATCAGAGAATAGCCGAATGGCTGCAGCAGAAAATCGCAGACGGGACCTATGGACCGGGAGATAAGCTTCCTTCCGAGCAGGAACTGCGGGAACAGTTTGACGTAAGCCGGCAGACTGTTCGGAGCGCTCTGGCGGTGCTGGAGGAAGAGGGGCTGATATATGGGCGTCAGGGAAGCGGAAGCTTTGTAAGAGATCCCGCAGAGGAGGAGGCAGGAAAGAGCCGCCGTATCGCGGTTGTGACCACGTACGTGGACAATTACATCTTTCCGAAGATTATTCAGGGAATTGAGCAGGTGCTTTCGGAAGCAGATTTTCAGGTGCAGATTTCCTTTACCAATAATCAGGTTCAGCGGGAGACAGAGATTCTGGAAAGCCTGCTGGAGCAGGACCTGCGGGGGCTGATTGTTGAGGCGGTCAAGAGCGCCCTGCCAAATCCCAATCTTCCATTATACAAAAGGCTTTTGGAAAAAGGGGTTCAGGTACTGTTTCTGAACAGCGGCTATCCCCAGCTGGACTGTCCAAAGGCCGCCCTCAATGACTGGGAGGCGGGACGATTGGCGGCCAGGTATCTGCTGGAGATGGGGCACCGCGAGATAGGAGGGCTTCTGAAATCGGACGACGGACAGGGACTGCTCCGTTATGAGGGCTTTCTGTCAGAACTTAAGGCGGCAGGAATCAAGATGGATGATAACCGGTTTGTCTGGTATGACACAGGAGATTCCGGGCATTTTGACTGGATGGAACAGCGGATTTTGAACCGGTTCGCGGGATTAAGCGCCGTACTGTGCTACAATGACGCGGCGGCTGTGGAGCTGATAGAGCTTCTGGGAAGGAACGGAATCCGGGTGCCGGAAGATTTGTCTGTTATCAGCATTGACGATACCGATCTGGCAGTATTCGGAGACGTGGAGCTGACTTCCGTGCATCATCCCAAGGAAAAGCTGGGTGAAAAAGCCGCGGAGATGATGCTTGCCATGGTAAGACAGCGCGGCGGGCAGCAGGAGATAAAAAGCTATGAATTTGACGTGTGGCTGGCAGAAAGAGCGTCGGTCAGACAGATGAGAACCTAGGAAACAAAACATAAGAATGAAAATATGGAGGAAAAGAAAGTGAAGAATTACAAATTCTGGTTTGCGACCGGGTCGCAGGATCTGTACGGAGAGGAATGCCTGGAGCATGTGGCGGAGCATTCCAAAAAAATCGTGGAGCATCTGAATCAGTCAGGGCTGCTTCCTTATGAGGTGGTCTGGAAGCCCACGCTGATTACCAACGAACTGATCCGAAAGACCTTTAACGAAGCCAACGCGGATGAGGAGTGCGCGGGAGTCATTACCTGGATGCACACCTTCTCTCCGGCCAAGTCCTGGATCCTGGGCCTGCAGGAATACAGAAAGCCGCTGCTTCATCTGCACACCCAGTTCAATGTGGAGATCCCATACGATACCATCGACATGGATTTCATGAATGAGAACCAGTCCGCCCACGGCGACCGGGAATATGGACATATCGTGACCCGGATGGGCATTGAACGCAAGGTGATTGTGGGACACTGGGCGGATGAAAGGGTCATCAGCCGCATAGCATCCTGGATGCGCACGGCTGTGGGCGTTATGGAGAGCAGCCATATCCGCGTGGCGCGCGTGGCGGACAATATGCGGAACGTAGCGGTGACAGAGGGAGATAAGGTAGAGGCCCAGATCAAATTCGGCTGGGAGATCGACGCCTATCCGGTAAATGAGATCGCGGAGTATGTACAGACCGTTTCCAAGGCCGATATTGACGCTCTGGTAGAGGAGTATTACAGCAGATATGAGATTCTCCTGGAGGGACGGGACGAGAAGGAGTTCCGTGAGCATGTGGCGGTACAGGCCGGTATCGAGATAGGCTTTGAGCGTTTCCTGAAGGAAAAGAATTATCAGGCCATCGTGACCCACTTCGGCGATCTGGGAGCTTTAAAGCAGCTTCCGGGACTGGCGATTCAGCGGCTGATGGAAAAGGGATATGGTTTTGGAGGAGAAGGCGACTGGAAGACGGCGGCCATGGTGCGCCTGATGAAAGTGATGACAGAGGGCATGAAGGACGCGAAGGGAACCTCTTTTATGGAGGATTACACCTACAATCTGGTGCCGGGCAAGGAAGGCATCCTGGAGGCCCATATGCTGGAGGTGTGCCCAAGCATTGCGGAGGGCCCCATCGGCATCAAAGTACAGCCCTTGAGCATGGGAGACCGGGAGGATCCGGCGCGTCTGGTATTCACCTCCAAGACGGGGCCGGGCATCGCGGCGTCCCTGGTGGATTTGGGAACCCGTTTCCGCCTGATTATCAACAGCGTAGACTGCAAAAAGGTGGAAAAGCCCATGCCGAAGCTTCCGGTGGCGACGGCTTTCTGGACGCCGCAGCCTGACCTGGCGACCGGAGCTGAGAGCTGGATTCTTGCGGGCGGCGCCCATCATACGGCTTTTACCTACGATCTGACAGCGGAGCAGCTGGGCGACTGGGGAGCAGCCATGGGCATTGAAGTGGTATACATTGACAAGGACACGACGATCCGAAGCCTTAAGAACGAGCTTCGCTGGAATTCTGTGGCGTTTCGATAAGAAAAAGGAGGGTTTTGCGCAATGAGTACGGGAAAAGAAGCGATTTTGAACGGGGAAGCGGTGCTTGGCATCGAGCTTGGCTCTACCAGGATCAAGGCGGTGCTGGTGGACGGAACAAATCAGCCGATTGCTTCCGGAAGCTACGACTGGGAAAACCAGCTGGAAAATGGGATCTGGACCTATGCGCTGGATGAAGTATGGAAGGGCCTCCAGGGAAGCTATGCGGCCCTGAAGGAGGACGTGAAGCAGAAATACGGCGTGACGCTGGACAGGCTTGGAGCTCTGGGAATCAGCGCCATGATGCATGGATATCTGGTCTTTGACAGGGATGGAAATCAGCTGGTGCCCTTCCGGACCTGGAGAAATACGATCACCGGAGAGGCTTCCCAGGAGCTGACGGAGCTTTTCCAGTTTAATATTCCCCAGCGCTGGAGCATTGCCCATCTCTATCAGGCAATTCTGAACAAAGAGGCCCATGTGCCGGAGATTGATTTTATGACGACGCTGGCGGGTTATATTCACTGGCAGCTGACCGGCGAAAGAGCTATGGGCGTGGGCGAAGCTTCCGGTATGTTTCCGATTGACTCGGCGGCCGGACAGTTTGACGCAAAGATGCTGGCCCAGTTCCAGGAGCTGGTCGCGCCGAAGGGATACCCCTGGAAGATTCAGGAGATTCTGCCGAAGGTACAGAGCGCCGGCGGGAACGCGGGTGTGCTTACGGAAGCAGGAGCGAAGCTCCTCGATCCATCCGGAGAGCTGGCGGCAGGCGTCCCCTTGTGTCCGCCTGAGGGAGACGCAGGCACCGGCATGACGGCTACGAACAGTGTGCGTCCCCGCACCGGAAACGTATCTGCGGGAACCTCTGTATTTGCCATGATCGTGCTGGAGCATGCGCTGAAAAAAGTACACCCGGAGCTTGACATGGTGACCACGCCGGATGGAAGCCCGGTGGCTATGGTACATTGCAACAACTGTACGTCGGATTTGAATGCCTGGGTGGGGCTCTTTAAAGAGTTTGCCGAGAGCTTTGGTGTAGAGGTGGATATGAACCGGCTTTTCGGCACTCTTTACAATAAGGCTCTGGAGGGAGACGCGGACTGCGGCGGCCTTCTTGCCTATAACTATTTCTCGGGAGAGCATATCACGGGGTTTGAGGAGGGACGTCCTCTGTTTGTGCGCACACCGGACGCGAAATTTAATCTGGCCAATTTCATGCGGGTGCATCTGTTTACAGCCCTGGGCGCTCTGAAGACGGGTCTGGATATTCTGTTCCGGGAGGAAGGCGTGGAAGCGGATGAGGTTCTGGGACACGGCGGACTTTTCAAGACCAAGGGCGTGGGCCAGAGGATTATGGCGGCGGCCATGGACGTGCCGGTGACGGTGATGGAGACGGCAGGAGAGGGCGGAGCCTGGGGTATCGCGCTTCTGGCCTCTTATATGAAAAATAAATCCGAAGGCGAGAGCCTGGGAGACTATCTGTCTGCCCATGTGTTTGCAGGAGAGACAGGCGAGACGCTGAAGCCGGATGAGGCAGATGTGAAGGGCTTCGACGCGTTCCTGGCCCGCTATACGGAAGGCCTGGCGATTGAGCATGCGGCGGTAGAGCATCTGCGTTAAAGCAGAATACATAGATTTGTAATGGTAACCTTGCGGAAGGAGGGTGCCGCCTTTGCGGCATCCTTTTTCCGTTTGGGAAAAAGGGAGTTTGGTTATGCTGAAGGTTTTTCTTGTGGAAGACGAAGTCGTGATGCGTGAGGGCATCAAAAACAACATTAACTGGGAGCAGGAGGGCTTTTCCTTCGTGGGCGAGGCCAGCGACGGCGAGCTGGCCTATCCGCTGATCCAGAAGACGAAGCCGGATATTCTGATCACGGATATCAAGATGCCTTTTATGGACGGACTGGAGCTGTCCCGGCTGGTGAAGCAGGAGCTTCCCGATATGAAAATCCTGATCCTGAGCGGCTATGATGAATTTGAGTATGCCAAGGAAGCCATCAGCATCGGCATTACAGACTATCTGGTGAAGCCGATTGCGGGCGCCAGGCTTCTGGAGGCCGTGAAAAAGGTGGGAAAAAAGATCGAGGAGGAGCAGCAGCAAAAGAAATTCCTGGAGACCTTTGAGCGGGAGCGGCTGGAGAACCGCCAGCTTTCCCGCCAGAAATTTTTCCGGAAGCTGGTATCCGGCCAGGGGCCTGTGTCCGCCCTGCTGGAGGAGGGCCGGGCAGAGGGCTTTGAGCTGGCGGCCAAAAGCTACAATATTATCCTCTTTCAGCTTTTCGCGGGAGAGGGGGAGACCGGATACTCGGAGGAACTCAATGATCTGACCTGTTCCATCGAAGATATGACAGAGCGGATGCCGGGGGTGCTGATGGTGGAGCTGGGACTGGAGGGCTGGGCCTTTCTCTTAAAGGGGAGCGAGGAGAAATCCGTGGCAGAGGCAGAAAAAGAGCTTCTCGCCCGCCTGGTGTCTGCCATCGGATCGGACCGCGAGGTCCACTATTTCGGCGGCGTGGGCCAGGAGGTGGAGCGCTTAAGCGAACTGAACCGCAGCTTTGAGGAAGCCAGCCGGGCGTTCGCGTTCCGGTACCTGGACAAGCGCAGCAGGATTGTGCGAAGCTCGGAGCTGACGCCGGGCGAGACGGATCAGGAGGTGACGGCCCTAAGCACCTTAAGCGCCGGCAGGCTGGACCGGCGGGTCGTGGAGAGCTTCGTGAAGACCGGCCTCAGAGGGGAGGTCACGCATTTTGTGGAGGAATATTTCGCAAGTCTGGGAGAGAAGAATATCCATTCCCTGATGTTCCGCCAGTATGTGACGATGGACACCTATTTCGCGGCGGCGGGCGTGCTGGAGGAGATCGGCGGCGAGCCGGGGCTTCTGGCGGAGCGCTGCGGGGATTTCCAGAAGACGCCTGGGATTTTCGCGTCTCTGGAGACGACAGAGGATTATGTCCGGCGGCTGCTGGAGACGGCGGTGGAGCTGCGGGAAGGGGTATCCCGGAAGAAATACAGCTCTCTTTTGAAGGACGCCAGAGCCTATATCGAGCAGAATTATGATAATGAAGATATCTCGCTGAATACGGTGGCCGCTTCCGTGAACCTGAGCCCCAATCATTTCAGCACGATTTTCAGCCAGGAGACGGGGCGCACCTTTATCGAGTACCTGACCTTTGTGCGCATGGAGAAGGCGAAGGAGCTTCTGCGGACCACCTCCATGAAGACGGCGGAGATTGCCTTCGCGGTGGGGTATAAGGATTCCCATTATTTCAGTTATCTTTTTAAGAAGACCCAGGAATGTACGCCCAGGGAGTTCCGGGCGAGGGTCTAGGCAGAGGCGGCGCTTTTGGCTGCCGGAAGGGGTGCACCCTCCGGAGGAGTGGATATGAGAAAAAAGGAATCTACGATTAAAAACCGTTTGAATATGCTTCTGATGATCTGTCTGATCCCGCTGACAATTCTGACCCTGTATCTGGTTTTGATTATGCAGAAATTTTCAGACCGGTACGACGAGGTCGTGCAGAACATCACCAAGGCAAACGCCTATAATATTGATTTTAAGGATGACCTGGACTATCTGATGTATATCATTGTGGCCAATTCCGAGCGGGCGGACGATCTGATTGATACGGAGCAGCCCCGCCGGATGATCGAGGAGGCAAGAGCGGTGTTCCAGAGCCTCTACGAGTCGGCGGACGCGGAGTACGGGCGGCAGAGGCTGAACCGCATCCTGAAAAGTCTGAATATCCTGGAGGACCGGGTGGTTGAGATAGAAGCGGACGCGCAGATCAGCGGCTCCTATGACAAGAACATGGAACGGCTGGATCTGGATATCCGGGTGCTGACCGAGCTGATTCAGGAGCAGATCCAGGAATATATCTACTATGAGACCACGAACCTGGAGGCTCTGCGGGAAGAAATCCGGGGAGACGTGGATAATACGCTCCGGATGAGCAGCCTGGTCTTTCTTCTGATTCTGGCGGGCGCCTATCTCTTAAGCCAGAAGGTCATGCAGGGGATCACAGAGCCTATCCAGAGGCTCTGCAGGGTGACCCGGGAAGCGGCCAGCGGAGACTTCGCCGTGCGGGCGGAGGAGAACAGCGAGGGCGAGATGGCGGTCCTCAACGACAGCTTTAACCAGATGATTGAGAAGATCGGAAACCTGGTGGAGGATATCCGCATTGAGCAGCTGAATCTGCGGGCCACGGAGCTGAAGCTCCTTCAGGCCCAGATCAATCCTCATTTCCTCTATAATACCCTGGATACGATCATCTGGCTGGCGGAGGCAGGACGAAAAGACGAGGTGGTGATGATGGTCACCGCTCTGTCAGATTTCTTCCGGACGACCTTAAGCAAGGGCCGGGATTATATCACGGTGAAGGAGGAGGAGGCCCATATCCGCAGCTATCTTAAGATCCAGCAGTTCCGCTACCAGGATATCCTGGAATACTCCATCCATATCCCGGAGGAGCTGTACGCCTATCAAATCCTGAAGCTGACCCTGCAGCCCCTGGTGGAAAACGCCCTGTACCATGGCATAAAGAACAAACGGGGGCTGGGCCATATCCGGGTGTCCGGCTGGAAGGAGGAGGGGCGCCTGGTGTTCCGGGTCTGGGACGATGGAAAGGGTATGGAGCCGGAACGCCTGGACAAGGTCCGCCGTCTGATCGCGGGCGAGGAAGAGGTGGACAGAAGCGATCCCTCCGGCTTCGGGCTCTTTAACGTGGCCCAGCGGCTGAAGCTGAATTACGGATCCCAGTACGGGATTTCCGTGGACAGCCAGTATGGCGAATGGACGGAAGCGTTGATTGTGATTCCTGCGGTTCTGGATTGAGAGAGGCTGGCGCACGGGTGCGGCGGCCGGCGTTACGATACACAGCTGTCACGATTCACAGCCTCCCCACCCACATGCGCACTCGTCGCCTCTTCGAGGCTCCAGTCCCGCTCCTTACGGAGCTAAGACTGCTTATGTGGGTGGGGTGACTGCTTCGCAGTCCTAATTCAGAAGCGCTGGCAGCTGTTTACGTGCAAGCACGACGCAGCTGCCAGCGTTTCTGAATCGGCTGTGAATCGTAACGCCCGGCGGAAAAAAATGAACTTTTTTCCAAAAAAAACTAACTTTGTTCATAGTTTGTTCAAAAGTCAGTAAAAAAATATACTTAATTCAAAAGGATGTCCGTATCTATTTTTTCTCTTCTGTTATAGAATCTGGACATAGCCAAAGGAAATGGCAACAAAACAAGGGAGGTTCTAACATGAAGAAAAAACTTGTAAGCGTATTAGTATGCGCGGCAATGACAGCGGCTGTTCTGGCAGGCTGCGGAAACAAGGCGGCAGAGACCACAGACGCTCCGGCAGCTGAGGAGACCACCGAGGACGCGGCAGCTGAAGAGACCACGGATGACGCGGCGGCTGAGGAGACCACAGACGCGGCAGCTTCCGGAGAGCTGATCAAGGTCGGCATCATCAACAACGACCCAAACGAGTCTGGATACCGTACCGCGAACGACGCGGACATGAAGGCGATGTTCACCGAGGAGAACGGCTATGAGGCTTCCTTCGCATACAGCCTGAAGAACGACGAGCAGATCACAGCAGCTCAGAAGTTCATCCAGGACGGCGTTGACTACCTTCTGCTTTCCGCAGCTGACACCGCAGGATGGGACACCGTTCTGATGGATGCTCAGGCGGCAGGAACCCGCGTGATTCTGTTTGACCGTACCATCGACGCAGACGAGAGCCTTTACGAGGCTTCCATCGTATCCGATATGGATGCTGAGGGACAGACCGCAGTAGACTGGCTGGCTGGACAGGGACTGGACGAGTACAACATCATCCACATCCAGGGCGTAATGGGATCCGCTGCTCAGCAGGGACGTACCGGCGCACTGAACGCAATGGTTGAGGCAAATGACAACTGGAACCTGGTAACCCAGCAGACCGCTGAGTGGAACGCTGAGAAGGCACAGCAGATCGTACAGTCCGTGATCGATTCCGGCGAAGAGTTCAACGTAATCTACGCTGAGAACGACGACATGGCAAAGGGCGCTGTAGCGGCTCTTGACAAGGCAAACATCTCCCACGGCGTAGACGGCGACGTTATCATCATGGGCTTCGATACCAACACCTGGGCTCTTGAGGAGCTGCTGGCCGGCAACTGGAACTACGATGGACAGTGCAATCCTTACCAGGCTTCCTACATCGATGAGGTAATCAAGACCATCGAGAGCGGCGGCACCATTGAGGAGAAGGTTATCATCATGGAGGAGAAGGGCTTCGACGCGGAGACCATCACCCAGGAGGATATCGATAAATACGGTATCTAAATCCGAATTCCGTATCTGAACGGAAGGCAAGCAAATAAAACAAAGCGCGGCGCAGAAAATATGGCAGTGTGAAGCCTTAGCTGCACCGCGCTTTGATTCTGAAAGGAAATATTTCAGGAGGTGAACACGAGAGTGGAAGATAACGCTGTATTACAGATGAGAAATATCCATAAAAGCTTTCCGGGCGTAAAGGCCCTGTCGGGAGTGGACTTTACCCTCCGCAAGGGCGAGATTCACGCGCTGATGGGCGAGAACGGAGCCGGAAAGTCTACGCTGATCAAGGTTCTGACCGGAGTGTATACGAAGGACGAGGGCCATATTTATCTGGACGGCCATGAGAAGGAAGTGCAGATCCGCTCGCCCCAGGAGGCCCAGAAGCTTGGCATCAGCCCGGTGTACCAGGAGATTACCCTGTGCCCGAACCTCTCCGTTGCTGAGAACATGTACATAGGCCGGACCCCGGGAGCCATGCAGAACTGGCGGAAGATGAACAAGGATGCGGATAAGCTCTTAAAATCCCTGGACATCCCGGCCAAAGCCACCCAGCAGCTCTCTACCTGCTCCCTGGCGGTGCAGCAGATGATTGCCATCGCGAGAGCCGTAGACACAGACTGCAAGGTGCTGATTCTGGATGAGCCGACTTCCTCCCTGGATGAGCAGGAGGTAGAGAAGCTCTTTAAGCTGATGCGGGACCTGCGCGCAAGAGGCGTGGGAATTATCTTTGTCACCCACTTCCTTGACCAGGTATATGAGGTCTGCGACCGCATCACGGTTATGCGCGACGGCTGCCTGGTAGGAGAGTATGAGATTAAGGATCTGCCCCGGGTACAGCTGGTATCCAAGATGCTGGGCAAGGAGCTGGACGACCTGTCCGATATCCACGGCGAATACAAGTCCTACGAGAAGAAGGAAGGAGAGCTTCCGGTCTTCGAGGTGGAAGGGCTTTACAGCAACGCCGGAATCAAGCCCTTTGATTTCCATATCGACAAGGGCGAGGTCAACGGCTTCACCGGCCTTCTGGGATCCGGACGAAGCGAGTGCGTGCGCGCCATCTTCGGAGCGGATCACGTGCTTGGCGGCAAGGTAAAGAAAAACGGAAAACCGGTCAAGATTTCCAAACCCATCGACGCTATGCGCCAGGGCATCGGCTATCTGCCGGAGGACAGAAAGCGCGACGGTATCGTGGGCGATCTGTCTGTGCGCGACAATATCATTCTGGCCCAGCAGGTGCTCCGCGGCTTCTTAAAGCCCTACTCCAAAGCGGAGGCGGATAAGATCGCGGATGAATACATCAAGCTTCTGAACATCAAGACGGCTTCGGCGGATACGCCGATCAAGTCTCTGTCCGGAGGAAACCAGCAGAAGGTGATCCTGGCCCGCTGGCTTCTGACCCATCCGGAATACCTGATTCTGGACGAGCCGACCCGCGGAATCGACGTGGGAACCAAGGTGGATATCCAGAAGCTGGTGCTGAAGCTGGCGTCCGAGGGAATGAGCGTGACCTTTATTTCCTCTGAAATGGACGAGATGCTCCGTACCTGTTCCAGACTGATCGTAATGCGGGATCGAAAGGTAGTAGGCGAGCTGACCGGCAGCGACCTGAACCAGACCAGCATTATGAGTACGATTGCCGGAGGTGACAAATAATGCAGACAAATGAAACGAAAAAGGCGGGCGCTTCCAGCTTCCTGGGAAGAATGGTCCGCAAGCAGGTGATGATCCCCCTGGCGGCCCTCCTGCTTTTATTCCTCTTCAATCTGATTGTGGATCCTTCCTTCTTCAAGATTGAGCTGGGCTACAACAGCGCCGGGAACCCGGTTCTTTCCGGCTTCCTGATTACGATTCTGGACAGCGGCTCGGAGCTGGCGATTCTGGCCATCGGCATGACGCTGGTGACGGCGGCCACCGGCGGACAGGATATCAGCGTGGGCGCTACCACGGCTATCGCGGGAAGCGTTCTGCTGCGGGTGCTCTGCGGCACGAACTCCCGTCCGGAGACCCTGCAGGCCCCGATCATCGTGGCCTTCCTGGTAGCCTGCGTGGTGGCGATGCTCTTCGGAGCCTTCAACGGCGTCCTGGTGGCTGTCTTTAAGATTCAGCCCATGATCGCCACACTGATTCTGTACACGGCGGGCCGTTCCATCGCAGCCTGGATCAACAATAACGAGCTTCCGGTTGTGAGCGACGAGACCCTGACCTACTTTGGCGAGTTTATCCCGGGCATCCCGATCCCGACGCCGTTCTTTATCGCGGTGGCCTGTATGATCGTCATCGGCCTGGTTTTAAAATTTACGAACCTGCGCCTTTACACCCAGGCAGTCGGCATCAACGAGAACTCTTCCAAGCTGAACGGCCTGAATCCGGTGTTTATCAAGATTTTGTCCTTTGTGATTCTGGGTCTGTGCGTGGCGGTGGTAGGCCTTATCAAGGTAGCCCGTATCTCCACGATTAACTACTCCGTTATCGCGAAGGATATCGAGATGGACGCCATCCTGGCGGTGGCCCTGGGCGGCAACGCCTTGAGCGGCGGCAAATTCAACATGACGGCTTCTATCATCGGAGCCTACGTGATCCAGTGCCTGACGACCACCCTTTACAAGTTCCAGGTGCGTTCCGACGCGCTTCCGGCTTACAAGGCCATCGTGGTTATCGTGCTGGTTATCGTCAGCGCGCCGGTAGTAAGAGAGAAATTCAACGCTTTCATGGCAAAGCGTAAGGTAAAGGAGGCGGCTTAATATGTCAAAGGGATTTGGAAGTAAGATGAAAAATATCAGCGACACGAACCTGCTCCTTACCATTACCATCGTCGTATTTTTCCTGATGTACATCGGGGCGATGCTTTTCCTGGGAGAAGGCTTCTTAAAGCCCCAGGCTCTGTTTAACATTCTGAACGCCAACGCGGCCCTGATCATTCTGTCCTGCGGCATGAGCATCGTCATGATTACAGGCGGGATCGATATCTCTGTCGGCGGCGTGACGGCCCTTATCAGCATGTGCTGCGCGGTCTATCTGGACAAGGCGGGCGGAAGCGTGGCGGTATCCGTCCTGATCGCCCTTCTGATCGGCCTGGGCTTCGGCCTGGTGCAGGGCTTCCTGGTGGCTTACCTGGAGATTCAGCCCTTCATCGTATCGCTGGCAGGTATGTTCTTTGCCCGCGGTATGACGACGATTGTAAATACGGAGCCCTTCAACGTGGCAAACGAGGCCTTCGTGGCTCTTAAGAACACCCGTATCATCGTTCCGGGCATGGGTTCCGTGAACCGCCTTGGAAACTACGTGGACGCCTATGTGGAAATCGGCGTTATCGTAGCGCTTCTGATTGTAATCCTGCTGTTCTGCGTGTTAAAATGGACGAAGCTTGGCCGTAATTTCTACGCGGTAGGCGGCAACAGCCAGAGCGCCCTGATGCTGGGCATCAATGTGAAGAGAACGAAATTCATCGCCCATCTTCTGTGCGGCATCCTGGCAGGCGTCGGCGGCTTTGTGTATTTCCTGCACGTAGGCTCCGGCTCCCCGTCCCACGCAAGCGGCGCGGAGATGAACGCCATCGCGTCCTCCATCATCGGCGGAACCATGCTGACCGGAGGCGTAGGCAATATCATTGGAACCTTCTTTGGCGTGCTGTCCTTAAGCACCATCCAGAATATCGTGTCCTCCGCCGGACTTGACCAGGCGTGGTGGACCGGAATTACCGTGGCTGCGATGCTGTGCCTCTTCCTGGTAATCCAGAGCGTGGTGATGGCGGCGCGGAAAAAGGGAAATGTGAAATAATATGAAGAAAATGGTCGTGGGAATCGGCGTTCTTCTGTGCCTGCTTCTGTGGTTTTCCAGCTGCGGCACCCGGATCGACGATGCGGAACAGCCCGCAGGCACGGATCTTCTGGAGGAAGAGAAGGAGCTTGTGGAGGAGGGAGACAATTACATAGTGGTGGGAATCTCCCAGGTGGGTTCCGAGTCTGACTGGCGCATTGCCTGCACAGAATCTCTTAAGAGCACCTTTACCCAGGAGAATGGGTATTATCTGATCTTCGAGGATGCGCAGCAGAAGCAGGAGAACCAGCTGAAGACCATGCGTGACTTTATCCTCCAGGAGGTGGACTACATCATCCTGGATCCGATTGTGGAGACTGGCTGGGACGCGGTGCTCAAGGAGGCCAAGGATGCGGGGATCCCGGTGATCCTGGTGGATCGTCAGGTGAAGGTATCTGACGAAAGCCTTTACACCGCCTGGGTGGGAAGCGATTTCCACAGCCAGGGAGTCAAGGCCGGAAGATGGCTGGAAAACTACCTGGAAGAGCAGGGACGCGGAAGAGATAAGATCCGTATCGTAACGCTGCAGGGAACCTTGAATTCTACAGCTCAGCTGGGCCGGACAGACGGCTTTGCCAGCGTCATGGAGGAGCATGACAACTGGACGATGCTGGCCCGCAGAGACGGCGATTTTACCCAGACCAAGGGGCAGGAGGTCATGGAGGACTTTTTGAATACCTATCCGGATATCGATGTGGTAGTCAGTGAGAATGACAATATGACCTTTGGCGCCATTGAGGCCATCGAGGCGGCAGGAAAAACCTGCGGTCCGGACGGCGATATCATCATCCTTTCCTTTGACGCGGGCAGAGCGGCTCTTGAGGCTATGGCCGAAGGAAAGATTAACGCGGATTTCGAGTGCAATCCCAATCTGGGACCGGAGGTTTCCCGCATTATCCAGAAGCTGGAGCTGGGGAACCAGGTAGAAAAATTCCAGTATATCAGGGAGACGTATTTCGATCCGACGATGGATCTGGAAAGCGTGATAGAGGTAAGGACTTATTAGATAAGAACGTATTATAAAAGCAGGAGGAATCGCAACATGAACAATATTCCAGTTGTAAAGGCAGGAATCGTGGCGGTAAGCCGCGACTGTTTCCCGGAGTCTCTTTCTGTGAACCGCAGAAAGGCCCTGGTGGACGCGT
>CALWQJ010000015.1 GCA_944383645.1 uncultured Merdimonas sp.
AAAGCTTTTTACGGCGGCCACTTTCGGCTTTCCATAGGTCAGAGTGCCGGTTTTGTCAAAGGCGATCCGTCGGACGGCGGCGAGGCGCTCCAGAGCGTCCCCCTCCCGCACCAGAAAGCCGTGGCGGGTGGCGCCTCCGATGGCGGCCATAATGGCGGTGGGAGTGGCCAGAACCAGGGCGCAGGGGCAGAAGACTACCAGGATTGTCACAGCCCGTATGGGATCCCTGGTCACGGCCCAGGTGAGCACGGCGGCGGTCAGGGCGATGACTACTACCCAGGTGGCCCAGCGGTCTGCCAGGGTTACGATTTTCGCTTTCCCGGCGTCCGCGGACTGGACGAGGCGGATCATGCGCTGGATGGAGCTGTCCTCCCCCACCTTGACGGCTTCCATCTCGAAGGCTCCGAACTGGTTGACGGTGCCGCTGGATACCTCGTCCCCGGCGGACTTATCCACGGGCAGGGATTCCCCGGTCATGACGGCCTGGTTGACGGAGGTCTGGCCGCTTAAGATCCGGCCGTCTACCGGAATGGTTTCACCTGGGAGCACACGGATCCGGTCGCCCACCTGCACGTTCTCGGCGGGAAGGATCTGCTCTCCCCCGGCGGTGATTACGCGGGCCGTCCGGGGCGTAAGCTTTACGAGTCTTTCAATGCCAGCCCTGGCCCGCGCCACGGTCAGCTCCTCCAGCAGCGCGCCCAGCTGCATGATAAAGGCCACCTCTCCTGCCGCGAAGTCCTCTCCGATGCAGACAGAGGCGATCAGGGCCAGCGACACCAGCACGTCGGCTTTGATGTCAAAGGCGGTCACAAGGCCGATGAAGGCCTCCAGCAGAATCGGGATCCCGCAGAGAATAATCGCGATCCAGGCCGGATCAAAGGGCAGGGGGACGAGGTCAAAAATGCTGAAAAGCAGGGCGAGTCCCGAGATCACAAGCAGGGTGACATCTTTTTTCACGCCGCCCAGTTCCAGTAAAGCTTCCAGTTTTTCAATCAGCTGTTTCATGGCAGGCTTCCTTTCCGGTCCGGGTCCGCAGTCCCAGGGAGCGGACCTGGTTTTGTTCAAAGTCAGCGTCGGTGTACCAAGGGCGGATTTTTCCTTGCACACCGACGCTATACCCATAGGGGTATAAAAGATAAATTAAGCATATACCTGTATGGGTATAGATGTCAAGGAGAATTTAGATGCCGGCTGTAAATAGGAACGGGCAGAAAAAGGCAGAATATAAAATAATGTTTTCTATAATTGACATTAAATAAATATATGGATATAATAATAAACATAAAATATGAGGACGGTAAAAAATGAAAAAAGCTGCATATAATATATTGCCAGGTACGGAAGAAATATTAAAAATCATGGGAGAGCAGATTAAGCTTGCAAGGCTGAGAAGAGATCTTTCTGCAGAGCTGGTAGCGGAACGGGCAGGAATCAGCCGATCTTCCCTGTGGAAAGTAGAATCGGGAAATCCAGCGGTTGCAATGGGAATCTATGCCGCCGTTTTGCACGCCTTGAACAATATGGACAAGGATTTGCTGCTGATAGCCAGAGATGATGAGATGGGAAGAAGAATGCAGGATTTGGAGCTGCTAACCAGGAGACGCGCGTCAAGGAGGAAAAAATAATGTCCGTAAGCCAGAAAGAGATCTATGTGTATGATGATTTCAGCTTTCAAGAGCCTGCAATCCTTGGAACACTTTATATTAATACCGTGAAAGGCGGGGAGACTTATTCGTTTGAATATAATTCTGAATGGCTTCAAAGGACAAAGCTGTCCGTCAGCCTTGATCCGGATCTGATGCTGTTTGGCGGCAGACAGTATCCTTCTGATAAAAATATTTTTGGTTTATTTGCAGATGCGTCCCCGGATCGCTGGCCAGCGCACGGCTTTGCTCCGTGAGCTAGCCCATATTCGCGAACCGTTCTACCGCCTTTGTGAAGCTTTCGATGGTCTTGTCGGCGTCCCCGTGCTCGATGCCGTCCCGTACGCAATGGCGGATGTGGCCCTCCAGGACGATCTGCCCTGCTTTGTGGAGGGCAGACTTCGCCGCGTTGATCTGGGCAAGCATGTCCTCGCAGGGGACGTCCTCGTCCACCATGCGGTCGATAGCCTGGACCTGGCCGATGATTTTCTTTAGTCTGCGGTGCAGATTGTCCGCGTCCATACATTGTCTCATAGGTGTCTGCCTCCTTTAGTGTCTGATACTGTGCCTGACAGGAACGAAGCTCCGGCTGAATGGAAAGCCTTCCCTTATGCTATGCGGCCTCCCCTGCCGGTCTAGGGTAAATTATAGGAGGAAGCCGTCTGGCTGTCAAGAAGAGGAAAGCCTTTTAAAATTTGGGCAGATAATTATGTACAGCCGCGGTGATTGGGGTTATAATAGGCGAAAAGACACGGGAGGAGACGAAAAGGAGAATGTACAAGGAAGTCGCGAAGCTGATTTTGTACCGGGATCTGGGGGAGGGCAGCATCCTGCGGAAGCTTTCCGGTATTTTTGAGGATTATGAAAACGGCGTGGGCACGAAGGCGGAGCTGACCACGCGGATCTATGAGCAGATGAAGGCCCTTCTCGATCTGGCGACCATGTATGGGTTTGACGAGAATCTGTGGCACAATTACCTGACCTTTATTCTCTTGACCAACGAGAATTCCTTCAGTATGACCAGCGAGAAGGTGGGGGCAAACGACGGCAGCGTCAATCATTTCGCGAAGGGGGATTTCCGGGTATTTAAAAAACTGTTTGATTTTGATTTCGGCCCTATCGAGCGGGATCTGGAGATCGACTGCTTTTCCACCATCTGCCATTACAGGGCGATTGGGAAAAAGGAGCGCATGTATAATAAAAACGTCAGCGAAAAGGTGCAGGCGGTGAGCCGGCAGATCGAGGCGGCTGCGGATGAGGAGGAGATTTTCCGCATTATCACGGATTTTTACAAGGCCTACGGAGTGGGCATGTTCGGCCTGAATAAGGCCTTCCGTATCCGGAGATACCAGGACGATGTGGAGTTTCTGCCCATCAACAATACGGAGCAGGTGGTTCTGGACGACCTGATCGGCTACGAGATCCAGAAAAAGAAGCTGGTGGACAACACGGAAGCCTTTGTGAAGGGACTTCCGGCCAATAACGTGCTGCTGTTCGGGGACAGCGGAACCGGAAAGTCCACAAGCATCAAGGCGATCCTGAACGAATATTATGACCAGGGCCTGCGGATGATTGAGATCTATAAGCATCAGTTCCAGGATCTATCCGCAGTGATTTCCCATATCAAGAACCGGAACTACCGCTTTATCATTTATATGGACGACCTGTCCTTTGAGGAGTTCGAGATCGAGTATAAGTACCTGAAGGCGGTCATCGAGGGCGGCATGGAGACGAAGCCGGACAATGTGCTGATCTACGCCACCTCCAACCGGCGCCACATTATCCGGGAGACCTGGAGCGATCGCAGCGACATGGAGCAGGACGACGGTATGCACCGCTCGGATACCATGCAGGAAAAGCTGTCCCTGGTGGCCCGCTTCGGCGTGACCATCAGCTTCTCCAAGCCGACCCAGAAGGAATATTTCCGGATCGTGACAGAGATTGCGAAGCGCTATCCGGAGATTACCCTGTCGGAGCAGGAGCTGTGCGCGGAGGCAAACAAGTGGGAGCTGAGCCACGGAGGCATCTCCGGGCGGACGGCCCAGCAGTTTATCAATTACCTGGCTGGACGAATTGGAGAGGAGAAGGTGAAAATCCAGGCGTGACAGCCGCACTGTGAGATATCGGCGGAGGGAGACGCCGGGATTTTAGACGGAGCGCCCTATATTCTGGCGGTGCTGCGGGCGCTGTGAGCGGAAAAATTCATGAAGCTTATGTAACGCAGGAGGTGCCTTGGCATCTCCTGCCGCCGTTTTGGCGGGGGTTTTCAGAGCTTTCGGAGGTACAGCTTCTGAGCCGCGCTCAGGCACTGGTACAGAAGCATGGCCAGGACGCAGAGGATCACGATGGAGGTCAGCACCAGATCCAGCTGGAAGACCTGGCTTCCGTAGATGATGAGGTAGCCCAGGCCCTCCCGGCTTCCGATGAATTCGCCGATGATGACGCCTACGAGGCAGAGGCCGATGTTGACCTTCATGGTGTTCAGGAAGATAGGGACGGAGCCGGGCAGGATGACCTTGGAGAGCACATCCTTTTTATGTCCGCCCAGGGTATAGATGAGCTTCGCTTTTTCCGGATCCACCTCCAGAAATCCGGTGTAGACTGTCAGGATGCTTCCGAAGAGGGCCACGGACATGCCGGCCACGATGATCGTCCGCATATTAGCGCCCAGCCACACGATGAGGAGGGGGGCCAGGGCGGATTTGGGCAGGCTGTTTAGGACTACCAGGTAGGGCTCCAGGATCCGGGAGAGGGAACGGCTCAGCCACAGCAGCACTGCGGCCAGGACGCTGACGGCAAAGACGAGAAAGAAGCTGATCAGCGTCTCCAGCAGGGTGATGCCGATGTGCCGGAACATGGAACCGTCCGACGCCATGGAGAGAAAGGTCTCCGCCACCCGGGAGGGGCTGCTGAAAATGAAGGCGTCGATGAGCCCCAGGCGGGCGGCGGCCTCCCAGAGCACAAGGAAGGCCAGAAAAATCAGAATGCGGACCAGGGTGACGGTCCGCAGTTTTTGCTGCCGTTTTTTCAGGAAACGCCGCTGGGCGGCTGAGGGTTCAGGCATGGGAGTTCAGCTCCTTCCAGATAAGATTAAAATAGCTTTGGAATTCCGGGGCGCTTCGGGCGCCCATGGGGGTACGCTCCTCCATGTCAAAATGGATGGGAACCTTTTTGCGGATCCGCCCGGGCCGGCTGGTGAGTACCAGAACCTCGTCGGCGGCGCTGATGGCCTCTGAGAGATCGTGGGTGACCAGGATGGCGGTCTTTTCCTCCCGTTTGATGATTTCATAAATGTCGTCGCAGACGGAAAGACGCGTCTGGTAATCCAGGGCGGAGAAGGGCTCATCCAGCAGCAGGAGATCCGGCTCCAGGGCCAGGGTACGTATGAGGGCCGCCCGCTGGCGCATGCCGCCGGACAGCTGGGAGGGCCTGGCGGAGCGGAATTCGGAAAGGCCGTAGGTCTCCAGCATGGAATCGACCTTTTGCAGGCGATCCGGCGTCATTTTTTTCTGTATTTCCAGGCCCAGGGTGACATTGCTGTAGACGGTGCGCCATTCAAAGAGATGGTCCCTTTGCAGCATGTAGCCGATATTGGCCTTCGCTTCCTGAAATGGGAGGCCATACAGAGAGATCGTCCCCTCTTCCGGCGCGAGAAGGCCGCAGATGAGGGAGAGCAGCGTGGATTTGCCGCAGCCGCTGGGCCCCACGATGGCGAGAAATTTTCCCGCGTCCAGGGAAAAGGTGATGTCGGACAGAGCCTGGGTTTCCCCGTCTGCCTCATGGTAGGAGAAGCTTACATGGGAAAGCTTCAGCAGTGGGTTCATGGGAATGCCTCCTTATTAGCTATGGTATATTTTATGAAGCCCTTCCCCTTTTGTGAGTGATGCAAATATGATACAATTCTGATGCAGAATAAGGGAGGAAGCGGAAGAGATTTTCCAGGATTGGCAAGGGGGAGGCAGAAGATGATACGCATTCTGGTGGTGGAGGATGAGCAGGCGATTTCCAATCTGATCGCGGTAAATTTGAGAAAGGCGGGCTATGCCTGCGACTGCGTCTATGACGGTATGTCTGCGGCGGACGCTCTGGAGGAGGGGGCCTACGACCTGGTGCTTCTGGACGTGATGCTGCCGGAGGTGGACGGTTATGAGCTGATGGGCTATATCGCGCCGCTGGGGATTCCGGTCATCTTCCTGACGGCGAAGGCTTCTGTGGCGGATCGGGTAAAGGGCCTCCGGCTGGGGGCGGACGATTATCTGACGAAGCCCTTTGAGATCATCGAGCTTTTGGCCCGGGTAGAGACGGTGCTGCGCCGCTGCCACAAGACGGAGCAGTTCCTGACCGAGGGGGATCTGGTGATCGATACGGCCTCCCGGACTGTGAAAAAGAACGGGACGATGGTAAACCTGACCAACAAAGAATATGAGCTTCTGCTTTTGTTCGTGCGGAATAAAAATATCGCCCTGTACCGGGAGACGATTTACGAACGGATCTGGGGCGGAGAATATACGGGAGACAGCCGTACCGTGGATCTCCATGTGCAGCGGATGCGCAGGAAGGTAGGCTGGGAGGACAAAATCGTGACGGTCTACAAGGTGGGCTACCGTCTGGAGGGATAGAAGAGTGAAATTTTCCTGGAAATTATGCGTGTCCGTGCTGGCGCTTTCCATGGCTGTCACGGGGATCGGGGGCTACGCCCTGTTGTCGGCCCTGTTCCAGTCCGCGTACCGGCGGGAGATTAAAAGCGCGGCGGAGGAAAACAGGATGCTGCAGTATTCCTTTGCGGCCTACTGGAGTACAGCCCTGCGGGAGGGAAGCTCCGGCTTTCCGGAGACGGATGTGCGGCGGACCGCCCAGGCCATGCAGGAGGGGATGGCAGGGACAGAGCTTTGCTTTCAGCTCTATAACCGGGAGGGAAAGGAGCTTTATGACAGCGGGGCGGCAGAGCTTCTGGGACAGGGCCAGAGGGAACAGCTTTTTCTGGCCGCGTCGGAGGAGACGCGGTCCCGGATGCTGGTGGAGACGGAAGACGGCTATGGACTGGCTACGGTGAGCACGCTCCTTCTGGAGGATGGAACCCTGGTGTATCTGGAGACGGACCGGGATGTGACGACGCTCTTTACGGAGCGGCGGGAACAGTACGGCATTTACCGCTGGTGGATGGCGGGCCTTGTGCTTTTGCAGGGCCTGGGCAGCTATCTGCTGGCGGCCTGGCTCCTTCGGCCCCTGGGGCGCCTTTCCCGGGCGGCGCAGCGCATCGCGGGCGGGAACCTGAAGGGCAGGGCCCGGGTGGAGACGGGAGACGAGATTGGACAGCTGGCGGCGGATTTTAACCATATGGCAGATAATCTGGAAAAGCAGTTCCGGAAGCTGGAGGACGCGGCCCGCAGGCAGGAGGATTTCATCGGGAGCTTTGCCCATGAGCTGAAAACCCCGCTGACCTCCATGATCGGCTACGCCGACATGCTGCGGAGCCGGGAAATGGGCCAGGAGGAGCGGTTCGAGGCGGCCAATTATATCTTTAAGGAAGGAAAACGGCTGGAAGCCCTCTCCTTTAAGCTTCTGGATCTGCTGGTCATCCGCCACGGAGAGCTTATAAAACGGCCGTCTGACATCCGGTGGCTGGCCCAGGAGCTGGGCGGGGTGCTGGAGCCTGTGCTGCAGGGGACAGCCATTAGGTTTCAGCCCCTTGTGGAGGAGGGGCAGATCCCCATGGAGCCGGACCTGATAAAGACCGTCCTTCTGAATCTCCTGGACAATGGGCGGAAAGCCATGGAGGGCGGCGGCACGCTGCAGCTTCTGGGACGCTTTGAGCAGGAGAAAGGCCGGGAGGGCTTCGCCTTTTATGTGAAGGACACAGGAAAGGGAATGCCAAAGGAAGAGCTTTCCCGCATTACAGAGGCTTTCTATATGGTGGACAAATCCAGAGCCAGGCGGCAGGGCGGCGCGGGTCTGGGCCTTGCCCTCTGCGCGGAAATTGTAAAACGGCATGGGGGACGCCTAAGCTTTCAGAGCGTGGAAGGCAGTGGGACCCTTGCCCGGGTCTGGCTTCCGGCGGAAGAGGAAAAGAGCTGCCCGGGCGGCCCGGAGCATGGGACGCGGCGCAGTAAAGAAAGAGACGGGGAGGTGTGAGCATGGGAAGACGAGTCCGGGCTTATCTTGCCGCAGCGCTTGGCTTAAGCCTTGCGGCGCTTGCGGGGTTTGGCCTTCCCGGGCTTTTGCTTGCAGCCTGGGATGAGCAGCAGCTGGGCCGGGTGGAGCAGGAGGAGGCGCCCCGTCTGGTGATTTCTGAGCAGCCGGAGCTTACGATTGTGGAAAAGGTGCGTCTGCTCCAGAGGGATTCTTCGAATTCCATGCCTCTCCAGCAGGGGAAAAATTACCGAAGGGATACGGTTGAGGAAAAGATGATGGAAGAGCTGGATGCTCTGGCGGCAATAGGGATCGAGGGGCTCCCCGCCGGAGAACTGGACGTGGCTTTCGCGGAGGTATTTTTTGTGATGGATGTGGAGGGAGAGCACTCGTGCATCATCTGGAATGCCCAGCTCTACCAGAAGGAAGGAGCAGCAGGATCTCTGGCGGAGCTGTACCTGGATGACGAGACGGGAAAAATCTTAGGTCTTTCCTGCTATGGACTGGGGGAGCTTACGGCGGAGAGCGTGGAGGATGTAAAGAAAGCGGAAAGCCTTATCTATGACTTTGCGGATTATCTGGGCTGCCATGTGGCGATGACCGATATGACAGACCTGGCGGGGCTGGGCTATACGGGCGTCTCTGCCGCTGTAAGCTATGGGGACGAGAGCGGGCTTGAGATGCAGTACCGGTTTTATGTCTCCAGGGAGGAAGAAGTCCTGTTCCTTGGACCATGGGAATTGTACGGGGACAATGCGGAAACCGGAATGCAGACAGAGACGATACAATTTTGATGCAGCTTAGGCTTAGAATGTCTTCCGAGGTGAGGACATGACAAGAGAACGGGAAGTCGGGAGACGGAGACGGCAGGAACGAAGGGAACAGCAGAAACGGCTTTGCAGAACGATGTTCGCCCTCTGCCTGCTCGCGTTTCTGCTGGGCGTATTGTGTGGAAGGCTCGCGTTCGCGAAAGAAAGAGCAGCTTCCGGGCAGGAGGAGACGGGAGGAGAGGAAGACGCGGGAGCCATGGCTGGCGGAGCCCCCGGGACGGCTGGCGGCGCTCTTTCTTCCGGACAGGCAGACAAAGCGGACTGGAGGCTTACGCTGGTGAACGCCTCCCATCCCCTGGAGGACGGCTATGTGCCGGAACTTGCGGAAATCGAAAACAACTATTACTTCGACGCGCGGGCAGTGGGAGCCCTGCAGGATATGCTGGCGGACGGGCGCAAAGAAGGGCTTGACTTTTGGGTATGTTCGGCTTATCGTACCATAGAGAAGCAGACGGAGCTCTACGAGGACAAGGTGCGCCGCCTGGAGGCGGAAGGAATGAGCCGCCAGGAAGCCCTTTCCGGGGCAGCGGCAGTGGTGGCCTATCCGGGAACCAGCGAGCATAACCTGGGGCTGGCGGTAGACATCGTGGCCCGGGACTACCAGCTGCTGGATGAGCGGCAGGAGGAGACGGCTGAGCAGCAATGGCTGATGAAAAACTGCTGGAGATATGGCTTTATCCTGCGCTATCCCACGGATAAGACGGAGGAGACAGGCATCATCTACGAGCCCTGGCATTACCGTTATGTGGGCCGGGAGGCCGCGGAGGAGATTACGAGGCAGGAAATCTGCCTGGAGGAGTATTTGGGTTATGAATCAAGTCAATTACCAGAAGGAACTGGACAAGGTGATACAGAAGCTTACAGAGGACGGCCGGACGCCGCGTCTTCTGCTGCATAGCTGCTGCGCGCCCTGCAGCAGCTATGTGCTGGAGTACCTGTCGGAATATTTTTCGATCACAGTTTTTTACTATAATCCGAACATCTATCCGCCGGAGGAGTTCGGAAAACGGGTGGAGGAGCAGGAACGGCTGATCCGGGAGCTGCCGGCGAAGCATCCGGTATCCTTCCTGGAAGGCCCCTATGAGCCGGAGCGCTTTTACGAGATGGCGAAGGGACTGGAACAGATCCCGGAGGGCGGCGAGAGGTGCTTTCGCTGCTACCGCCTGCGGCTTCTGGAGACGGCCCAGATGGCCCGGGC
The DNA here is from genome assembly GCA_944383645.1 of uncultured Merdimonas sp. Lineage (GTDB taxonomy): Bacteria > Bacillota > Clostridia > Lachnospirales > Lachnospiraceae > Laedolimicola. The sequence goes on from CALWQJ010000015.1 coordinate 9,801, forward strand.
CGGAGGCTTCGATTATTTCACCACGACCCTTTCCATCAGCCCCTTAAAGAACGCGCAGAAGCTAAACGAGATCGGCGCCCGCCTGGCGGAGGAATATGGCGTGCCCTATCTTTTCAGTGATTTCAAGAAGCGAAACGGCTACAAGCGCTCCACGGAGCTGTCGGCAGAGTACGGCCTCTACCGGCAGGATTACTGCGGGTGCGTGTACTCCTTAAGGGAGCGCAGGAAATAATTCATGAGATAGAAAGAAAATACGATTCAGGCACGCGGAACTTCTTGAATCCCCCCTCTAACTGTGCTACTATGGAAAACAGTAAATTACCTGCCGGGCCCGCGCCTGGCGCAGGGCAGACCAGACCAGCTCTTTGGCTTTGCGGCGGCAGGAATAAAAAACAAGTGAGGAAACGCATATGGCACAGCTCTGGGGAGGCCGTTTCACGAAAGAGACGGACAAGCTCGTATATAATTTTAACGCTTCGATATCCTTTGATAAAAAGTTTTATAGGCAGGACATGGAGGGCAGCATGGCCCACGTCCGGATGCTGGCGAAGCAGGGAATTCTGACGGAAGGAGAGCGGGATGCGATCCTTGCGGGAATCCAGGGGATTCTGGCGGATGTGGAAAGCGGAAAGCTGGAAATCACCGACGAGTATGAGGATATCCACAGCTTTGTGGAGGCCGTGCTCATCGACCGCATCGGGGAGCCGGGAAAGAAGCTGCATACCGGCCGCAGCCGCAACGATCAGGTGGCCCTGGATATGAAGCTTTACACCAGAGATGAGCTCAAAGCCATCGACGCGCTGGTGCGGGAGCTGCTTTCGGTGCTGCTGCGTCTGATGAAGGAGCATACAGAGACGATCATGCCGGGCTTTACCCATCTGCAGAAGGCCCAGCCTATTACCCTGGCCCACCATCTGGGGGCTTATTTTGAGATGTTCAAACGGGATCGGGGACGCCTCCATGACATTTATGAACGGATGAATTACTGCCCCTTAGGCTCCGGGGCCCTGGCGGGCACGACGTACCCGCTGGACCGGGAATACACGGCGCAGCTTCTGGGCTTTGCGGGCCCGACCCTGAACAGCATGGATTCCGTGTCCGATCGGGATTACCTGATCGAGCTTCTGTCGGCTCTGTCCACGATCATGATGCACCTGAGCCGTTTTTCCGAGGAAATCATCATCTGGAATACGAACGAGTACCGCTTCGTGGAGATCGACGACGCCTACAGCACAGGCAGCAGCATCATGCCCCAGAAGAAGAACCCGGACATCGCGGAGCTGGTGCGGGGCAAGACGGGCCGCGTCTACGGGGCGCTCATCTCCCTGCTCACCACCATGAAGGGACTGCCGCTGGCGTACAATAAGGACATGCAGGAGGACAAGGAGCTGACCTTTGACGCTTTCGATACGGTCAAGGGCTGCCTGGCTCTCTTTACCGGAATGCTGGATACCATGAAATTCAACGAGGACTTTATGGAGGAGAGCGCGAAGAAGGGCTTCACCAACGCCACGGACGCGGCGGATTATCTGGTGAACCACGGCGTACCTTTCCGGGACGCCCATGGAATCATCGGACGCCTGGTGCTGTACTGCATTGAGCAGGACAAAGCCATCGAGGAGCTGTCCCTTTCAGAGCTTCAGAGCATCAGCCCCGTATTTGAAGAGGACATTTACGAGGCTGTCAGCATGGATACCTGCGTCAATAAGCGCCTGACCCTGGGAGCACCCGGAAAGGCGGCCATGGAGCAGGTCATTTCCCTGCATGAGAAATGGATGGAGGAGCATCCGTAGGGTTATTATTTACGGCCGCTCCACCCACATGCGCACTCGTCGCCTCTTACGAGGCTTCAGTCCCGCTCCTTACGGAGCTAAGACTGCTTATGTGGGTGGGGTGACTGCTTTGCAGTCCTGATTCATATCTGGCAGCAGATGCTTACGTGCCAGCACGACACATCTGCTGCCAGATATGAATCGGCTGTGAAGAGTAACCCTGTAGGAAAAAATGCTTGCAATTTTCCTGGAACTGCGGTAGTATACTTTAGAGAAAAGACATATGTCCGCAATAGAAAGACATAAACAGAGGAGTGTATGAAAAAATGAGCGAAAAACTGAGAGTTGGAATCCTGGGCGGCACCGGAATGGTGGGACAGCGGTTTATTTCCCTGCTGGAGAACCACCCCTGGTTTGAGGTAGTGACCATCGCGGCCAGCGCGCGCAGCGCGGGCAAGACCTACGAGGAAGCTGTGGGCGGCCGCTGGAAGATGGACACCCCCATGCCGGAGGCGGTCAAGAAAATCGTCGTCATGAATGTGAACGAGGTCGAGAAGGTGGCGGCAGGCGTGGACTTTGTGTTCAGCGCCGTAGACATGACAAAGGATGAGATCCGCGCCATCGAGGAAGCCTACGCGAAGACAGAGACTCCGGTGGTTTCTAATAACAGCGCCCACCGCTGGACGCCGGATGTGCCGATGATGATCCCGGAGATCAACGCCGATCACGCGAAAATCATTGAGCAGCAGAAAGGCCGTCTTGGCACGAAGCGGGGCTTCATCGCCGTAAAGCCCAACTGCTCCATCCAGTCCTATACGCCTGCCCTGGCAGCCTGGAGAGAGTTCGAGCCCTATGAGGTGGTGGCCACGACCTATCAGGCCATTTCCGGAGCGGGCAAGACCTTCAAGGACTGGCCGGAGATGGTGGAGAATATCATTCCCTATATCGGCGGCGAGGAGGAGAAGAGCGAGAAGGAGCCGCTGCGCGTCCTTGGAACCTATGAGGACGGCGAGATCAAGCTGGCGGCTGAGCCGGTGATCACCTGCCAGTGCATCCGCGTGCCGGTGCTGAACGGCCACACGGCGGCGGTGTTTGTGAAGTTCCGGAAAAAAGCCACGAAGGAGCAGCTGATCGAGAAGCTTCGCAGCTTCAAAGGAGCGCCCCAGGAGCTTGGCCTTCCCAGCGCGCCGGAGCATTTCATTCAGTATCTGGAGGAGGACAACCGCCCCCAGGTGAAGCTGGACGTGGATTATGAGAAGGGCATGGGCGTGTCCATCGGACGCCTGCGGGAGGATACGGTATACGACTGGAAATTCGTGGGCCTGTCCCACAATACGGTCCGCGGCGCGGCGGGAGGAGCCGTGCTCTGCGCCGAGCTTCTGAAGGCCCAGGGATATATTGCGGCGAAGCAGTAAGAAGCGGATAAAAGGATTCGGATTTATATGAGAAATAAGGGTGTAAAAATGGTCATTTCTGCCGCAGGAATGGCCATTTGCCTGTTATGCGGCAGCTGCGGGGATCTGCAAAGTCCGGAAAAAGCCGGAATTTTGGAGCCTGCAGGTTTTTATATAGAGGAGGTTTCCCGTCAAGTCCAGAAGGAGCGGGAAGAGGCCCGGCAGGAGGAGCTGGAACAGCAGGAGCGGGAGCGTGCCGCCAGGCTGGAGTTTTACCGGGTCTGTGAATCAGGAACGGTCGTTTCGGATGCCCTTTCTGAGGCGGAGACGTCCGCCCTCTTTTTCGCCTCAGAGATTCCGGAAGAGGTCTTCGCGCGGATGGACGGGGTATCCTATGTGGAGAACGAGCATATCGCCCTTTCGGAACTGCGGTACCTGCGGATGCTTTACCGGGGCTTCGACGGGGAGGCTCATGTGGGCGAGATGGTGGTAAACGCCCAGATCGCGCAGACGGTGCTGGAGATCTTCCGCCATCTCTACGATCAGGATTACCCGATCGAGAAGATGCGCCTGATAGACGATTACGGCGGGGATGACGACGCCTCCTGCCTGGACAACAATACCTCCGGCTTTAATTACCGGGTGGTGGAGGGAAGCGATCACCTTTCCCGCCACGCCTACGGCATGGCCATCGACATCAATCCCTTTTACAATCCGTACGTGACCTATGAAAATGGCGTGGAACATATCTCTCCGCCGGGAAGCGGGCCTTACGCGGACCGCTCGGCAGATTTCCCCTATAAAATCGGCGGGGAGGGCGATCTGTGCCTGGAGCTTTTTAAGGAACGGGGCTTCACCTGGGGCGGAAACTGGAGAACCCTGAAGGATTACCAGCATTTTCAGATAGACGGATAGTATTTCATACTCTGCAGTTTGGCTGCGTGAATAATTCAAAAACTGTTGTAGCAAAACCGGCTTTTCATTCGTTTATATAGTATAGAAGGACAAAACAAGAGGACGGACAAAGGAGGAGTCGGTATGAAGAAAAATAGGGGGTTCCTGGCGCTGCTGATGCTGCCTGTACTGCTGCTGGCATCAGGCTGCGCAGAAGAGAATGAGGAGATGCTGTCCGAGAAGCCGGCGGTTTATCTGTACCCGGAAAAGGCAGAGGAGGTCAGTGTCTGGCTGGACTATGAAGGGGAGCTGACCTGCACCTACCCGGAGTATGGGGATGGCTGGCACGTGATTGCCAGGCCGGACGGGACGCTTCAGAACCTGAAGGATGGAAAGGAATATTCCTATCTGTTCTGGGAGGGCGCCGGGCAGGCGGAGTATGATTTAAGCAGCGGCTTTGTGGTAAAGGGAGAGGATACCGCGGAGTTTCTGCAGGAAAAGCTGGCAGAGCTTGGCCTGATTCCTGCGGAATACAATGAGTTTATCGTCTACTGGCTTCCCAGGATGGAGAATAATTCCTGGAACCTTATCACCTTCCAGACGGAGGCTTATACCAGCCAGGCAGCCCTGCACGTCGAGCCGGAGCCGGATACGGTCATCCGGGTTTTTATGGCCTACGCGGCCCTTGAAAAGCCTGTGGACGTGCCGGAGCCGGTGCTCCATACTCCGGAGAGAAAGGGCTTTACCGTAGTGGAATGGGGCGGCACGGAGATAAAGTAAACGTGCCGCCTCCGCGCGGAAATTTAAAAAAGTGTTGCGTCTGTTTCCAGTTTATGCTATTCTGCATATATCAGCAGTTCTGCTGAATCCAAGGAGAAGATCTCTCCGGAATTTCCAGTGTGGTTACGGCTTATTACGAAGGATAAGTTACGAAGGACAAGCGCTTTTGAAAAGTGAGCGTTGAAACTTTTCGCAGTTTTTAATAAAATGAAGGAGGGAAAAAGTTGCACAAAACTTTACAGGAATTAACACTGCTGGACAGATTTCCTGCATTACCTTGAATGTACAGACGACAGCTTTGCCGAGATGTCGGAGAGTGAAAGAATCCGGAAAATCCACAGCTTTGTGCAGAAGATAAGGTCCAGTGAGAAAATGGGAGTGAAGTATATGCAGGCGTGGGAAGAAAAAGTGCTGGAAAGAGAAGAAGGAAGAGAAGAAGGAAGAAAAGAAGGAAGGGACGAGGGGATTCTTCTGGGGACTGGCAGGAGCATCGAGGAGCTTTTAAAGGAGCTTGGCCCTGTGCCGGAAAAGCTGCATAAGAGGATTCTGGAAGAAAAAGATCTGGAGACCTTAAACGCCTGGCTGAAGCTGGCGGCAAGGGCGTCTTCTGTGGAAGACTTCTGTTTTCTGCTTGACAGCAGAGAAAAAATGTAATAAGATAGACCCAGAAAAAACGAACAGACATTCGAATCAATGGATCTGGAAGAGGGATAAGGAGAAGTAAATGGTAAAGGAAGAAAAGCAGAAAGCGCTGGACGCGGCGCTGGCGCAGATTGAAAAGCAGTTTGGAAAGGGCTCCGTGATGAAGCTGGGCGACAAGGGAGCCAATATGCAGATAGAGACGACGCCCACGGGCTGTCTGAGCCTTGATTTGGCTCTGGGGCTGGGCGGGATTCCCAAAGGAAGAATCATCGAGGTATATGGCCCGGAGTCCAGCGGTAAGACGACCGTGGCCCTACATATGGTGGCAGAGGTACAGAAGCGGGGCGGCATCGCGGGCTTTATCGACGCGGAGCACGCGCTGGATCCGGTATATGCGAAGAACATTGGCGTAGACGTGGATAATCTTTATATTTCCCAGCCGGATAACGGAGAGCAGGCCCTGGAGATTGCGGAGACTATGGTTCGCAGCGGCGCTGTGGACATTATCATTGTGGACTCTGTGGCGGCCCTGGTGCCGAAAGCGGAGATCGAGGGCGATATGGGAGACGCCCATGTAGGACTGCAGGCAAGACTGATGTCCCAGGCCCTGCGGAAGCTGACTGCTGTGATCAGCAAGTCCAAGTGTACCGTGATCTTTATCAACCAGCTGCGTGAGAAGGTGGGCGTGATGTTTGGCAACCCGGAGGTCACCACGGGAGGCCGGGCGCTGAAGTTCTACTCCTCCATCCGTATGGATGTGCGCCGGATTGAGACCCTGAAGCAGGGCGGGGAGATCGTCGGAAACCGGACACGGATCAAGGTGGTGAAGAATAAAATCGCGCCGCCCTTTAAGGAAGCGGAGTTCGATATCATGTTTGGCGAGGGCATATCCAGGGAAGGAGACATCCTGGATCTGGCGGCGAATACGGGCGTGGTGAATAAGAGCGGAGCCTGGTACGCGTACAATGGCGAGAAGATCGGCCAGGGCCGCGAGAACGCCAAGCTGTACCTGAAGCAGAATCCGGCAGTCTGCGAGGAGATCGAGGAAAAGGTAAGAGAGGGCTTCGGTCTGGATTCCGCCAGGGCAGAGGACAGCCCAGAAGGAAATGAGAAGAAAGAGAAGCCTTCGGAGAAGGCCTCAGACAGGTAAGCGGTGGGAAGTATGAAAGCGGGACGTCCTTTAAGCGAGGAGGAAAAGTCAGGCGATATCCGGCGCGCCAGGCACCGGGCCCTTCACATTCTGGAGAGGAGCGACAGGACAGAGCAGGAGCTGCGGGCAAAGCTTGAGAGAAATTACCGGGCGGAGGCTGTGGAGGACGCCATCTCTTACGTGAAGCAGTACCACTATCTGGACGACAGGCGGTACGCGGTAAATTATCTGAACAGCCGCGGACGCGTGAAGAGCCGCCGCCAGGTGGAGCAGGAGCTTCTTTATAAAAAGGGAATTTCCAAAGAGATTCTGGAGGAGGCCCGCACGGAGGCAGAGCCCCAGGATGAGCGGGAGCAGATCCGCCGCTGGATGGAGAAAAAGCAGATTCATCCGGAGACGGCGGATCCGAATGAGCTGCGCAGGTTTTATCTTTTCCTGATGCGCAGGGGCTTCCGAAGCGAGGACATCTTAAGCGAGCTTCGGGTATCAGCTTCCTGAGCGGCAGCAGATTTTACAGGACAGGAGCGTATATGGGTAAAGGATCCGGTACGCTCCTGTTTTTTGTTGCTGTAATAGTAACTTTTTATTCACAATTCTGAAATTCTTTACATCTTCTTAACGGCTTTCATTTCTCTTTTACAATCCTTACAAACACTTTTCAATAATTTACAAAAGCATGATAGATAGAGGAATCTCTGTGGTGCTATATTGGAACACGGCGAGCACAGCACTATTGAAAGGAGGAGTCGAAAAGAGAATGAGAAAAGAAGTAAAAGCCAGTACCATCTGGAAAGGGATCGGATGCGCGGCGCTTTTATTCATATCCCTTTTCCCTATTTACTGGTTGATAGCTATGGCGATTCGTCCGACAAGCGAGATGGAAGGTTCCATTTCCCTGATTCCCCAGTCACTGACATTTGAGTATTTTGTTGACCTGTTTCAGAGTGAAGGATTCGGGCAGGCAATTCTCAACAGCGTACAGACGACCTTTGGTTCGCTGATCGTTTCACTGCTTGTGGGAATCTGCGCGGCCTACGTAATCGCGCGCAGACGGTTTCATTTCGGACTGAAGCAGCCCATGACCTATTGGGTTCTGCTGATTCGTGTACTTCCGCCGGTAGCATTTGTAATTCCGCTGTATATCATGTTCAATCAGGCGGGGCTGATTAACACGAAGATTCCGGTTCTTCTGGCATGCGTACTGATCAACGTGCCGCTTATCATCTGGTTCCTGCTCAGCTTTTTTCAGGAGCTTCCGGATGAAGTGGAGGAGAGCGCGAAGGTGGACGGCGCCACAGAATGGCAGCTGTTTGGAAAGATTGTCCTTCCGCTGGTAGCCCCCGGCATTGCCGCTGTGGCTATGCTTTCCTTTATGTATGCATGGAATGAATATACTTATACGGTTATCTTTACGAGAAGTTCCATGAATAACACCGTGCCTCTGGCGTTGGCCCTGCTGAATACAGAGGACAGCCTGACCAACTTCGGACTGGTAGCCGCAGGAGGCGTCATTTCTGTGATTCCGATTACATTGTTCGTAATCTTCGCGCAGAATTATCTGATTTCCGGTCTTTCCAGCGGAGCAGTGAAGGGCTGACGAAGGCAAAAAAATGTTTGAAATGATTGAAATGGATTAAAAACTGATTTTCAGGAGGATGCTATGAAAAGAAAATTACTGACCCTGGTACTTGCAGGCGCAATGGTCTGCTCACTGGCCGCATGCGGCGGCAATAACAATTCCGAAAGCTCTGAGACGTCCGCGGACGGCAGGACGCAGATGTCTATCGCTCTCCGGGGCGGCGTATATGCGGATGTGCTGAAGGAGTGCCTGCCGGCATTTGAGGAGGAGCACAACGTAACCATCGATGTACAGGAGCTTTCCGAGGAGGATCTGCACACTTCCGTAGCTCTGAACGCGACCAGCGCGGAGGGCGCTTACGACCTGTGCATGGTAGATGGTTCCTGGATGGCAGAGTTCACAGACGCTGGCGTGCTGGCGAACCTGACCGAGCTTGGCTATGAGCTGGACGAGGATATCATCGAGGCGACGACCTCTATCTGTTATGTAGACGACAACGTATATCTGGCTCCGTATTATGGAAATGTGACGGTGCTGATGCTCAATAAGGCGATCGTGGAAGAGGCCGGATATACGGCCGACACCGTAGATTCCCTGGAGGCAGTTCTCGATATCTGCCAGCAGGCTCAGGCAAACGGAAAGAAGGGATTCATTTACCGTGGAGACAACCAGAACAATCTGGTCGTAGATTTCCTTCCGATTCTGCTTTCCTACGGCGGCTGGGTGGTAGACGAGAATAATCAGCCGACTGTAAACAGCGAAGAGTTTGTAAATGCCATGAACTACTATATGGAGCTGATTGCCACGGGTGAGGCGCAGGTAAAGGATGATCTGGTAGCCTCTGTAGATTCCGGCGCTGCCGCAATGGGTATCGCATGGCCGGGCTGGTATACGCCGACTGCAGATACTCCTGCTGACTACATCGCTCTGAACGGAAAAGCTACCCCGGACGCAGAGGCGAACAATGCAAACGTATACGGCATCTGGTGCCTGGGCATTCCGTCCAACAGCCAGAATAAAGAGCTGGCTGCGGAGCTTCTGGCTTACCTGATGGATCCGGAGGTACAGTACGGTACCGTGGCGTCCGGCGGAGTTCCCTGCCGCTACTCCAGCCTTCAGGATGAGGAAGTGCTGGCACAGTATCCGCAGTATGAGGTAGTATGCCAGGCTCTTGAGAGCGGTGTATACCGCCCGGTTATCGCGGAGTGGACCGAGTTCTACACCACTCTCGGATCTGAGATGGACAATATCATCAACGGAGCAAAGACCGTGGAGGAAGGCCTGAACGACGCGCAGGCGGCCCTTGAAGAACTGATGGCAGGGTGAAAAGCATGAATAAGAAAAGAAAAGTCTCGGGAGCTGAGCTGCAGACAAAGCGCTTCAGCATGGCCATGATTACTCCGACGATTATCGTCCTGGCAGTCATGACCGCCTATCCGCTGATCTTTACTCTTGTCTACAGCTTCACGGATTATAACCTTCTGAGCGCTTTAAACAGCGCTCCGGAGGTGACCGGATTTAAAAATTACATAGATTTGCTGAGCGATTCCTATTTTCAGCAGTCCGTATGGAACACGGTCAAGTTTACCCTTCTGACAGTCGTACTGGAGATGCTGGTGGGCTTTGGGCTGGCTCTTTTTGTAAACAGTCTGAAAAAGGGACAGAAGGTTATGAGAACGCTGCTTCTTCTGCCTTATCTGCTTCCTACAGTTACCGTGGCGCTGATCTGGAGAATGATGCTCTCCCCAAACTACGGAATTGTGAACCAGGTGCTGGAGGCGCTGCACCTTCCGGTTTACAACTGGTTTTCCGACATTCACACGGCCTTCGGCATGCTGGTGCTGATCGATGTCTGGCAGTGTGCGCCCTTCGTGTTCCTTCTGCTGTACGCGGCGCTTCAGTCGGTGCCCCAGGGACAATATGAGGCGGCCCGCATGGACGGGGCAGGTCCCTTAAAGATTCTGTTTTATGTGACCATTCCCAATATCAAGAGCAGCCTTGCGCTCTGTGCTTTGCTGAGAACCATCGACAGCTTCCGTCTCTTCGATAAGGTAAACCTTCTGACAGGAGGCGGTCCTGCCAACAGCACGGCGACGATCACCCAGTATCTGTACAACTACGGCATCAAGACCTTCGATTTTGGCCTGGGAAGCGCCGGAGCCATCGTTATGACGGTTATCGTGCTGATTCTGTCGAGCTTTTACATCAAACGTGCCATAAAATAAAAGGCGGTGAAAGCAATGAAACTGACCTTTGTAAATACCGGCTACGGGGAGGCGGTTCTGCTGGAACTGCAGGACGCTTCCCGCCCGGGCGGCGTCTTTACCGCGCTTATCGACGGCGGCGGAGCCGATCCGCAGGAATTTGAGGAACGTTCCTCGGGACGCATTCCAGTATGGGAATATCTGAAAAAGCGGGGGCTGAGCCGGCTGTCCGTGGCGCTCTGTACGCATATCCACGAAGACCACATCAGCGGCCTGCGCAAGGCTGCGGATGGAGTGGAAATAGAGGAATTCTGGCAGACGCTTCCGGAAGAGTTTTACAAAAAGATGCGTCCCCTTGAACTGGCGGAGGCGGAAAATCTTTCCCAGAGCAAGTTTCTGCAGGCTCTGAACGACTACCGGGAGCTGTGCGGACTGGTAAAGGAACGGGGCGGACGGATTCGGACGCTTCACCGCGGCCAGTCCGTCTTCCTGGGAGAGGATGCAGAGCTGGAGGTTCTGGCTCCGTCTCCGAAAGCCTGTCAGCAGCTGGAAATGCTCCTGGAAGAGCTGTACCGGGAAGAGGATTCTGCGGAATTTCATAAAAAACTGTCCGTCCTGGATGGACGGATGAATAATTACAGCCTGATTCTGCGGGTTCGGTGTGGGGCTCAGTATGTTTTGCTGCCGGGCGATACGAACCGGGACGGCTATGGAGAGATTCCGGCGGAAAAGCTGAAAGCCCATTTGTTCAAGATCGGGCACCATGGCCAGAAGGACGGCGTAAGCGAGACGCTTCTGCGTATGGTGGATCCGGAAGCGGCAGTCTGCTGCGCGTCCAGCGACCGGCGCTATGACAGCGCCCACCCGGATGTGATACGGATGCTCTCGCAGGCGGGAATCCACCCGTATTTTTCGGATTGTCCAAAAGCAGAGGGAATCGATCTTCCCCCGCATCAGGCGCTGGAATTTGAACTGGAAGAGGGCAGGGCTGTAACGGGCCGGTATCTGCGGGCTGTGGAATAACCGGCAGCCTGCACAGGAAGTAGAAAAGGAGGATTATCACTGTGGCAGAAGTGATTCTGAATCATATAAAAAAGGTTTACCCCAACATTGATCAGAAAAAGGGGAAGAAGAAAAAAGAGGAGGCAGAGAAAAAGAGCAATTTGAAGGTGACAGAGGAAGGGGTGCTGGCGGTACAGGACTTTAATCTGCATATTCAGGACAAGGAATTTATCGTACTGGTAGGACCCTCCGGATGCGGGAAGTCCACCACCCTGCGTATGGTGGCAGGTCTGGAGGATATCAGCGGAGGAGAGCTGTATATCGGCGGCCAGCAGGTCAATGACGTGCCCTCCAAGGATCGTGATATCGCGATGGTATTCCAGAGCTACGCCCTGTATCCCCATATGACGATTTACGATAATATGGCTTTCCCCCTGAAGCTTCGCAAGCTGCCCAAGGACGAGATCGACCAGCGTGTACGCCAGGCGGCGGAAATTCTGGGAATCACCCAGTATCTGGACCGGAAGCCCAAACAGCTGTCCGGAGGCCAGAGACAGCGTGTGGCCATCGGCCGCGCCATCGTGCGTGAGCCGAAGGTGCTTCTGATGGATGAGCCCCTGTCCAACCTGGACGCCAAGCTGCGCAACCAGATGCGCGCGGAGATCATCAAGCTCCGCCAGAGAATCAACACCACATTCATCTATGTCACCCACGACCAGACCGAGGCCATGACCCTGGGCGATCGGATCGTCATCATGAAGGACGGCGTCGTTCAGCAGATTGGAACGCCCCAGGAGGTCTTCCATCATCCGGCAAATCTTTTCGTGGCAGGCTTCATCGGCGTGCCGCAGATGAATTTCTATAATGCGGAGCTGGTAAAGGACAGCGACGGAAAATATGCGGTAAATCTGGAGAATGTCCATGTGGTTCTTTCGGAGGATAAGCAGAAGAACCTGGCGGACAATCAGGTTCAGCCAGGCCCGGTTACCCTGGGCGTAAGGCCGGAGCATCTCCATCTGGCAGAGGCGGGAGAGCAGAAAATCACCGGTACGGTAGAGGTAAGCGAGATGATGGGAAGCGCTGTTCATCTGCACGTATCCGCCTGCGGCACCGATACCATCATGATTGTGCAGACCATGGATATCGGCGAGAACACGGCCTTCCCCATCGGCAGCAGCTTAAGTTTTTCCTTTGGCGGACATACGGCTCATGTGTTCGACCGCGAGACGGGAGAGAACCTGGAGCTGCCGAAGACGGTATAGGAAGCATTTTTATCATGAAAACGGAATCCTGCTGCAGAGCAGGATTCTTTTGCAAAAAGGAGAACAGCGGTTATGGAAAAGAAATACGATGTGATGGTGATTGGACCGGTTTCCATTGATTACAATATTGATTATCAGGGAAATGAACGAAAGGAGCTGGGCGGAGCTGTGGTAGCTTCCGGCTTTGCGGCGGCGGGCAGCGGAGCCCGCACGGCGATCTTCTGTAAGCTGAATGAAAAGGACGCGGATGTAGAGGAGCGTTTCCACGGCGCCCATGCGGATCTCTACTGGAAGCATTCCTCCGCCACCTGCTCTATCCGCAATCAGTATTTTACCGCGGATAAGGAGAAGCGCCAGTGTACCTCCCTGGGAGTCTGCGATCCCTTCCGTTTTGAGGAACTGCCCCAGGCAGAGACAGCGGTATATCATTTCGCGGGGCTGGTGTACGGGGATTTCGACGGAGCTCTGTTTGAGGAGGCGTCCAGACATGGCAAGGTCGCCCTGGATGTACAGTGCATGCTGCGCCATGTGGAAGAAGATCGTTCCATGAGGTTCCATGACTGGGAGGAGAAGGAAAAATATCTGCCGCTTATGGATTATTTTAAGACAGACGCGGCGGAGGCTGAGATCCTGACCGGCCTTACAGACCGGGCGGAGGCGGCCAGGCAGATTTATGCCTGGGGCGCGAAAGAAATCGTGATCACGCACAATACCGAGGTGCTGGCCTATGACGGCGCCAGGATCCGCACCTGTCCGATCAAGGCCCGGAACCTGTCCGGACGCACCGGCCGGGGCGATACCACCTTTGCCGGATATATCGCGGCCAGACAGGAGGGCAGGAGCGTAGAAGAGGCTCTTTTGTACTGCACGGCTCTGGTCTCCCTGAAAATGGAGACGCCGGGCCCATTCCGGGGCGCCAGACAGGATGTCCTGGACTATATCAGAGAATTTTACAGCTAAGAAGGTTCCGGCCGGGAAAGCGCGATCTTTTCCGGCGTGATCGGCAGCTCCCGGTGCCATACGCCGGTGGCCCGGTAGATGGCGTGGGTCAGGGCAGGCGCCGGAGTGTTGATGACGATCTCGCCGATGGACTTGGCGCCAAAGGGCCCCGTGGGTTCAAAGCTGTGTTCAAACTCCACATGGAGCCGTCCCATATCCAGGCGGGTAGGGAGCTTGTACTGTATAAAGGATGAGCCGATGGGACGGCCATTGTGATCGTAGCGCACATCTTCCATGAGCGTGTGTCCGATTCCCTGGACGATGCCGCCCTCGGTCTGAATCCGGGCCAGAGCGGGATTGATGGGAAGGCCGCAGTCCACCACAGCCATGTAGTCCAGGACGGTGACCAGGCCGGTCTCTTTGTCCAGCTCGATTTCTACCATGCCGACCATGAAAGGCGGCGGGGAAATGGGGGAGGAATGGCTTACGGTAGCCTCGGCGGCCTGGGTGCTGGCGGCCTGGGTCTTATATCCGATCTGCTCCAGGCTGACAGCTTCTCCAGTGTCGGGGCGGCGCACCTGCTTGCCTTCAAAGACGACCTCCGTGGGTTCACAGTCCAGCATGCCTGCGGCGATGGCGCAGATCTGGGTCTTCAGCTCTGCGCAGGCCCGCTCCACGGCCTTTCCGGTAATGTAGGTGGTGGAGGAGGCGTAGGAGCCGGAATCGTAGGGAGAGGCGTCGGTGTCCGCGCCGAAGACGGCCACATCCTCCACGCTGCAGTCCATGCACTCGGCGGCCATCTGGGCCAGGATGGTGTCGCAGCCGGTGCCCATGTCGGCCGCTCCGATGATCAGGTTGTAGGAGCCGTCCTCGGTGAGCTTGATGGTGGCGGAGCCCACGTCCACGTTGGAGATACACGATCCCTGCATGGCCATGGCTACGCCGGCGGCCCGCACTTTGCCGTTTCCCATATCCCGGACCGGGTATTTTTCCTCCCAGTGGAACATCTGGCGGCAGTGCTCCATACAGCGGTCCAGGGCGCAGGCGTTGGCAGGCTCGTTGTAGTAGGCGGGCATCTTCATGCCTTCCTTTACCATGTTTTTGTCCCGGATGGCGGTGGGATCCATGCCCAGCTGTTCTGCCAGCTCATTGACTGTGGTTTCCAGGGCGTAGATTCCCTGGGTGGCCCCGTAGCCCCGGTAGGCTCCGGCAGCCTGCAGATTGGTGTATACCACGTCGTAGCCGAAGCGGAAGGCCTCCAGATTCCCCGTATAGAGGGGGATGGATTTGTGCCCGGAAAGTCCCACGGTGGTAGGGCCGTGCTCTCCGTAAGCGCCGGAGTTGGAGAGGGTATAGAGATCGATGCCGCGGATGCGGCCGTCCCGGTCCGCGCCCAGGCGGACATGGATCTCCATCTCGTGCCGGGGAGAACCGGCGATCTGGGATTCCTCCCGGGTATAGATAAGCTTGGCGGGCTTTCCTGTCTTCATGGTGACAAAGGCAGGGTAGACCTCGCAGACCGCCGTCTGCTTGGCTCCGAAGCCGCCGCCGATACGCGGCTTTTCCACGCGGATCCGGCTTTTGGGGATGCCGAGAGCCTGGGAAAGGATCCGGCGGCAGTGGAACACGATCTGGGTAGAGGAGATCACATGCAGCCTGCCGTAGCGGTCCAGCTCCGTATAGGTGCGGAAGGTCTCCATCATGGCCTGGCTGAAGGCCTTGGTGTGGTAGGTACGATCCAGCACGATCTCGCAGTCCGCAAGGACGGCTTCCACGTCGCCGTCCGCGTTGACATCGCTGGCCACCAGGTTGCGTCGGCTGTCGCCTCCCACGGGACAGGGCGGGTACCAGTCCTCCTCCGGGTGAACCAGGATGGGGTTATCCTTGGCAGAGCGGAAATCCAGCACAGGCTCCAGCACCTCGTAGGTGACTTTGATGAGCTTCATGGCCCGCAGGGCGGCCTTTTCCGTCTCAGCCGCGATGATGGCCACGGGGTCGCCCACGAAACGCACATGGCGGTCCAGGATCAGGCGGTCATAGGGCGAAGGCTCCGGATAGGTCTGCCCCGCGATGGTAAAGCGGGTCTTCGGCACATCCTCCCAGGTATAGACAGCCTCTACGCCTGGAACCTTCAGGGCTGCCGCAGTCTTCACCTCCCGTACCAGGGCGTTGGCGTGGGGAGAGCGCAGAAGCTTGACTACCAGAGCAGGCCCCTGGGTGATATCGTCCATATAGACCGGCTTTCCCAGCAGAAGCTGCATGGCGTCCTTTTTGCGGACGGGTTTTCCTACCTCCCGGTATGTGTTATGCTCCATGGCTGCCTCCTTTCTCCGGCGAAGCGTCTGCCTTTTTGCTGTCCAGGTAACGGCGTATTCCCCGCAGCTGCCCGTCGTAGCCGGAGCAGCGGCAGAGGTTGCCTGCCAGGAAGGCACGGATCTCGTCATCGGTGGGATCCGGAATCTCCCGCAGCAGGGCGATGGTATTCATGACGAAGCCAGGATTGCAGAAGCCGCACTGGTCTGCCCCCTGATCCGCGATAAAGCCTGCGAAATCCGCGGCCTCCTCCTGGAGCCCTTCCAGGGTCATTATGCTGTGTCCCGCCGCCCGGGCGGCCAGCATGGAGCAGGAGAGGACAGGACGTCCGTCCATCAGCACGGTGCACAGGCCGCAGTTCGAGGTCTCGCAGCCCCTTTTCACGCTGAAGCAGCCGTGGCTTCTCAGAAAATCAATCAGCAGCAGGCCGGGCTCGATGTGATCGGTGACGGTCCTGCCGTTCAGTGTAAGCTTTAGTTCCATGTCTCTTTTCCTCCCAGTTCCAGAAGTCCGCGCTTAACCAGCACCCGGACAAGCTGGGTCCGGTAGGCCGCGCTGCCCCTCAGATTACTTCCGACGGGGATCCGCTCTGCCGCCCAGGAAGCGAAGGCTTCGGCGCTTTCTTCTGTAATGCCACCGGCCAGCAGATTTGTCTCGTCCCGGAGCACCAGGGCCCGTCCGGGCCGGGCGCCGATCACGGTCCGGTATCCGTCTTCCATCCGCGACAGGGCGCAGGTAAGAACCGGAAAATCGGTGCGCTGGTTCCGCATGGCCTGGTAGACGAAGGCCCCGGGTTTCTTCCGGATATGGATCCGCACCAGGATGTCATTGTCCTTTTTCAGGGAAGCGAATTCCTCCAGGGGAAGGAGCCCTCCCCTGTACAGCTCCACATAGGTATCCAGCGACAGCAGGAAGGTGAGCACGTCGGAGAAGCCAAAGCGCCCCCAGACGCTGCCGCCCACGGTGGCCATGTTCCGGAACTGCACGCCTACGATATCCTGTACCGCCCGGGCGGCCGCCCCCTTTGTCCAGGCGTTCAGGCCCGGGTGCTGCTCCAGCTGGCGCAGTGCCGCCATGGCTCCGATGGAAAATTCGTCTTCGGTCTCTTCTATGGTGTCAAGGCCCAGGCGGCACAGGTCGATGGCGGTGCCGACGGTATTGCGGGCCATTTTCATCCAGAGCATGCCGCCGATGATGCGGCCGCTCCGCTTCTGGTTCAGCTGATAAGCTTCCTCCAGGCTCTCCGCCTGGACGTAATTTTGAATGTTCATCATAATTTCGGATTTCCTTTATGCCGCAGGCTGTACCGCGCCTGCGCAGAGGGCGGTGTAGCCTGCAGCTCCTTTGTTTTGGGATATCTTAATCATAACAGCAGGTCTTGATTTTGGAAAGGGAAATTGTTATAATCCCGTTATAGTTTTAAAACAACAACGATAAGGAGAAAAAAGTAAGAATGAAAAAGAAGATATTGTCCCTGTTTCTTGCCGCTTCCATGGCGCTGTCCCTTGCGGCCTGCGGTTCTCCGGCAGATTCTGTGGAGGCGGACGCGGCGGAGAAAGAAGCCGCCACGGAAGAAAGCGCCGGAGAAGGCGTTGAAGAAACTGCCGAGGCTGCGGAAGAAAGCACGGAAGAAAGCGCGGAAGACACCGCCATGGAGACGGTTTATCCTGTCACGCTGACCGATCAGGCGGGCCGGGAGGTGACGATTGAGGAGGAGCCGGCGAAGCTGGTCAGCGGCTACTATATTTCCACCAGCCTGCTGATTGCCCTGGGACTGGAGGATAAGCTGGCAGGGATCGAGGCCAAAGCGGATACGCGGCCCATCTACGCCCTCAGCGCGCCGGAGCTTCTGGAGCTTCCAAGCGTAGGTAGCGCCAAGGAATTCGATTTGGAGGGCTGCGCGGCCCTGGAGCCGGATCTGGTGATCCTGCCGCTGAAGCTTCAGGCTTCTGCCGATACCCTGGAGGAGCTGGGGATCGACGCCCTCGTGGTAAATCCGGAAAACCAGGAGCTTTTGGGTGAAGCGGCAGAGCTGATTGGAACTGCCACGAATACAGCCGCCAGAGCCAAAGAGCTGCTTGCCTTTACGGAGGAGCAGGAGGAACGGCTGACAAAAGCTCTGGAGGGTGCAGAGACTCCGTCTGTCTATCTGGCGGGCAATTCGGATTTCCTGTCTACGGCAGGCAGCGCCATGTATCAGTCAGCCATGATTGAGATGGCGGGCGGCGCCAACGCGGCGGCAGAGATCACGGATACCTACTGGGCGGAGGTGAGCTATGAGCAGATCCTGGCCTGGAACCCGCAGTACATCGTGCTGGCGTCCGACGCGTCCTATACCGTGGAGGATGTGCTGGCGGATCCGAACCTGGAGGGCTGCGCCGCAGTGGAAAATGGAAATGTCATTCAGATTCCGGGGGACGCCGAAGCCTGGGACAGCCCGGTGCCCGGCGGGATCCTGGGAGCGGTATGGCTTTCCTCAGAGCTTCATCCGGAAGAGTGCCCCCAGGCAGACAGTGAGGCAGTGATTCATGAATTCTACGAAACATTTTACGGCTTTTCCTATGGGGAAAACTAAGATGCTCTGCGCAGCCGGGGCGGCCCTTCTGGCCGCCCTGGCCGCTTTCAGCTTATTTACGGGAAAATACCCCCTGACATTTGAGGGAATGCTTCGCGGAGACGCCATGCAGCTGCGGGTGTTCTGGACCCTGCGGGCGGGCCGGACAGCCGTGGGCGTCCTGGGAGGCTTCGCTCTGGGCGTGGCGGGCTATGTCTACCAGACGGTGTTCCGCAATCCCCTGGCCTCCCCGGATGTCATCGGCGTATCCTCGGGGGCCAGCGCGGGAGCCGCCGCAGGGATCCTTTTCCTGTCCGGAGCGGCAGCCGTGACGTTTTCTGCCTTTGCGGGAGCCCTGGCGGCGGTCTGCCTGGCTTTGGCCCTTTCTGCCCTCGACCGGACGGGGAGGAACAGCACCATCGTCCTGGCGGGCATCGCGGTTCACTCCCTGGCCCAGACGGTTCTCATGTGCCTGAAGCTTACGGCGGATCCGGAGCGGGAGCTGGCCTCTATCGAGTACTGGATTATGGGCAGCCTGAATGGGATCAGTGGGTATTCTATCGGCGGCAATCTCCTGCTCTGTCTCTTCTGCCTGGCCGCCCTCTTCCTGCTGCGCCGGCAGATCCTGCTGCTCTCGGCAGAGGAAGGGGAGGCCAGGATGCTGGGCGTTCCGGTGGGAAGGATGCGCCTTCTGATCCTGCTGGCGGCGACCCTGGCGGTGGCCTGCGTCGTCAGTCTTTCGGGTCTTATCAGCTTCGTAGGACTTTTGGCGCCCCATGGGGCCCGGCTTCTGCTGAAGCGTGACAGCGCCGGGACCATGCTTCTGGGCGGGCTTCTGGGCGGCGTCCTTCTGACAGGAGCGGACATCCTGGCCAGAAGCGCGGCGGCCACAGAGCTTCCGGTGAGTATTTTCACCAGCCTTCTGGGAGCGCCGTTTTTGATTTATCTGATTATCCGGGGGAGGCAGAGAGCATGAGTTTTTTTACGGTATCGGGACTGACTGCCGGCTATGGCGGGGCGCCGGTGGTAAACGGCGTCTCCTTTGAAGTGGAGGCGGGGAGCCTTCTGGGCATCCTGGGCGCCAACGGAAGTGGGAAGACGACGCTTCTAAAGGCAGTCTGCGGGATTCTGCCCCATGAGGGAAGCTGTGCCCTGGAGACGGAAAATCTGGAAAAAGCAGTTCTGGAGGAGCTGCCGCCAAGGCGGCTTGCCAGGCTTTGCGGCTATATCCCCCAAAGAAGCGGCATTTCCATCGATATTTCCGTGCTGGAGGCGGTGTTGATGGGCTTTAATCCCAGATTAAAGCTTCTGGAATACCCTTCGAGGGAGATGAAGGAGCAGGCCAGGGAAGCTCTGCAGGCTGTGGGCCTGGGCGGCCGGGAGGAGGAAAATTACCAGCATCTGAGCGAGGGGCAGAAACAGCTCTGTATCCTGGCCCGCACCCTGGCGGCCGGCGGAAGGCTCCTTCTTCTCGACGAGCCGGAGAGCGCGCTGGATTTCCGCTACCGCTACCGGATGCTGGAGCTTCTAAAGGGCTGGCTCAAAAACGGAGACCGGGCGGGCCTGGCGGCTCTTCACGATCCGGTCCTGGCCCTGAATTACTGCGACTGCCTGCTGCTTCTGGCAGGCGGAGAAGTCCGGTCTCTGCTGCGGCCGGGTTCGGATTCCCTGGGGAAGATGGAGGCGGGGCTTTCAGAGCTCTATGGGCCGGTCAGCCTGCGGCGCTGCCAGAACCGCAGCGGCAGGGAGCAGCTGGTGATGCTGAAGGAGGAAGAGGGAAGGCAGCTATGAAAGCAGTGACAAGAATCCTGTTTCTGGATGAAGCGGGAGATAAATTTTTCGGGGAGGGGCCCTGCCGCCTGCTGCGCGGGGTGGAAGAGACGGGCTCTCTGCGGGCGGCCTCCCTTTCCATGGGAATGGCCTACACGAAGGCGCTGAAAATCCTGAAAAACGCGGAGCGGGCCCTGGGTTTCCCGCTGACGGAGCGGACGGCGGGCGGGAAGGACGGCGGCGGAAGCAGGCTGACGCGGGAGGGAAAGGAGTGGCTGGAGCGCTATGAGAGATATCGGGACGCCTGTGTACAGGCCAGCGGGAGACTGTATCTGGAATTCTTTCCAGAGCAGCGGCAGACGTCATCTAATCCTGACCGGCAGCCGGGGGAGCGGTAAGAGCACCCTGCTTGCCCGGCTGTTTCCGGACGCTCCGGGGCTTACCACCTGGGCGGAGCCGGGAAAGGCCGTGTACCTGCGGGAAAACGCCACAGGGGAGACGGCC
>CALWQJ010000016.1 GCA_944383645.1 uncultured Merdimonas sp.
TTTCTATATTGATTTCTTTTCTTTCCTGCAATATAACACCACCTTATGCCATTAGTTTAAGTAATGTTGATGACGTCTGGAACGCATTATCAGATTTAACTTAAATCGTATTATAAATGCGAAAACGATGCAAATAAATAATTTGTAAAACTGGAAAGTTAAGGGGCGGAAGCTTGACTGACGCGCATTAATAAGAGTATAATTATTCGTATTAATAATGCGAATTTGCGGTTCTGCGCGTGAGACGGGCTGAGGACGGAAAGACGGCGCAAAGGGCGCGGAGCGTGAAATAGAGGGGGAGAGGGTTTTCGTGTACGAGGTGAGAGTTTATCAGGGGGATTCCGTGCGGACCATGCCGCTGGACGCGGCGGAGGGGATGTCCTTCGGAGAGGATAAGAAGTGCAGCTGCGCCTTTCCAAAGGGAAGCTGCCCGGGGGCTTCGGTGCGGCTTCTGTGTGAAAACGGAGCGTGGAAGGCGGAGTGCGCCGGGCCGGTTCTGCACAACGGGAAGCAGGCGCAGACTGCCATGGTACAGAACGGGGATATGTTCATCCTGAATCAGGACAGCCATCTGGCGGTGCAGCTGGTCTTCCGGGGAGAAAAGCCTGCGGCAGAGATTCACGTGGATGGCTTGGAGGAGCTTCTGATCGGACGGGCGGATAACTGCGCTCTGCAGCTGAAGCACCGGCGCGTGTCCGCAAGCCACGCCAAGCTGTACCGGAGCAGCGGTCAGTGGAGGCTCTGCGATATCAACAGTACGAACGGCACCTTTGTGGAAGGGCGGCGTATCAGCGAGTGCGTCTTAAAGGAAGGGGAAGCCATCGTGGTCGGCCCCTACGATATGACGCTGTCCGGCGGGATTCTGTATGTATATGGAAAGGACGCGGCGTCTCATGTGCAGGCGCCGGTCCGGGAAGAGCCGGTTCGGGAGAGCTGGCCTGAGTTTGTGCGCTCTCCCAGACTGACCAGAGAGCTTGCGGAGGGGGAGCTTGAGATAGAAGCGGCGCCGTCGATAGGAGAGAAGCCGGAGATCAACTGGCTTTCTGTGCTTCTTCCCTCCCTGGGAGGCGTGGGACTGATGCTGGTGCTGGTTCTGCTCACGGGCATGAGCCCCGTCAGCCTTCTGTTTTCCGCCCCGATGGCGGTCATAGGCGTGATTATGACGGTCGTGAATTACCGCAGACAGACAAAGGTATTTTCCGGAAGAGAAGAGCTGCGGGCAGAAAAATATGAACAGTACCTGGCAGGCTGTGAGGAAAGGCTGCGAAGCTTTGCGGCAGAGCAAAGGGAGATCGCGGTATCCGCGAATCCGGCCCCGGAAGGCTGCCTGCGTCTGGTGTCCGGGCTGGACGCGCGCCTGTGGGTGCGCACGCCGGACGACGCGGATTTTTTGTCTCTGCGGATTGGTCTGGGAGAGGAGCCTCTGAAAATGTCCGTGAAGACGCCGAAGCTGGGCGTCATGCTGGAGGAGGACGCGTTTACCAGACGGCCCGCCGCCCTGGCGGAAAAATACCGGACTGTTCCGGACGTTCCGGTGACGGTGGATCTGCTGCGCTATTCCAATGTGGGCGTCGTGGGAAACCGGAGCAGAGCTTTGAACACGGTACGCTGCATGACGGTGCAGCTGGCTGCCCATCACAGCTATGACGAGGTAAAGCTGGCCGTGATTTTCCCAAAGGAGGAGTATGAGCAGTGGAGCTGGATGCGCTGGCTTCCTCACACCTGGAACGACGGCCGCACGGAGCGTTTTCTGGCCTGCACCTCCTTTGACGCGTCGCAGCTTCTTGACCAGCTGACGGCGGAATGCCGGGAACGGAAAAAGGACGCAGGGGATCTGTTTGCGCCCAAGAAGCCGGCTCTTCCCCATTACGTGCTGATCATCGCGGCGCCGGAGCTTGTCAGAAACGCGGCGGTGTCCGCGTTCCTGACGGATACGCCCGGGGTCAGCAGTATCTGGCTGTCGCCTTCCGTGGCGTCTCTGCCCCAGGGAATCCGGCAGATCGTAGACTTCGGGGCGCAGCCGCAGCTTTATCTCAGCGAGCAGGCTTCCGACAGAAGAACCTTCCGGGCGGACGAGATGGGAACCGGGGCCTGCGAACGCTTCGCCCGCAGTATGGCGCCGGTGCGCCTGCGCGGCGGGAAAAAGCAGGGACTGCCGGACCGTATTACCTTTCTGGAGGGATACCATGCCTCCCGGGTCGAGGAGCTGGATATCGGGGATTTCTGGCAGAACGCCCGCTGTGAGGAGACGCTTTCCGTACCCATCGGCATGCGGGAAAACGGAGAAACCTATTATTTTGACATTCATGAGAAAAAGGATGGCCCCCACGGACTGGTGGCGGGAACCTCCGGAAGCGGAAAATCAGAGATGGCGCAGAGCTGGATCGCCTCCATGGCCCTGCAGTTTTCTCCGGAGGACGTGAATTTTATCCTGGTGGATTTCAAGGGAACCAGCCTTCTGCAGCCCTTTAAGGGGCTTCCCCATCTGGCGGGAAGCATCTCCAACCTGGATCAGGATGTGGGACGCTGTCTTCTGGCTCTGGAGAGCGAGATGGAGCGCCGCCAGCGGATCTTCGATCAGAACGGAGTCAGCGACATCCGGGGTTATCTGAAAAAACGAAGAAAGAACGCGGATATGGAGAGGATGCCGTTCCTGATTCTGGTCATTGATGAGTTCGCAGAATTCAAGGCCCAGTTTCCGGATTTCACAGGCCCTCTGAACCATGTGTTCCGCGGAGGCCGTTCCCTGGGCGTCTATACGATGATTATGACCCAGAAGCCTTCCGGCGTGGTGACGGAGCAGATGACGGCCAATGCCAATTTCCGCTGGTGCCTGCGGGTGCAGTCGGAAAGCGACAGCCGGGATATGCTGGGAATCAGCGATGCCGTATACCTGACCGTCCCCGGAAGAAGCTATGTGAGAGCAGGAGACGGCTCGCTGGAGCTGATTCAGCCTTTCTTTTCCGGAGCCTCCTACCGGCCTGACGCGGGAAAGAAGGAAGCACCGCCCGTCTGCACGGTATCTCTTTCGGGAGAGCGCAAGGCTGTGGCGGCAGAGCCCGTGAAAAAAGCAGGCGAGGCAAAGGAAAAGCAGATCGACGCGGTAGTCCGCGCCATTACGGAATACTGCAGAAGGAAGGAGATCCCCTGTGCGGGACAGCTCTGGACGGAGCCTCTGCCTGACAGGCTGGAGCTGGCGCAGCTTCTGCCGTCAGAGCGGCTGTGGGAAGGTCCGGCCCAGTGGAACAGACGTATGGAAGGGGCGGAAGGCATCTTTGGACGGATCGACGATCCGGTTCATCAGATCCAGCGCCCCCTGGTCCACGATTTCTGGAAAAACGGCAATCTTCTGGTATACGGCATGCCTCTGTCCGGAAAGACGACGCTTCTTACGTCGCTTCTTGTTTCTCTGTGCTGCCGGTACAGCCCTGCGCAGCTGCAGCTTTACCTGCTGGAATTCGGAGGCTTCGGTCTTCGGAGCATGGAGACCTTCCCGCACGTGGGAGGCGCGGCCGGCGAGGATGAGCCGGAGACGCTGGAGCGGATCTGCGCGCACCTTACGGACGAGCTGGGACGGCGCAAGAAATTGTTCCGGAAATACGGCGTGGGCACCATGGCGGCTTACGAGGACGCCGCCGGCGAGCTTCTTCCGACGCTGATTCTGATGGCGGACAATCTGAACCTGGCCGGAGCGCGCTTCCCGCAGCTTCAGGAGAGACTGGTTCAGCTGACGCGGGAGGGCGAGGCCTTTGGAATCTATATGGCCGCCGCGGTGACGGGAAGCTCCGGGCCGGGCTATCAGCTGGCGCAGAACTTCAAGACCGTCATGACGCTGCAGCTGACAGACCGCCTGGATTACACCCAGCTGGTGGGACGGGTCAGCGGAAATATCCCCAAAGCGGTGATCGGGCGCGGATTGATTTCCGGGCCGCTGGAGTTCCACACAGCCATTGCCGGAAAGGATCTGACCGATGGACAGCGGATCGCCATGCTGCGCCGTCTGGCAGAGGAAATGGCCTCCGTCTGGGACGGCCCTCTTCCCTTCCGGGTGATGTCCATGCCGGATCAGCTCCCCTATGGCTCTGTGAAGGGAGTTCCCTTTGTGCTGGGGCTCAGCTATGGCGAGACGGCGCCTGCCCTGCTGCCGGTTCGGGAGCATACGAGCCTGTTGATAAGCTGCGGAGATGAGGAAGCGAAGAAGAAGGTACTTGCCCTCCTGTACAGGCAGGCGGCAGAGCTGCCGGAAGCAGCGGTATATCTGTATGGCTGGAAGACGGGCGCAGACAGAGAGCTGCCGGAGCGGGTGAAAGCGGCTGAGGACGCGGAGGAGCTGGGCGGCATCTTAAAGGAGCTTGCTCCGGTTCTCAAGGAGCGGCAGGGCCGGAAGACGTCTGATGAAAACGCGGAGTTTCCGCATATCTTCATTTTTGTGGATGAGCTGGCAGAGCTTCTGGAGACGGCGCAGTCCCGGGTGATTTCCCAGATGGAAGCCTTTATCCGTCTGGGACAGGGAATCGGCGTCACCGTGATCGGAGCGGATCTGGCCGCGAAGGTGGAGCGTTGCTACTACAGCGGGGATATCCTGCTGGAAACCATGCACGAGGGACCGGTGATTCTGGCGGGCGGCCAGGCGGAAGACCATCGGATCGTGGATACGCTGGCATTAAAGAGAATTCTGCCGGCGCAGGGCCTGGGAGAGGATCTGGCGCTTCTGGAGGATGGAAGCTATACGCGCGTCCGGCCTATGGAAGCAGGAACCGGCGCCAGGTAAGGAGGAAGCTATGAGCTACAGCTATAACGATTTGAAATCGCTGCAGGCAGAGCAGCAGAAATGGGTGAAAAAGGCGGAAGACTATCATAAGCTGGCCGAGGCGGCAAAAGAAGCCAGGGGCGGGCTTGACAGCGCGCTGCAGAACCTGAAAACGGCGCTTTCACGCCTGGGGAACAGCGTCTGGAGCGGTCCGGACGCGGAAGCCTGCCGCGGCACGATAGAAGAGATCCTTGCGGAAATGGGAAAGCAGCGTTCCAGTCTTCAGCAGACCATGACTACTATGAGCCTGCAGGAGCAGAAGGCCAGAGAGCGGGCCAGGGAGATCGGAGAGAAAATCATGTACGAGGTACTGCCGAATATGAGCTTTGGCGGAAAAGTCGCGACTACTGTGGATTATTATCTGTGAAGAACTGCCTGAGGAGTCAGAGGATGCCAAAAGGCGGGAAAGGATCATTATGAGAACAACACCGATTCGCATGTCCCATCTGGCCCTTGCTCAGATGGTGGGAATGCTTGAGCTGGACGGAAAATGGTTTCTGCCGGAATGCGGCAGAAGCGCGAAAAATTTTCTGAAAGCCCGCGGAGAGTGGGAAAAGGCAGGGCTGGCAAAGCTGAATTTCGACGGGGAGCTGCAGCTTGCGCCCCGCATGGCCAGACTGGCCTACAATATGACTCATGCGCG
Source organism: uncultured Merdimonas sp. (assembly GCA_944383645.1). Classification (GTDB taxonomy): domain Bacteria; phylum Bacillota; class Clostridia; order Lachnospirales; family Lachnospiraceae; genus Laedolimicola. The sequence goes on from CALWQJ010000016.1 coordinate 5,454, forward strand.
GAGGGCCCTCCTGTATGAGGAGGGAGAAAATAAGACCCTGCTTTTGAAGGGACCGGTCGATGTCCTGGCGTTGAAATACATACCGGAGGAGGAAAGCTGGGACCTGGCTCTGCGCCCCTTCCATGAGACGGCAAAATGGCTGCGTGAGCTTCGGGCGGAGTCCTCTTCGGGCCGGCTTCTCACGCTGGAGGCCGGGGAGGGGGAACCGGTATGCCGGGCGCTGACGGACAAAGACACCGGGAAGGAGGAAGAGAACCATGCCGGAAGCAGTGATGGTAACGATCCGATATGAAGGGAAAGAGCAGGATTATTCCCTGCCGCTTATGGAGCCTATAGAGCAGTGGCTTCCGGTGCTGGGAAAGGCTTTGGGAGCAGGCGCGGATCCTGCGCTTTATCAGGAAGGAAAAGAGCTGATTCTGTCACGCTCTCTTGCCGCTCAGTATATCTGGGAGGGCGCTGTGCTGACGGCAGTTCGAAGATAGGGAGAGAGGCCGATGTATAAATTTGACAGTCAGAGCGTGGAGCTGGCGGTTGACCCGATCCGGCAGGCCGAAGAGGGCTTTCGGCAGGTGCAGGACACGCTGAATAAAAAAGATATCGTAAATCTGGCCGGCGAGCTGGATTCCCAAGGGATGCTCGCGGCTGCCCGGAAAGCTGCGGTCAATGCCGTCGGCTGGGCGCAGCATCTGCAGGCGGATATTAAGGCGACCATCGCCGATTACGTGGAGCTGAATGAAAAGGGGAAGAACAGTCTGCTTTTCCAGGACGGGCGTTTTTCCTATGGGAGCTTTGCTGCGATGACGGGACTGGCTTCGGTGATCGGGTATGAGAGCTATCAGATCTATCAGTTCGAGAGCAGTGGAAAAAGCCTGATCTCGGATTATAATGATGTCTATTCCTTCCGCAATACCTGGGTTTACAAGAGCGGCCAGCAGTCAGCCAGCATCAGCCAGTGGTCCAACTATGAAATGATGCTGGAAGCCCTGGGCCTTCCGCTGAACGCGATAGAGGAATACAATGAAGGTCTTCTGGAAAGCGCCATGGGAAGCATTCTGGGCAGCCTGCCGGATCTGCGGAGCGCGGAAAACTTTGAGACGTTTGACCAGCTGGAGAAGTATTTGGGGATTGAGAATCTGGACAAATGGATTTCCGCGCTGAAAAAGGTGGTTTCCGCTTACGCAAAGGCAGGGGCGGCTTTTGATGAGATAAAGCTGGACGAGGAATTTAAGAAGCTGATGGAAGAGCTTCCCGCCTCTGTGCAGGAGATGGTGTCAGGCGCCATCGGCTCTATGTTAACGGCAGAGTACGCCGAAGACATTACCAAGATGACGGATACTATCGAACGCCTGGATACCTGTATCGATGTGGTTATGCACTGTCTGAATGATTATTCGGTACAGGTCTCTTATCTGGATACCTGGGAGGACGCGATGCTGAACGCCGGTCTGGACGGAGGCTTCGTGCTGTCCAAGATCCGGGAACTGCGGGAAACGTATCAGAGCGATTTTACCTATGCGCTCGATAAGGTGGAAGAATTAATTACCGACGAGATCAAGAACACGGGCAAAAAGGAGCTCATCAAAAAAGCGGCAGAGCTCTGCCCTGTGGTAAAGTGGGCGGATCTGGGTCTGGGTCTGTCGAGTACGGTGGCAAAGCTTCAGTTTGGGGATGAGATCAGCGCGGTTCAGGGTCTGGACGGTCTGTATGCGCTGGATCAGAACCTGACTATCTCTTATCAGTATTATGCAGAGCTGATGCAGGCGGGGATCGCCACAGAGGCGGATATGCAGGAGGCGGAACGGCTGTTTACGATGTTGAAGCAGGCCAAGACGAAAGAATACTCTCATATGCTTACGCTCTGCGAGGGGCGGGATATCGATCTTTTCAATCAGTACCACGCGAAGTATATCGAACTCACCGGAGAGCCCTGGAAGGATTACAGCGCCGCCAGCATCTGGAAGTGGGATGATTAGCAGGCAGCAGAGGTTTACAGCCATCCGGCTGTGACAAATATAAATGAAAAAGGAGAATGTCATATGGCACAGTCAAGAATCAGTTTGGACACAGCGGCGCTTCGCAGCTCCGCAGCGCAGGTAAAGGGAATCGCGGGAAATCTGGAGAATGAGCTCCATTCTCTGGAGCAGATTATCAATACCACCGCAGACGCCTGGGAGGGAGAGGCAAAGGATTCCTTTGAGAGAACCTTCCAGACCACCTACAAAAAGAATCTGACGGAAATCAAAAACTCGCTCCAGAATTACGCGAAGGCCATGGAGCAGTACGCCAACGATAATGACGAGGTGACCAGAAGCGGAGCCCGCCGCTTCGACAGCATCATGGGCTAGAGGCCGGTCAGCGTCAGGGTACAAGGGACCGTATCCGTATTGTCCCTTGGTATGCTGACGCTGCTGTCCGGCGGATGAAAGGGCCGGAGCTTCCGGCTCTTTCGCAGGACAGGGAGACGGCCTGACAGGAGAGTATGGGGGAATAAGAGAGAGGATGAGTTTCAGAATCAGCGCGGCAGCCCGGACGCATGTGGGCAGAATCCGCACCAATAACGAGGACAATTTCTATCTCCAGAAGCATATCTGGAAGGATGTGAATCAGGGGAGCGCTTTCTGCGGCGGCACCTGGAAGGACAGAAGCTTCCTGGCGGCAGTGGCGGACGGCATGGGCGGGGAAGATTCCGGGGAGATCGCTTCTCTTCTGGCTGTACAGGCCTTATCGCCCTGTCGTTTTGAAGAAATGGAAGGAACGGCGCGCGCATCCATAGACCGCGCCAATGAAAAAATCTGTGAAGAAATCGAAAAAAACAGCGGCCGGAGGATGGGTTCCACCCTGGCTGCATTGTATATAGACGGCGGACAGGCCCGGTGCTGCAATATCGGTGACAGCCGGGCTTATCTTCTGCGGGAAGGAAAGCTCCTCCAGCTGTCTGTCGATCACAATAAGGCAAAAAGGATGGTGGAGCTGGGAGCCCTGACGCCGGAGCAGGCGGCCCGCCATCCGAGCCGCCACGAGCTGACGCAGCACCTGGGCATCTTTCAGGAGGAAATGCTGATCCAGCCCGCCTTCAGCGCTCCGGTGCGCCTGCAGGCAGGGGATATGTTTCTGCTGTGCAGCGACGGACTGACGGATATGGTTACGGAGACAGCGATCGCCGCCTGCCTGTCCCGGGAGGCGACGCCGGAGGAACAGGCGGAAAGCCTGATACAGCAGGCGCTGGAAGGCGGCGGCCGGGATAATGTGACGGTGATCGTGATACAGGTGGAGGAAGCGCAGCCTTCGTTCTGGCGGAGACTTCTGACGTTTGGAAAGGATGAATGAAAAATGAAACGTATTTTGACATGTATGATGGCATTTCTGCTGCTGCTTGGCCTTGCGGCCTGCGGCAAAAGCCCGGAGGAGAAGTGGCAGGAGCAGTATGAGCTGGGTATGAAATACGTATCCGAGGGAAATTATGAGGAGGCAGTGCTGGCCTTTACGGCGGCCCTTGAGATTGATCCGAAAAAGGCGGATACCTATGCGGGTCTGGCGGCGGCCTACGCAGATCAGGGTGACTGGGAGAGCCTAGCGGAGATTCTGAAGAATGGTCTGGCGGAAACAGGAAGGAAAGAGCTTTATGACGCGCTGTTGGCTCTGGGCGGCTCCCTGAGCCCGGAGGAGGAGCCGGATCTGGGACTTTTGGCTGTATTTGAGGGGATGGAGCATCAGGAGGGAACACATGCCATGGCAAATTCTCTGGCGTATGATTTTCTCAGCAGCGAGTATCAGGCGTTTCCCGAGTCTGTCATGAAACTTCTGGAGCCGGTGCTGGAGGCCGGATGTCAGGAGGACCCGGAGACGTTCAGCGCCCGGCTGCAGGACGAAAAGCTGTGGTCGGTTTTGTACTCTGTTTTCAGAGGGAATGCGTATAATGCGCAGCCGGAAAATGAGGAGGACGCCCATTCTCTTTCTGTGCGGACCTGGTGGGACGGCGCAGTGATTCAGCTGAAGTGTAATGGCTATATCTATTCTGATGATATGATCTGCAATACCTTTTCTATTCAGTATCGCCCCGAGTCCGGAAAGGGCTTTGCGCTGGACTTCAATCCCTTGGGTTCTGCGGGTGAAAGAAGCCTTACCTGGCTGTCGGGCGAGGTAAGCGGATATCTGTTCAACGGTCCTTTTGTCCGGAAAGGGTACGGAACAAACGGGGAGACCACCGCGCAGGGAACGGCGGTAAACGAGCTGGTAGACGGAGAGTACTGCCTGCGGGGATGGAGCGACGACGATCAGTATTACCAGTACGATATGGGGAACATGCTGGCTCCATGGACTAATGAACAGGGAGAAGCCTGCTGCATGAAAAATGTGGATGTGGATAACGGCTATACCTATTATACTGGGCCTTACGATTGGGCCATGGAGGGACGTGAAGGGTGGCTGATGTATGTGTTTGAGTCTCCCTGGGTGCTGTAGCTTCCGCGCTGCTTTATAAACAGGAAACTTAAAAATCATCTGCTGAGGGGGAAAATAATATGTTCTTATTCGGGAAAAACAAAAATGCAAAGGCGCCTGGTTCCTGGAAAACCACCCGTCTGATTGCAGAAGGGGTTTTCAGCAAGGTATATGAGGCAGAGAAAGAGGAAGCCGGCGCCGTCCGCAGGGCAGTGCTGAAGGTAGTGACCCTGCCTGCGGATAACAGGCTGCTGCAGTCGTTTCAGAGTGAGCTTGCTTTGATGGACGAGCTGAAGGGCGGCAGTCATATTGTGAGGTATGGAGAGCATCAGATCGTAAAGCGTGGGAAGGGTGCGGGCTGGGAGATCCGGATCGAAATGGATCTGCTGACGCCGCTGACCGAGCACAGTAAAAATCCGGAATTTACTGCCGGAGATGTCATAAAAGTAGGAATCGATATCTGCAGAGCGCTGGAGGTGTGCCGGGAGCATCATCTCATCCACCGGAATATCAAACCGGAGAATATCTATTTCTCCGGGGCCGGCGGGTATCAGCTGGGAGACTTTTCAGCCGCTGCAAGAGACGGGGATACCGGCAGGGCAGGCACACTGGCCTATATGGCTCCCGAAGTCCATAAGGGCGGCCGGTATGATCATACGGTCGATATCTATTCCCTGGGGCTTACGCTTTACAGTCTGCTGAATGGCGGCCGTATGCCTTTCTGTCCCGCCGCCCCTGCGCCCGTCACTCTTGAAGACAGGGAGAAGGCTCTTACCCGGCGGTTTTCCGGGGAGCCGCTGCCTGCTCCCGCCCATGCAAAGGGGCGTCTGGCTGAAATCATTCTGCAGGCCTGCGCTTACGATCCGGCGAGGCGCTTCCAAAGTCCTGAAAGCATGCGAAAGGCACTGGAGACCTTGTTCGGCATCCGCCTCAAAAGCCCGGGGGCTCAGGATATGGCCCGTTACCAGCAGATTGCGGACAAGATGTATCCCGGGATCGCGCTGTTTGCCCGGGACGTGAATCTGCCGCCAGCCTTTGCCGCGAAATACGTGCCGGGGCTGATTATCAAAGAGAGAGCCTTTGTGGACGCCAGCATCCGGTTTATGGGGATGGTGACGACGCACCGCTATGTGATTCTCTCCAATCATATGAAAAATATGTCTATGTTTGAACAGGGCACGAACTGGGGACTTCATCTAGCGAATATGGGCTCCCATTTTAAAGTCCTGGGACAGTATACTCACAATGGGAAAACGGGTATTTTTCTGCTTCATCTTCCAGACGATGAGGACTGGAAGGTATACAGAAATACAGAATTTGATATGGATAAAAAGCTCTATCAGACGGCGGTGGAGCGGTTTGTCATGAAGGCGGATACTCCGCCCGTGCCGGAGCTTACGACCCGGGAATGGCTGGATCGCTGCGCCTTCCCTCTGGGAATGGATGACAATGGAAATCTGTACGCCCCGGACGAAATAACGAAGCTGGAAGCAGATATACTCCATCATAATGCAGCAGCCGTACAGGCTGCCGCGGCCCAAAAGCCCCGTCCTTCCTCCAGGCCAGAGAGCGATTTGCTCAGCCGGATGCAGGGCTGTTTCCTGGGAGGGGCCGTGGGCGACGCTCTGGGCTACCCTGTCGAGTTTCTTTCTGAGCAGGCGATATTCAGTAAATACGGGCCGGAGGGCATCCGGACGCTGGAACAGGCGTGCAGGCCGGGGTATCCTGCCGTGATTTCCGATGACACGCAGATGACATTGTTTGCAGCCAATGCCTTTATCTACCGGGCAAACCATCCGGAACTCTGGCTCCGTGTGAATACAGCCTGGCTTGCCTACAGGGAATGGCTGGGTACCCAGGGAGATACGAGCCGGATGGATGAAGGAGAGCCGAAAATGTGGATTTACAGAGACAGCCGCCTGCACGCTCTCCGGGCTCCGGGAAATACCTGCCTGAACGCCATCCGCCACAGTGAAAACGGCGGAACCATGGAAAAGCCTATCAATAACAGCAAGGGCTGCGGGACAGTCATGCGGGCCGCGCCCTATGGTCTGATGGTGGACGATGATCCTCAGGAGCCGGTTCAGCATTTTGCAGTAGATTTAGCGGCGAGAGACGCGGCGCTCACCCACGGGCATCCGCTGGCCTGGGGAAGCTCCGGCTGGCTGGCGGGATGCGTATTTGAAGCGTCCCGGGAATATACAAATTATTCCCGGCTGGAGGACTGCGTAAGAATAGTATATGTGCCGAAGGAACTGGATCCGGGCGGAACACTGCGGTCTTTGATTGATAAAGCTGTTATGCTGGCAGGCAGGGAATCTGTGGCCGACCTGGACGCTATCCATATGCTGGGAGAGGGCTGGGTGGCGGAGGAAGCCCTTGCTATCGCGGTTTTCTGCGCGGTGCGGCATCAGGATGATTTCGCCACTGCGATCCGGGCGGCTGTGAACCATAAGGGCGACAGTGATTCCACAGGAGCCATCTGTGGGAACATCCTGGGTACCTGGCTGGGGAAGGAAGCCGTGGAGCAGGCCTTCGACCTGGAAAAGCTGGAGCTGCGGGATGTGACAGAGACCATCGCCCGCGATCTTTACCGGACGCATTATAAGCTGCCGGAGCCGGGAGAGGATGCCGGGTGGGATGAGAGATACCGCTCGTAATAACCATAAAAATAAACGAAATGTTTGAAGATAAAAATGAAGAGGAGGAAATTAGAAAATGGCGCTTCGCGGAAAACTTGAAACGTATAACAAGCAGTGCGGCAGTGTGCCGCAGGTCTGCTGCCCGCATTGCGGACAGTATACCACATTTATGAAAATTCAAAGGAAAAGCAAGTTCCGGGTTCTGCTGCTCCCGTTGTTTGCTGTGACGCACCAGGCGTATCTGGTATGCGGCGCATGCGGCAGGGTCTAAAGAGACAGCAAAAAAGGCTTTGGCCAGATTATCTCTGCCGCAGATGTCCAGGAGGCAATCCGCATGCAGGAGCAGACAGCGGCACAGGAGAAAGAGCAGTATCGAAGCGCGGGATTTTCTGCGAAAAATCAGACGGTGGCGGTGGTCCTGTCTGCGCTGCTTATGCTTTATGGAGCTCCGTTCTTTTATATTGGGAAGCCCCTGTGGGGAATTTTGTGTCTGCTGGTCAGTATCCTGAGCACCGTGCTGGGGCTGTTTCCGCTCATGTTTCTCATAGTTCTGGGAGGAATGGTGTTTGCAATTCTGATTGGGGCAGGGAAGGTCAAAGATAAGGATGGAAAATACATCGTCAGCGAAAAACAGAAACAGAGCCTGCTGCATGGCGAAAGATGATCTGGACGCTGCGTGGGAAGGAAATTTAAGCGTTATGGATATCAATTATTACAAACAATACGAGCCCCTTTTTGGTTCCTGGCGTATTACACGCCAGATCGGAGAAGGGAGCTTTGGAAAGGTTTTCGAGATTGAAAGAGAAGACTTTGGCGTCACCTATAGGGCGGCGCTGAAGGCGATCACCGTGCCTGCCAGTGAGTCAGAGCTGCTGGAGGTGAAGGCGGACGGCATGGATGACGCCAGCGTGCGGACTTATTTTGGCAGCTTTGTGGAGGAACTGGTCAGGGAATTTGCCCTGATGAGCCGACTGAAAGGCAACAGCAACGTGGTCAGCTACGAGGATCATCAGGTCATCGAGCACCCGGACGATATCGGCTGGGACATCCTGATCCGGATGGAGCTCCTGACGCCTCTGAACCGGTACACCAGCACCCATACGGTCACCCGGCAGGATGTGATTAAGCTGGGAATCGACCTGTGCCGTGCGCTGGAGATGTGTCAGAAGTTCAATATCATCCACCGGGATATCAAGCCGGAGAATATTTTCATTTCCGGCATGGGGGACTTTAAACTGGGAGATTTCGGCATCGCCCGGACGGTGGAAAAGACCACCAGCGGCCTGTCGAAAAAGGGCACTTATACATATATGGCGCCGGAGGTCTACAAGGGTGAGGCTTACGGGTCCACGGTGGACATCTATTCTCTGGGAATCGTCCTTTACCGTCTGCTGAACGGCAACCGGACGCCGTTTCTGCCTGCCGCGCCCGCGCCCATCACCCACGCCGACAGGGAAAATGCCCTTGCCCGGCGTTTCTCCGGGGCGCCGCTTCCTGCGCCCTGCCATGCAGAGGGCCGTCTGGCGGAAATCGTGCTGAAGGCCTGCGCATATGACCAAAAAGAGCGCTATTCCAGCACCATGCAGATGCGCCAGGAGCTGGAGAGTATCCTCTATAACCGGGAGGAGAGCAAGTATATTTACCCGGAGGGCGACGATGTGCCGCAGGATTCCGTTCATTATGTGAAGACCGGCGAAGAACCGCCTGTGGCAGAGACAGAGGCGACCCAGAGGGATTCGGAGGCGGCACAGAGAAATTCCGGCGCGAATGCCGCAGATACGGAAGATGAAGGCAGAACCGTCAGCGACTTTGACGGAATAACCGGCGGTTTTGACAGAACCACAGGAGAAGACGGAAAAACGGTCAGTGATTTCGGTGGAACGGCAGGCAGAACTTCCGGTATGGCGGAAGACACCGGGAAGACTGGCGGCAATTTTATAGATTCTGTCGGAAGACCCGGACACGCAGCCGCTGTACTTGAAGGCACGGCGAAATGGGCAGACTGGGTAATCCTGCTGGCAGCTCTGATCAGCCTTTATATTGCCGCGCCCAGAAGAGTCATTACTGGCATATTCATGTATGGTGGGCTATCCAGGCTGCCTCTATCCATGTACGTCCTCTCTGTCGTGTTCAGCGTGCTGCTGACAGGCTGCAGCCTCTATATCAGCGCGGCAGGGAAAAGACTGGCGCAGGCGGCCGGGCTGGTTATGGCTGCTGGCAGTCTTTTGCTGGGATGGGCCGGAATGCAGATACCTTTTATTTACTATCGTGTGGATGCTTTATTTATAAGATACGGGTTCGAGACACAGGCTGGGCTGTCTTTTCTGCAGCGCTTTGGAATCGTATTTCTTGTCTTTATGGGAATTGCATGGCTTTTGAAGAATGAGAGAGAGGACAGCAGCGCTTATCGAAACAAAACGATGCTGCTCTCTATCATGCCTGTGTGCCTCCTGTTTGTGGCAGACGCCTTTACACAGTTAACGCCGATATTTATAGGGTGCGTTTCGTTCCTTTATCTGATCGTGTGGGGGATTGTTCTGAAAGCGGGGGTTCAGAATCCGAGAAGGAAGAGCTTTATCTGGACGGGAATTGCGCTGTCTATTGTTCTTTTCCTGTGGTATGCGTCTCAATTTTTCATATGGACAGGGTTTGGTTCCACGTTCTATTTATGGATTACTGTGATTTCTCTGACAGTTCACACCGCAGGCAGCATGGGAGTATTCCTGGGACTCTATAGCATAAATAGGAAGAAAGAGAAATAGAAAGCGGATGAAAATGAAGAGATGTTACATAGTGGTCTTCCTTCTTCTGCTGCTGGCTCTTACAGCCTGCGGCAAAAGCACGGAAGCAAAATGGCAGGAGCAGTATGATCTCGGTATGAAATACGTATCCGAGGGAAATTATGAGGAAGCTATTATCGCTTTTGCGGCAGCGATTGAGATTGATCCGAAAAGCGCAGACGCTTACCTGGCTCTGGCGGACATCTATGAAGCCCAGGGCGATACAGAGAGCCTGCGGGCGATTCTGGAACAGGGATTAGAGGCCACCGGAGACGCGAGGCTTCAGGAACGGCTGGAAGAGCAGAACAGTTCGCGTACAGAGCGTATCGACCAGGAGGACGGAAGCTATCTGATTTGGGAGGAACTGGAGAATGGCGGCATGCGCATCTATCATTATGATGCGGACGGAACGCTTCGCGCAATTTCAGAGAACAACGCCGACAGGGTTCAGATTTACAGCGCTTCTTACAATAATGATGGATCTCTGAATGCTGAAAGCCGGTACGATCCGGAGACGAATACCGGAAAGACCCAGTATTACGGAGAGGATGGACAGCCGTTTTCTTATGAGTTGGAAGAATATTATGAGCCGGGACGGATGCGCAGCAGTGAGTCCTATTCGATGGATGGCACATTTTCGGGAAAGAGAACCTGGGAATACGCAGGGGATGGAAGCTATGTCATTTCTGATTATAATTCCGATAATGAGCTGTACAGACAGCAGTATTTTGACGCGGACAGGAATCTGACAGATACGGTGGAATATTAGAGAAACAGAGGAACGCATATGGACATCAACTATTACAAACAATACGAACCCATCTTCAGCTCCTGGCACATTACCCGCCAGATCGGAGAGGGCAGCTTCGGAAAAGTATTTGAGATACAGAGGGAGGATTTCGGGACCACCTACAGGGCGGCGCTGAAGGCGATTACTGTGCCTGCCAGCGAGACTGAGCTGCGGGATGTGATGGCGGACGGCATGGACGAGGAGGGCGCGCGGGCGTACTACAGCACCTTCGTCCAGGATCTGGTGAAGGAATTTGCCCTGATGAGCCGCCTGAAAGGCAACAGCAATATCGTCAGCTATGAGAATCATCAGGTTATCGAGCATAAGGAAGGCATCGGCTGGGATATTCTGATTCAGATGGAGCTTCTGACGCCGCTGAATGAATATACCCGGAAGAACACTATCACCCGGCAGGACGTGATTCAGCTGGGAATCGATATGTGCAGGGCTCTGGAGCTCTGCCAGAAATACAATATCATTCACCGGGATGTGAAGCCGGAGAATATGTTCATCTCAGAAAACGGCGACTTCAAGCTGGGAGATTTCGGTATCGCCCGGACGGTGGAAAAGACCACCAGCGGTCTGTCGAAGAAGGGAACCTATACCTACATGGCCCCGGAGGTCTATAAGGGCGAGCCCTACAACAGCACGGTGGATATCTATTCACTTGGTATCGTGCTTTACCGTTTGCTGAATGAAAACCGGACGCCGTTTCTGCCGGCATACCCGGCGCCTATCACCCATTCTGACCGGGAAAACGCTCTGGCGCGGCGCTTCTCCGGCACGCCGCTGCCCCGGCCCTCCCATGCGGAGGGCCGGCTGGCGGAAATTGTGCTGAAGGCCTGCGCTTATGATCCGAGGGAGCGCTATTTCAGTCCCATGCAGATGCGCCAGGAGCTGGAGAGCATCCTCTACAGCCGGGAGGAAGGTCAGTATATCTATCCGGAGGGCGACGACGTGCCCCAGGATTCCGTTCATTATGTGAAGACCGGCGAGGAGCCGCCGGTGGCGGAGACCGAGGCGACCCAGAGGGATTCGGAGGCGGCCCAGAGAAATTCCGGCGCGGATGCCGCAGATATGGAAGACGAAGGCGGAACGGTCAGCGATTTTGGCGGAACGGTGAGTGATTTCGGCAGGGAAAGGGAAGACTCCGACCGTACAGTCAGTGATTTCGGCGGAGCAGCGAATGAAAATGCGGACATGGCCGGTGATGTTGAAGACAATTCCGGCAATTTTACAGAGGAAAAGACAGCTGTGAAAACGGTTGAGTATGGACGGCGCCGAAAGCAAAAGAAGTCTGCAAAATTTGGGGCCGCAATTTTGGTGCCGTGTCTGTTGGTGGTTTGCATAATAGGGATTTCGCTGATAAAAGGTCGTACAGATGCATCTGTGATTAAAGATGAAGAAGGCAGGATTGTACAGGAAGCACTTTCGGAAACTACTTATGCGGTGTATGAATATGATGAAAACGGAGAGCGTATTAAGAAAAATATTTATGAGACAAATGGCACTTTGATAGAAAGCAGTCAATATGAATATATTTATGAAGCAAATGGTAACCTGAACTCAATCGAGGAATATAACGAAAGCGGCGCTCTTATCAGAAAATATTTGTATCCTGACGATGAAGTGAGTGGTGTTGAGGAGTATGACGAAAATGGAAATCTTAGCAAAGACAGTACATATGTAGATGGTAAACTATCGCAGTATCGTCTGATTGAATATAGCGAGAATGGACAGGTTGCTAGGGAGAGTTATTATAACGCTGATGATGTATTGAGTACGGACTTGAAGTATGACGAAAACGGGGGGTGTACCGAAGCCTGGCATTATAATGAGGATGGCACACTGAAGGAGTATTATTTGTCTGAAAATGATGAGAACGGGGATATGCTTAAGTCGAGCTGTTATAATGCTGATCACGTATTGGTAAAAGTAAGTGAGTATGGTGAAAATGAAACGCTTCGCAGAGTAGAAAATTATAACACGGATGGAACATTGATAGAAGTCGAGAGTTATAGCACGGATGGAACATTGATAAAAGTCGATGAGTATAACTGAATGGGCAATATATCAGTGTTGGAAAACAAAATATTTTTATTTATTAAGAGGATTATGGATATCAATTATTACAAACAATACGAGCCCCTCTTCGGTTCCTGGCGTATTACCCGCCAGATCGGGGAAGGAAGCTTTGGAAAAGTATTTGAGATTGAAAGAAAAGATTTCGGCGTTACCTACAGGGCGGCGCTGAAGGCGATCACCGTACCGGCCAGCGAATCAGAGCTGCTGGAGGTGAAGGCGGACGGCATGGACGACGCCAGCGTGCGGACCTATTTCGGCAGCTTCGTAGAGGAGCTGGTCAAAGAATTTGCCCTGATGAGCCGGCTCAAGGGCAACAGCAACATAGTCAGCTACGAGGATCATCAGGTCATCGAGCATCCGGATGACATTGGCTGGGACATCCTGATCCGGATGGAGCTACTGACGCCCCTGAACCGGTACACCAGCACCCATACGGTCACCCGGCAGGACGTGATCAAGCTGGGAATCGATCTGTGCCATGCGCTGGAGCTGTGCCAGAAGTTCAATATCATCCACCGGGATATTAAGCCGGAAAATATCTTCGTCTCTGATATGGGAGATTTCAAGCTGGGAGATTTCGGCATCGCCCGAACGGTGGAAAAGACCACCAGCGGCCTGTCGAAAAAGGGCACTTATACATATATGGCGCCGGAGGTCTACAAGGGTGAGGCTTACGGGTCCACGGTGGACATCTATTCTCTGGGAATCGTCCTTTACCGTCTGCTGAACGGCAACCGGACGCCGTTTCTGCCTGCCGCGCCCGCGCCCATCACCCACGCCGACAGGGAAAACGCTCTGGCCCGGCGCTTCTCCGGCGCGCCCCTTCCCGCGCCCTCTCATGCAGAGGGCCGTCTGGCGGAAATTGTGCTGAAGGCCTGCGCTTATGATCCGAGGGAGCGCTATTCCAGTCCCATGCAGATGCGCCAGGAGCTGGAGAGCATCCTCTACAGCCGGGAGGAAGGTCAGTATATCTATCCGGAGGGCGACGACGTGCCCCAGGATTCCGTTCATTATGTGAAGACCGGCGAGGAGCCGCCGGTGGCGGAGACCGAGGCGACCCAGAGGGATTCGGAGGCGGCCCAGAGAAATTCCGGCGCGGATGCCGCAGATACGGAAGACGAAGGCGGAACGGTGAGCGATTTTGGCGGAACGGTCAGCGATTTCGGCAGGGAAAGGGAAGACTCCGACCGTACAGTCAGTGATTTCGGCGGAGCAGCCAGAAAGACAGAAAAAACTGCCGTCAGCTCTGAGCGCGGACTTCCGTGGCTTGACTGGGCGCTTCTGCTGTTGCTGCTGCTTGTCCTTCCCATGGCTGCCCGCACAAGAGTCATTACCGCTTTGTGGATGTATGGGGGAACCAGACTGCCGTTCTCGTTATACGTGAGCTCTGTAGTTTTCAGCGTGCTGCTGGCGGGCGCGGCTCTTTTCGTCAGTCTGGCCGGGAGAAAAGCAGCGCGGCTGGCCGGTCTGGGAGTGGCTTTGATAAGCTTTCTTCTGGGTTTGGCAGGAATGCCAGCGCCGTCTCTTTATTATATGTTTGACGCGCTTTTCAATAAGTATGGCTTTGAGACACGGTCAGGACTGAGCTTTCTGCAGCGCTTTGGAATGGTGTACGCAGCCCTTGTCGGCCTTGCGTGGCTGTTGAGAGACAGGAAGGATGACAGGAACGGTTACCGGAAACGGACAGCGCTGCTTTCGCTGGCGCCCGTGTGTCTGCTGTTCCTGGGAGATGGAGCGACACAGTCGATGCCGGTCCTGATCGGTCCTGTGCTGTTTCTTTATCTGGCGATCTGGGGACTTGCGCTGAAGATGGAGAGCCGGAATCCGGAAAAGAAAGGCCTGGTCTGGGCGGCGGCTGTGCTGTCCGTTCTTCTCATTCTGGGGTACGCTTCTGTCTTTCGGTACTTTTTCTGGCCGACGCTCCTGCTGCTGGTGATTTACACAGGAGGAAGCACCGGGGTATTCTGGGGAATTTGCAAATGGAGGAACCATTATGGACATCAACTATTATAGACAATATGAGCCCATCTTCGGTTCCTGGCACATTACCCGTCAGATAGGAGAGGGCAGCTTCGGCAAGGTATTTGAGATACAGAGGGAGGATTTCGGGACAACCTACAAGGCGGCGCTGAAGGCGATCACGGTGCCGGCCAGCGAGGCGGAGCTGCGGGACGTGATGGCGGACGGCATGGACGAAGAGGGCGTGCGCGCCTATTTTCACACCTTTGTGCAGGACCTGGTAAAGGAATTCGCCCTCATGAGCAGGCTCAAGGGCAACAGCAACATCGTCAGCTACGAGAACCATCAGGTGATTGAGCATAAGGACGGAATCGGCTGGGACATTCTGATTCAGATGGAGCTTCTGACGCCTCTGAACGAGTATACCCGGACGCATACGGTTACCCGGCAGGACATTATCCGCCTGGGCATCGACATGTGCCGGGCGCTGGAGCTGTGCCAGAAATACAACATCATCCACCGGGATGTGAAGCCGGAAAATATGTTTGTCTCGGAGAACGGGGACTTTAAGCTGGGAGACTTCGGAATTGCCCGGACCGTGGAGAAGACCTCCAGCGGCCTGTCCAAGAAGGGCACCTACACCTATATGGCTCCGGAGGTCTACAAAGGCGAGCCCTATGGCAGCACGGTAGACATTTATTCGCTGGGCATCGTGCTTTACCGGCTGCTCAACGAAAACCGCACCCCCTTCCTTCCGGCTTACCCGGCGCCCATCACGCACTCTGACCGGGAAAATGCCCTGGGGAAACGCTTTTCCGGCGCGCCTCTGCCGCCGCCGGTCCATGCGGAGGGCCGGCTGGCGGAGATTGTGCTGCGGGCCTGCGCCTACGATCCGAAGGAGCGCTACAGCGTTCCCCTGCGGATGCGGGAGGATCTGGAGGCCATTCTTTACAACCGGGAGGAGGCAGGCTACATCTATCCGGAAGGGGACGAGGCTCCCCAGAAATCCGTCCAGTACATTAAGACGGGGGATGAGCCGCCGGTATCGGATCTGGAAGCTACCCAGGGAGACGGCAGGACAGCCTCCGGCTTCGACGGCACAGTCAGCGATTTTGGGAGGACTTTTTCCGAATGGCGGGGAAAGGAACAGTATGAGGAAGAGAAGACGCAGAGCGATTTCGGCTCTGCGGCAGCCGGAGTAAAGAAGCGGCAGGCCCGGGCCGCTGCCGGGAAAAAGAAAAAGGGACGGCTGATTACGGGCATTGTGGGAGGCTGCGCCGCAGCCGCTCTTTGCATCGCCGGCGTTCTGCTGATCCGCCAGCAAAAGGCGGAGCAGGCCTATGCGCAGCTGCAGTCTGTACAGGATGAAGCCTATGGGCTGTATCAGGACCGGCAGTTCAGCGAGTGCGCGGATTATGCTTCCGCTCAGCTGGCAGATACCTATCCGGACAACGAGACTCTGATGGCGATTCTGGCTTCCGCCCGGTTCGAGCTGGGAGAATACGAGGAGGCCGCGGAAATTTACCGGCAGCTGTCTGAGACGGAAGGGTATGAGATGCAGGTGGAAAATCTCCGGGACTACGCGGTCTGCCTGGCCCGTCTGGGCCGCCTGGATGAGGCTGCCACGGTTTTCGTCATGCTCACGGATCAGGGGGCCAGCGCGGAGGTGACCTCATACGTGCTTGGAGAGACCTATTACGCCAGGCAGGATTATGAAAACGCGGCGGCAGAGTTTCAGAATGTGCTTGCCGGCACGGAGGATGAGGTCCTGCAGCGCCGCTGCTATAATTCCCTGGCGGAGACTTATCGGGAGGCAGGCGATTACCAGGCATCCATCAGTCTGATTGAAGAGGCGGTGGAAAAGCCGGAGATGGCCATGGACCCGGTTCTGTATGAGATGCTGGGTCTGGCTTATTACCAGAGCTATCAGGATGCGGCGGACGAAGACAGCGCGGCAGCGGCGGCGGAAGCCTTCGGACAGGCGATCCGCCTGGGCGTGCAAAAGGAGTATATGTATGTCAATGCCGCTTTCTGTTATTACTATTCTGCGTCTTTGGAGCAGGCCTACGCGATGCTGGACGAGCTGCAGCAGGTTTATCCGGACAGCTATAAACCTTATGCAATCCGGGCTATCTTCTATATTTCAGAGGAAAATGAAAAGGACGAGAGCGTCCGGGATTATACCGCCGCCCAGGAGGAATATGAGACAGCGAAGAGCATGGCGGTAAGCAGCGACGATCAGACCTATCTGCAGATGCTGGAAAGCTATATCCAGGAACTGGAAGAAAAGGGCTGGCTGTAAACAGTGCGAGTGGAGCCTGCGGATAAAAAGGAGGAATTCATTTTATGATGAAAAGAAAATCGAAGGGGCTTTGCCTGATTCTCATTCTGCTGCTGGCTGTGGGCCTTTTGGGCTGCGCGGACAAATGGCAGACCCAGTATGATCTGGGTGTGAAATATCTGTCAGAGGGCAATTATGAGGAAGCGGTCATCGCCTTCACTGCGGCTATTGAGATCGATGAAAAAAAGCCGGAGGCATATATCAGTCTGGCAGAAGTGTATCAGGCTCAGGAAGACTGGGAAAACGCCCTGGCAGCGCTGCAGCAGGGACAGGAAAGCTGCGGCGAAAGCGAAGAGCTTACGGCTGCCAGGGAAGAGCTTGAGCAGATTTTATCCCAGCAGGGCCTGGTGATAGAAGAAAATGGACAGATAGGCTGGGCCGTGGATCCGGACGAGCTGATGCAGCAGCTGCCGGGTGAACTGCAGGATTATTTTTACCTGACGTCAGCCCAGAGGGAAGAGCGCCTGCGTCCCCTGATTCCGCTGCTGCAGGAGCTGGCCGCCCAGGATGACAAAGGAAGCGGGGAGAGCTGGGCCTTACGACTCTGCGATGTGTATCATGTATTGGGTGAGACAGAACAGCTGCAGCAGCTGCGCGCCGAACTGCTGGAGACAACAGAACAGGAAAACGGAGAGTATTACTATGGCCCGGAGGGCGGCGAGTCTGTAGAGGAACGCAACGGCGCCATGGTTACAGAGCGGAGAGACGGCTTTGGAAATGAGTTTTATTATGAGAGGGTTTCAGCAGAGGAAGATGGCGATTCAAGCATTAGTATAACAGAATATGAATATGGCGGGGACGGCCGCCGGGAGCGCAGAACAGAAAACAGCGAAGATTATTATGGCGGCTACAGGGCAAACGGAACTCATTCGCATGAATCGACAACAGTGATTGCCTACGAATACGATGGCGAGGGCCGTCTGAGCGGAACCACAAAAGAAAGGACATATGTTGAGGTAACCAGAACCGGCACATCAACGGGTACGACGATCGAGCGCAGCGAGTATTCCTATGGGGACGGAGTGGTTACAATAAACTCGCATATTGAAAATTCCTATAGCAGCGGCTCTTCGGACAGCTGGGATAATGAGGAAACCTTCGAGATCAATGCGTATGGAAGGAAGCTGTAGGAAAGCTCGGTGAAAATAGGGGAGGAGGCAGTCAGAAATGGAGACGGCCTCCTCTTTTGCAGGAATTCTTCCTGATAGCCCTTGATGTATTCCGGGAAATTCCGTATACTGAAGATGAGAAAAGCGAACAGAGAGCATGGCTGTCCCTGCTTACCACGGAGAACCTGGAAGATGCGGAGCAGTTGATCCGGGAATATCCGTGGCTGGAGGAGATCTATCAGGAGATAGCGGTGCTTCGCCGGAAGCCGGAGGAGGTATTGGGAATGTGGTCGGAAGCGTTGAGGATGCTGGATGAGAACAGCCTGAAATATTATGTGGATGAACTGCGGGAGCAGGTGAAGGTGGCGGAAGAAAAAGCAGAAGAGGAAAGGAAAAAGGCGGAAGAAGAAAGGAAAAAGGCAGAAGAGGAAAAGAAAAAAGCGGAAGAAGAAAGAAAAAAGATAGAAGAAGAGAAAAAGAAGGCGGAAGAAGAAAAAGATGTACTGCTTCAGGAAAGGAATTCTGCGCTTGCCGAAAAGGACGCGGAGATTGAAGCGCTGAAGAAACAGCTTGCAAAGCTGAAAGAAAACACCTGATATTTTGTCAGAGATACGGAACAGATAAAAGAGGAGCAAAAGAGGGAAAATAGATTCGCCTCTTTGCTCCTCTGCTTGTTTATCTGACAGAGATTACAAATGAATTTACGCGAATTTCTGTACGTAGCTGACGATCAGGATCGCGACGACGATGATCGGCAGGATGTAGGTCACGTAAAATCTTGCCCATTTCGGGAACTTGACGCCCTTTCCTTCGTCTGCTTCGGCAATGAAATTCTTCCATCCCCATCCATAGCGGCTGGTGCAGAAGAGCAGGTACAGCACGCTTCCGATGGGAAGCAGGTTGTTGGAGATGATGAAGTCCTCCAGATCCTGGATGGTGGTGCCTGCTCCCAGCGGCTGGATAGCGCTCCATACGTTAAAGCCCAATACGCAGGGCATGGACAGCACCAGGATCAGCACCAGGTTTACCAGAATCGCTTTCCTGCGGCTCCAGCCCCAGAGGTCGATGGCGAAGCTGATGATATTTTCAAATACGGCGATGACCGTGGACAGGGCCGCGAAGCTCATGAACACGAAGAACAGAGAGCCCCACAGGCGTCCTCCGGGCATCTGGTTAAATACGTTCGGCAGGGTGACGAATACAAGGCCGGGGCCCTCGCCCGGGTCTACGCCGAAGGCGAAGCAGGCCGGGAAAATCACCAGGCCGGACATCAGGGCTACAGTCGTATCCAGCGCGCAGATATTGATGCACTCGCCGGTCAGCGAGCGCTCCTTGCTGATGTAGCTGCCGAAGATAGCCATGGCGCCGATGCCGAGGCTTAAGGTGAAGAAGGACTGGCCCATGGCGGCGTATACGGCTTCGCCGATACCGTTTTCTACCATTTTCCCGAAATCAGGAACCAGGTAGAACTTCAGGCCCTCAGCTGCGCCCTCCAGCGTCACGCTGCGGACGCAGAGCGCGAACAGGATGACAAAGAGCAGGCCCATCATGGCCTTATTGATACGCTCCACGCCGTTGCGCAGGCCCATGCTGCACACCGCGAAGCTTAAGACTACGGTCACAATCATCCAGACGGTCATCTCGCCGGGATTAGCCAGCATGCCGTTGAAAACGCCGCCCACCTCGTCCGGCGTGAGGCCGGTGAAGGTTCCGGAAGCCATTTTCACGATATAGGCCAGCATCCAGCCGCCCACGGTCGTGTAGAACATCATCAGCATGTAGTTTCCAATGATGGCCAGGTAGCCGGCCAGGTGCCACTTGGTTCCTTTAGGCTCCAGTACATGGAAACTTCTGGCGGCGGAGCGCTTGCTGGCGCGGCCCACGGAGAATTCCATGACCATGATCGGGATTCCCAGGATGACCAGGAAGCACAGATAAATCAATACGAAGGCGGCTCCGCCGTACTTTCCGGTGATGTACGGGAAGCGCCACACATTTCCAAGTCCGATGGCGCAGCCGGCCGAGATGAGAATGAAGCCCAGCCGGGACGCGAAAGTTTCTCGTTTTTCCATTTTCTTTTCTCCCTCTTGAATCTGCCGCTGACAGATGGCCTTCCGGCCTCTTCGCGGCGTAATAAAAGTGCTTTTTCCCTATAAAAAGCGCATAAAAACATCTTAGCAGAGAACGGGGACACCGTCAATGCAGTGCTTTGACGCGGTGAACAGGGAAGCACAGGGGAGATGGCCCGGTGCTTCCCCGGTTCGGTCTGCTTGCACGGAGAAAAATCTCATGCTATAATATGGCGGCTGTCCGGGAAAAGATAAAAATTTGTCTGCCTGGACAAAAGGAGGAGCATTTTATTATGAATAGGAAAAAGAAAAAATGGCTGATAAGGGCTCTTGTAATTCTGCTGCTGGTGATTGTGGCAGGTGTGGGCCTTGGTGGAAACTATCTGGTTGATTACGCGATTGTGCGAAAGGCGGAGGCGAACGACGTGGCTCCGGCCTCTGTGGTATCGGAGGAGGACAGGGCCGTCATCGCGGCGAACCAGGAGGCGATAGAGGCGCAGAAGGAGGCGTGGCTTGCGTCGGCTAAGCGGGAGGACGCGCAGATAGAGTCGGAGGACGGCCTGCTTCTGAAGGGCGATGTGTTCTGGACAGACCCTGCCAGCCACCGCTGGGTCATCGCTGTCCACGGCTACGGCGGAGAGCGCTCCGGCATGTACAATATTGCCAGCTTTTACAGCCAGGAGGGCTATAATATCCTGACGCCTGACATGCGGGCCCACGGAGAGAGCGAAGGGACCTATATCGGGATGGGCTGGCCGGACCGGAAGGATATGCTCCGCTGGATCGACTATGTGCTGGAGCTTGACCCGTCTGCACAAATCGTTCTGCACGGCGTCTCCATGGGCGGCGCCACGGTCATGATGACGGCAGGGGAAGAGCTTCCGGAGCAGGTTCAGGCCATCGTGGAGGACTGCGGCTATACGTCCGTATGGGATATTTTTTCCGATGAGCTAGAGTATCTGTTCCATCTTCCGGAGTTCCCGCTTCTGTACGCGGCGGACGGCATCGCCTGGATCCGGGCCGGTTATGAATTTAAGGAAGCATCCGCTTTGGAGCAGGTAAAGAAAAGCAGCGTCCCGATTCTGTTTATCCACGGATCGGAGGATAACTTTGTGCATACGGAAATGGTATACGAGCTTTACGACGCCTGCGCTTCCGAAAAGGAGCTTCTGGTCGTCGAAGGGGCGGGCCACGGAGAAGCTTACTCCATGGATCCGGAGCTGTATTTTGACACGGTATTCGGCTTTCTTAAGTCTGTCTGATATGGCGTTTGACTTTCTGGAGTCTTGATTTTTCCCGCCAGCTGTGTTATCTTAGACCACACCGAGTGTTCGAGACCTTCCACTCGTAAAACAAAACTAAAGGAGAACTGAATATGAAGACAAACAAGGTACTGTTTATGACCCAGGCGGCTATGATTGCCGCTATCTACGTGGTGCTCTGCGTGGTGTTCCAGCCCATCAGCTACGGGGCGATTCAGACGCGAATCGCGGAGGCGCTGACGATTCTGCCCTTCTTTACGCCGGCGGCGATCCCAGGCCTGTTCGTGGGCTGTCTGATTGCGAACCTGCTGGGCGGAGGCATCCTTGCGGATGTGATCTGCGGAAGCCTGGCCACGCTGATTGGCGCGGTGGGAACGTATATGCTGCGCGGAAGGAGCAGATTTCTTGCGCCGCTGCCCCCGATCATCGCCAATATGCTGATTGTGCCCTGGGTGCTGAAATATGGCTACGGCGAGCCCTTTGGCATTCCCTTCCTGATGGGAACGGTAGGGCTTGGCGAGGTTCTGACCTGCGGCATCATGGGAATCATCCTGGTGACGGTACTGGACCGGTACCGCAGCGCGATCTTCAAGACGGCGTAGCAGTGAGATGGGAAATACAGAATAGAATACAGGAATCAAATACAGGAATCGAAATGGAAAGAGGCTGAAGCATTGTTCTTCAGCCCCTTTTTTCTTAGAATTTATTAGAATTTCTTGGATTATCTTAGATTTTCTTCGATCCCGCAAAATTGTCTTGGCTTATCCCAGGGAATGGTTTACAATGAAATCAGACACTGCCCGGCTGCCCGCCGGCGGAAATAAAAAAGAAAACGAGGGTACGCGAATGAAAACGACGAAGGAATTGAAAGAGCTTTTTGCGAGTGGGGCACAGGATGAGCTGCTGAAGGACATTTATATCGACGAGGCGCTGATGGATTATCAGAGACAGCGCTATGTGGACGCGATTTCCCGCTATGAAGAGCTGTATGGAGCCGGAGAGGTGGAGATTTACAGCGCTCCGGGCCGCAGCGAGATCGGCGGAAACCACACCGACCACCAGAACGGAGAGGTGCTGGCGGCTTCCATCAACCTGGACGCCATCGGCATCGTGGGAAAGCTGGACGGGACTGTGAAGGTAGTATCCGGCACCGCTCCGGAGATTGTGATTTCTCTGGATGATCTGGAGGTAAAGGAAGCGGAGAAGGAGACGACGAAGTCCCTGATCAAGGGCGTGCTGGCCGGAATCCGGGAGCACGGCGGCCAGATCGGCGGCTTCCAGGCTTATATTACCAGCGATGTGCTGATCGGCGCGGGACTTTCCTCCTCAGCGGCCTTCGAGACGATTATCGGAACGATTCTTTCCGGCCTTTACAATGATATGAAGGTTTCCCCGGTGGATATCGCCATCATCGGCCAGTACGCGGAGAACGTGTATTTCGGAAAGCCCTGCGGCCTGATGGATCAGACGGCCAGCTCCGTGGGCAGCCTGGTACATATCGATTTCGCGGACAAGGCGAACCCGAAGATCGAGAGCGTGGCCTGTGATCTGGAGAAATACGGCTACAGCCTCTGCATCACCGACACGAAGGGGTCCCACGCGGATCTGACGGATGATTACGCGGCTGTGCCCAGAGAGATGCGCGCCGCTGCCGCAGTCTTTGGAAAAGAGGTCCTTCATGACGTGACGCTTTCCCAGCTCCTTGAGAAGTCTGCCGAGGTGCGGGAGAAGGCAGGAGACAGGGGCTTCCTGCGTGCGGTTCATTTCGTGACGGAGAATCCGAGGGTGCGCGAGGAAGTGGCGGCTCTGCGGGCCGGAGATTTCCAGGCCTTCCTGCGGGCGGTAAAGGCTTCCGGAGATTCTTCCTTCAAATATCTGCAGAACGTGTATACCAATCATGACGTGCAGCACCAGAATGTATCCGTGGCCCTGGCGGTCAGCGAGGCCGTCCTGGGAGACAACGGCGTCTGCCGCGTGCACGGCGGCGGCTTTGCCGGCACGATTCAGGCCTTTGTCAGACATGAGGCTGTGGCGGAGTACAAGAAGGCGATGGATCAGACCTTCGGCGAGGGAGCCTGCAGCGTTCTCCAGATCCGCAAGTACGGCGGCATGAAGGTGTTATAAGATCCCGCGGGGTATCAGGAAGGAAAGTGTAAGAGAAATGGAAAATAAGAAAGATATCAACGCCCTCATTGGAGAGCTGGTTTCCTATGGAATGGAAAACGGCCTGGTGGATCCGGCGGACGAGGTCTGCCTAACCAACCAGCTGCTCGCTCTCTTTGGGCTGGACGAGTATGAGAAGAAGGAGGCGCCGGCGCGGAAACGCCCGGTGCACGAGATCCTGGACGATATGCTGGATTACGCGGTGGAGCATAAGATCCTGGAGGATGATACGATCACGGCGAAGGATCTCTTCGACACGAAGATCATGGGCGTACTGACGCCGCTTCCCTCCCAGGTGCAGCTGCGCTTCTGGGAGAAGTACCAGGTATCTCCCCAGGACGCCACCGACGATTACTACGCCTTCAGCCAGGCGACCAACTATATCCGCCGGGACCGTATCGCGAAGGATGAGAAATGGGTGACGGACACCGAGTACGGCCCCATCGACATCACCATCAACCTGTCCAAGCCGGAGAAGGATCCCCGGGACATCGCGAAGGCGGGCCAGGCGAAAAAAAGCGGCTATCCCAGCTGCCTGCTGTGCCGGGAAAACGAGGGCTACGCGGGCCATTACAGCCATCCGGCCAGGCAGAACCACAGGATTATCCCCATCCGCCTGAACGGAGAGGAGTATTTCCTGCAGTATTCGCCCTACGTATATTACAATGAGCACTGCATTATCTTCAATAAAGAGCATATCCCGATGAAGATCGACAAGGACGCCTTTGTGAAACTTTTGGATTTCGTGCGCCAGTTCCCCCACTATACGGCGGGCTCCAACGCGGATCTGCCCATCGTGGGCGGCTCGATCCTGAGCCACGACCATTTCCAGGGCGGAAATTATGTGTTTGCCATGGCGAAGGCTCCTTATGAGAGATACTTCACCCTGTCCGCTTATCCGGATGTGACGGCAGGCGTGGTGCGCTGGCCCATGTCCGTGATCCGTCTCCAGGGAAAGAATCCGGCCCAGGTGGCGGACGCCGCGGATCACATCCTAAAGGCCTGGAGAGGCTACACGGACGAGGCGGCCTTCATTTTCAGCGAGACGGACGGCGTGCCCCACAACACGATTACGCCTATCGCCCGGATGCGGGACGGCCTGTATGAGCTCGATCTGGTGCTCCGGAACAATATCACCACAGAGGAGCATCCCATGGGCGTGTACCATCCCCATGCACAGTACCATCATATTAAGAAGGAAAATATCGGCCTTATCGAGGTCATGGGCCTGGCGGTGCTCCCGGCCCGGCTGAAAAAGGAGATGGCGAGGCTCGAGGAATATGTGCTGGCAGGAAAGGATCTGCGAAGCGACGAGGCCCTGGAAAAGCACGCCGACTGGGCGGAGGAATGGATGAAGCGCTGTGACGTGACTCCGGAGAACATCCACGGCATCGTGCAGCAGGAGATTGGAAAGGTATTCGCGAAGGTGCTGGAGTGCGCCGGCGT